>NZ_JBIUVQ010000017.1:0-199700 GCF_044743035.1 Streptomyces sp. NPDC087787
CCCACCCTGCGGGCAGGGAGCGAAAGCCACATTGGCGCACGCCCCCGGCGCACTCCCTAACCTTGATCGGCTACACCACGACAAGGGACGCCATCACAGCGACGGCCATTGAGCGCAGCGCCTGGTTCCAGTCCGCGGCCTGCAGCCCGGCCACCAGCTCTGCCCCCGGTAGGGCGGACTGGGCGAGTGCCCCGGTGAAATCCGCCCGCTCGGCCACGGCATTGCGGCCCCGGGTCGCCTGGAAGACCACGTACGGAACCCGGGACCGGTCACAGAACTCCTGCACCAGACGAGAGTTCCCCAACCGGCGCCGCCCGGTCATGATCACGGCCCGCCCTCGGGTGGCGCCCGCGCCCTCGATCATCAGGCCCAGCTGTCGCCCTCTCTCGCTGTCTCTCAGGGTTCGCGGGTGTCCAAAGACCCCGTCACCAGCGGAAGCGCTGTGTGCGGGGTCTTCGTGTTCGTGTCAGGCACGTGCGCTTGGATGAGCGGGTGACCGTTCATGATGTTGCTCGGCAACTGCCCGAGATCGCAGTCCTCCGTGAGCACTGCCGCTCCCTGGCCGTCCTGGAGGCGGTCCTCAGCCCTGAGTGGGAGGACCGCTGCTACTCCTTCGACGACCACTGGTCCGAGCAGGAGTCGATGGCCTCGATGCGGAATGGTTCGGGTGACGAGTACTCGATCGTCTTCTCGCCCGCCGGCGCCTACGTCCGGGGCTTCGATCACGAATCGCCCATGAGCCCCTATGCGGAGGGCGGGCCGTGGCCCGGAGTGCTCGACGAGGTTCCTGACGTCTTCAGGGCGTGCGTCGAGGAGCCGGCGTTCTCGGATGAGGACGGGTTGCCTGTCGTGACTGCGTGTATGTGGCGGGAGACGGGCGATGGTGGCTGGCGAGCGGGGACGATCGACTTTCCCGACGCGGCGCCGGAAGATCCGGACGGCGCTGGGCACCTCTTCCACCTGTTGGTGGATCGGTCGCCGGAGGCGTTCCGGCGGTGGGCCGAGGACTACTACGAGGTTCCGGTCGACCTGGAGGCCGTTCGTCACGTCTTCGCTTCGCGTCCTCTGACCGAGGAACTGGTCCGCGCGTTGAACTCGGAGATCGGCCTGACAGACCTCAAGGAGGACCTGGCGGAGATCGGTTATCCGATGAGGTGAGGCATAGAAAGCAACAACGAGGCCCCTGGACGCAATGTCAGGGGCCTCGGATGCCGGACTCGCTGCTGAGTTCACGGCAGTTGGTCGTAGGTGCACCAGCTGCTCTGGTCCAGCATGTTTCCCGGTGTGAAGGCGTAGTTCGCGGGGAGGGCGAGGGTGTCGCCGATCCGTTCACCCGCGTATGTGGCCGGGGCTGTCATGTCAGGGGTGTAGATCCGGCCGTAACGTCGCATCCAGCTCTCCCAGGTCCGGTCCACGTTGCAGTGGTGCAGGAAGAACACCGGGTCGTTGGGGGAGCTGAGGGGCAGCATGTCTCCCCCCGTCCACATGTGGACCTGATTGTGCGTCCAGGGCCGCGTCGCCGGCTGCCAGCCTTCGAGACGACCGCGGAAGCCGTCCGAGTTGACGCTGAAGTCGACGACGTCGTAACGGTCTTCCGGCTTGGGGTTGGGAAGGTCCGGTGCGTAGTCGAGGGCCGCTTTCACGTCCGCGCTGGTCGGCAGGGTCTCCCAGCCTTCCGGCCAGGAGCGGGCGAACTCCCGGATCAGACCGCGCCCCTGGCCGTTCCCGGCCTGTGCCGGCCGTCCGTCGGGGCCGCTTTCGAGACGGACGGTGAAGTTGCTCGGGCCGTTCGGGAAGAAGCCGAACGGTCCGTCGGAGACGGGGTTCCCCTGCCCGCCCATGTAGTCGGACGTCCAGATCGGAGCATCGGTCGGCGAGCCGTCGTCGCCGTCGACCGACCAGTCCCAGTACGGCAGCGCGAAGCTGTCGTCTCCGAGGATCCGCTGAATGTTGCGCTCCACGAGGATGAGCATCAATCGGTGCCACGGAAGAAAGACCGGCCCTCGGTGGGCGTAGTTGCGAAGCAACGGGTCGCCGTTCTTCGGAATCGGGTAAGTTCCGGCCTGAATATGCCAGATCACAAACAGGTCGTACGTGTGCACCGGGTTTTCCGGGCCGGGGATGCCGAAGCTGTTGGTGGTACGCCCGGTCTTCTCCTTCTTGAGCAGATCGACGCCCGCGATATATTTCTTCAGCGAGTTCTCGTCGTGCAGGATGTTCCTCCGGACCAAGGCCATCTCAGGTGCCCCTTCCGAAGTGGTCGGGATAGGTGGACATCAGTGCCCGAACGGCGTCCAGCGCCGAGGTGAACTGGTGATAGGGCAGGCCGGGGCTGTACAGCATGCCGCTGTCGGCCACGTGCAGTGGGACCGTCACCGGTGTCCCGTCCACGACGATGTCGTAGGTGGTGGTGACCGTGATCCGGTGCCCCTCGTGCTCCGTCGTGCGGACGGAAGGTGCTGAGCCCGGCGTGTGCTCTCCAGTCGGCCGGACCGACTCGGCCAGGTAGCTTCCGAGTACGTCGGGCGCGGCGGCGGCAGCGACTGCTTCCAGGTCGATGGCTGTCATGGCGGACTCCCTGATGATGGTGGTTCGCAGGGGTCATTCGCAGAGGTCGGGGGAGTGTGGACATCCCTCCGTTTCCACCATCCTCGGCCCGGCCCTGGCTGTCCAATCGACCATTTGGTCAACGGTCTTGCCAGGAGACCTCGTGAGCAGTGGAGACGCCGAGCACCGGGGGCATCGCCGCAGCTGACGCCCAGTCAATGGTGAGGGTCGGCAGCGGCACCGGACGGCATCAGCGGTACCGGACGGCGTGCGTCTGATGTCTCATCCCTGGAACATTGTGCTCCGCACGGGGAGGCCTGTACGTTCCCCGCATGATCAGAATTGCAGTGATCGTATTCATTGGGGCTCTCGCCATTTCCTTCGGCGTCTCGGCGTTGACCGTGTCACCCTGGTTGTGGCTGGTCGCCATGCTGTGCGCGGGGATTGCCGGGGTCGGCACTTATGACCTGCTTCAGAAGCGTCATTCCGTTCTCCGTAATTACCCGGTGCTGGGACACATCCGCTTCATGCTGGAGTCGATACGGCCGGAGTTGCAGCAGTATTTCATTGAGCGTAATACCGATGGCCGTCCCTACGACCGTGATGTGCGCAGCCTCGTCTACCAGCGCGCCAAGGGGACTGAGGCGGAGATCGCGTTCGGCACCGAGCGGAACGTCTACGCCGAGGGCTACGAGTACTTCGAATCGTCGATGAGGCCGCGCCCCGTGCCGGCGGAGCAGCCCCGGGTCCGTATCGGCGGCCCGGACTGCACCCAGCCCTACGACATGGCCTTGCTCAACGTCTCCGCCATGAGCTTCGGTTCGCTGTCCGCCAATGCCATCCTCGCCCTGAACCAGGGGGCCGCCCTGGGAGGATTCGCTCACGACACCGGCGAGGGCGGCATGTCGGAGTACCACCTGCGCCACGGTGGCGACCTGGTGTGGGAGATCGGCACCGCGTATTTCGGCTGCCGTACCGCGGACGGCGGTTTCGATCGCGCGCGGTTCGCCGAGAAGGCCGCTCGCGACAACGTGAAATGCGTGTCCCTGAAGCTGTCTCAGGGAGCCAAGCCCGGTATCGGAGGGGTGCTGCCGGGAGAGAAGGTCACTGCCGAGATCGCCCGGGTACGTGAGGTTCCCGAGGGTCGGACCGTCATCTCGCCTCCCTACCACCAGGTCTTCGACACGCCCCGGGAGCTGATCCGGTTCATCGCCGAGATGCGGGAGCTGTCCGGTGGCAAGCCGGTCGGCTTCAAGCTGTGTGTGGGCTCCCGGCGGGAGTTCCTGGCGGTGTGCAAGGCCATGCTCGAAGAGGGCACGGCGCCGGACTTCATCATCGTCGACGGAGCGGAGGGCGGCACCGGAGCCGCGCCGCTGGAGTTCGCCGACCATCTGGGCAGTCCGCTAACCGAGGGACTGATCACCGTCCACAACGCCCTGGTCGGTGTCGGCCTGCGGGACCGGATCAAGATCGGTGCCAGCGGCAAGGTGGCCACCGGAGCCGACATCGTCAAGCGCATGCTGCAAGGAGCCGACTTCACCAACGCGGCACGCGCCATGATGTTCGCGATCGGATGCATCCAGGCGCAGAGCTGCCACACCAACACCTGCCCCGCCGGCGTCGCCACACAGGACCCGCGCCGTGCCCGCGCGTTGGACGTCGACGACAAGTCGGCCCGGGTCCACCGCTTCCAGTCCGCCACGGTGAACAGCGCGCTGCAGATCATCGCCTCGCTGGGTGTGAGTGAACCCGCGGAACTGCGCCCGAGCATGCTGCGTCGGCGCGTGGACCCGGTCACCGTCCGCTCCTACGCCGAGCTCTACGACTGGCTGACCCCCGGCCAGTTGTTGATCGAGCCGCCCGAGTCCTGGGCCGTGGACTGGAAGGCCGCGGATCCCGACCGTTTCGCGGTCTGACAGGCCCGTAGCCGGATTCGGTACGCGTCTGCGGCGGCCGGCCCGCGCCGGGGGAGCGGCGCGTGCCGCACAATGGCCGGCTGAGCCTGCCCCTGCAAGGTGGACGCCGGCAACAGCGACTGCGACGGCTTCACCGGCACTTCACGCCCGGGTTCAGCGCCGACCGGCCGCCGCCGCCCGCCGGCGGGTTCAGCCGGACTCCGTCGCTTCCTTGCCGCTGCCGTACGGGCGGGTGAGGATCTCCATCGCGTGGCCCACCGGGTCCTGGAAGTACAGTCCGCGGCCGCCGTCGCGGTGGTTGATGTGGCCGGGCTGCTCCATGTGCGGGTCGGCGTAGTACGTCACGTGGGCCTGCTGGATCCGGTCGAACGCCTCGTCGAAGTCCTCGTCCGAGACGAGGAAGGCGTAGTGCTGGACGGCGATCGGCCCTTCGGGGTCGGCCATGTAGTCGAGGGTGACGCCGTTGCCGGTGGCCACGGGAATGAACGGGCCGAAGGGTGCGCCGACCTCCAGGCCCAGGATGTCCGCGAGGAACTCGGCGGACTCCTGCTTGTTCCGGGCGTGGACGATGGTGTGGTTCAGCTCCACGTTCATGGTGTGCCTCCCTGCGGCACCTCGTCGGCGCCTCCGTGCCCCACCAAGCCGATGTCCGGCACGCGGTGCCGTAGTTCCGACCCTAGTCGGGGTGGTCCATGGACGGTAGCCGGAACCGTGCAGGCGCCCACGGGGCAGGTGACAACGCGACGCCACCGGTCGTCACCCGCTGTGAAGTGTCTACTGCCGCCGGACCGGTAGCCGCGGGGTCAGTCGCCCCGCAGTTGCCGTAGTCCGCTCTCCAGCAGCGTGAACGCCAATTCCGCGTCCGCCACCGCTCCCGCGTGGCGTGCGTCGGCGGGTTCTCCGTGGGCCAGGCGTGCCGCGTTGTCCTGGGCCAGCAGCCCCTGGACGGCGACGATCTGGGTGGCGGCCAGCCGCGCGGTGAGTTCGGGGGTGTCCGCCGTCTCCTGGAGTGCCTGGGCCAGTGCTCGTTCGGCACCGGTGTGGAACTGATCCATCCGGGACACCAGCGAGGGCGCGTCCAGGATCATCCGGGTGAGGCGCAGGACCTGGGGATGGTCGTTGAGCCCGGTGATCGGGTCGCGTTCGTGCAGCCCATCGAGGAAGTGCTCGCGCAGTGCGGTCAGGGGGGCGGTGCCGGGTGGGCGGGCCCGTACGACGCGGGCGGCTTCGGTCTCGTGGTCGGCGAGGCGATGCACCACGAGGTCTTCCTTGGTGGGGAAGTAGGCGAAGAGCGTGCGCTTCGACACCTCGGCCGCCTCGGCCACCTGAGCCACCGAGACCTGGTTGAAGCCGTGTTCGAGGAACAGCGCGATCGCCGCGTCGGAGATCGCCGCGCGGGTCCGCTGCTTCTTTCGTTCGCGTAGTCCTGGCCTGCCGTCCACGACGCCATCATAGCCGCCACTGCCCCAGGGTTATTTCTGCACCTGGTATACATTTAACCCGAGGGAAAAAAGGGAGCAGTGCGCGCGTGGAGGAGTACGAGTGATGGACGAGATCGAGACCGAGGTCGCCGTCGTGGGCGCCGGTCCGACCGGGCTGATGCTGGCCTGCGAGCTGGCGGCGGCCGGGATCGGGACCCTGGTCCTGGAGAAGCTGCCCAAGCGTGTCGAGCAGCTCAAGGGCGGCGGGATCCAGCCCCGTACCGCCGAGTTGCTGGAGTCACGCGGGCTGCTGGAGCCGTTGCTGCGGCGGGCCGCGTCCCGTGAGCCGGTCGGCGGGCACTTCGCGGCCCTGCCCGTTCCCCTGGACTGCACCCCCTGGCGGACCAGGCACCCCTTCCCGATCGCGGTACCCCAGTGGGAGATCGAGGAGGTACTCGAGGAGCGCGCGCTCGCCGCCGGCGCGCGGGTTCGGCGCGGGGCGGCCGTCTCGGGGGTCGAGCCGGGCGACGACGGTGTGGTGGTGACTGCGGACGGCCTGCGGGTGCGGGCACGCTACCTGGTGGCGTGCGACGGCGGGCACAGTACGGTGCGGAAACTGCTGGGGCTGCCGTTCCCCGGGAGGCCCGGCACCCACCAGGCGGTGCTGGCCGACATCCGCCTGTCGGCCATGTCGTCGCTGGTGCCGCGGCAGATCGGGCACATGAGCGCCCTCACCCGTCACGCGGGGGGTTACTGGGCCATGCTGGTCCCGCTCGGCGGCGACCGGTACGGGCTCACCTTCGGCCGCGCGGGCCAGGCGGACGCCGGCGCGGACGCCGACCGCGACACCCCCGTCACCCACGAGGCGATCGCCGCCGCGCTCCGGGCCGTGTACGGGCAGGAGACCGTCCTCGCCGCCGTGGAGAGCTCCTCGCGGTTCAGCGACGCCACCCGGCAACTGGAGCAGTACCGGTCGGGGCGCGTCCTGTTCGCGGGCGACGCCGCGCACATCCACCCGCCGCTGGGCGGACAGGGCCTCAACCTCGGCATCCAGGACGCGTTCAACCTCGGCTGGAAACTCGCCGCGACCGTCCAGGGCCGGGCACCTAGCGGCCTCCTGGACAGTTACCACACCGAACGGCATCCCGTCGGAGCCCAGGTCCTGCACCACACGTCGGCGCAGCGCGTCCTGGCGGACCCGAACCCGAGCGAGGACGTTGCCGCCCTGCGTGACATCCTCATCGACCTGCTGCGCCTGCCCGACACCAATCGCCACCTCGCGGGACTGATGTCCGGCCTCTCGCTGCGCTATCCGCTGCCCGGCGATCATCCGCTCACCGGGATGCGCGTGCCGGACCCCGACCTGGTCACCGAGGCCGGTCCCACCCCGCTGTCGGCGCTGTTCGCGTCCGGGCACGCCGTCGTGCTGGACCTGGCCGGGGCCGTCCCGGCCGGTCTCCCGCTCCCGCCGCGGGTCGACCTCGTCCGCGCCACCTGCCCCGACGACCTTGGCGCCGCCGTCCTGCTCATCCGTCCCGACGGCTACGTCTGCTGGGCCGCGGACCGCTCGGGCGGCCACGGCGACGCACCGGGTGATGCGCTGCTCGCCGCCATCAACGGGGGCCTGGCGAAGCTGCCCTGAGCGACCTCACGTCAGGCTCGGGCCGCCACCGCCGCGCCGTGGACGCCGGGACCGCAGCGTCGCGCCCGGCCGCATCGGCCCCGGCAACCGGTCAGAGGAGGCCCAGGTCGCCGAGTTCCTTGTGCAGGTCGGCGCGTGGGTTGTCGGCCTGTACCGGGAGGTCGCCGCGGGTCGTCGTCCCGGTTCCGCCGTCGGAGCGGCGGCCGGGCCCTGCGGGTCGTGGGCGGCGGTCCCGGAAGAGCCAGGCGCCGGCCAGGCCGCCGATCAGGCCGCCGAGGTGTCCGAGCCAGCTCACTCCCGGTGTCCCGGGCACGGCGACGGTGAGCATGTAGGCGAAGGAGGCCGCCATGACGATGCCGATCAGCGTGTCGATCAGATGCCGGTCGAAGAGGCCGCGGACCACGACGTAGCCGAAGTAGCCGAAGATCAGGCCGCTGGCTCCCACGGTCTCCACGCCGCCCCGTTCGAAGAACCAGACGGTCAGTCCGCTGGTCACCGCGACGAGCAGGCTCAGTCCGAGGAAGCGGGCCACGCCCCGGTAGGCGGCGAGGAAGCCGAAGACGAACAGCGGGCCGGAGTTGCTTTCGATGTGCGCCCAACTCCAGTGCAGGAAAGGCGCGGTGAGGATGTCGGGCAGGGTGCCGAAGTCGCCGGACGACACCCCGAACTGCCGGGAGAGGGCGTAACCGCCCGTGTAGTTGGCCAGTTGCACCAGCCAGATCGCCACGAGGAACGCGAACATCGTGAAGAACGCCTTCCGCGCCTCCGCGATCATCTGCTCCGCACCGACCGGCCCGTCGCCGGCCGGGCCCTGATCCGGCCTGCCCATGGCACGCTCCCTCCCCCTGCGGATCCGTCTCCGCGCCACCGCGGACTTCCAGTATTCCCGGCGCCTGGCGTGCGGAGGAAGGGAGGGAGGAGGGAGGAGGAGAACGGGTACGCGCCATGAGGCCCACGGCGGGCGGTCGGCGTCCGAGGCGAGGGAGGGTCAGCGCAGTGGGTCGAACGGGGCGAGCTGTGCGGGGAGTTCGCCGGTGACGATCGTTTCGGCGAGGAGGCGTCCGGTGGCCGGGCCGAGGGTGATGCCCCACATGCCGTGGCCACCCGCGGCGAAGACGCGGGGGGAGCGGGTGGCGCCGATCAGGGGCAGGCCGTCGGTGGTGCACGGGCGGGAGCCGACCCACTCGTCCCGGCGGGCGTCCAGGTCGGCGCCGCGCAGCAGCGGGCGGGCGGCCTCGGCCATGGCGTGGACGCGGCGGGCGTCCAGGGGCGCCTCCGGCTTGCGGAACTCCATCATCCCGGCGACGCGCAGCCGGTCGCCGAGCGGCGTGCAGGCGACGCGCTGGGCGGGGAATTGAAGTGCTCTCCCTCGTAAACGAGGGAGATTCCTGCCTACCTTGCGGTGGCGGGCTTGACGCCGCCGGGACGCCTGACGACTGCCCTCCCGGCAGCCGGGATGAGCGCGTGGCCCATCCGGTACAGGTGCAAGATGTTCCGGGCTGCGTTCCAGTCGGCGTTGCCGGACCATCCGCAGTCGGGGTTCTTGCACACGAACGTGGCCTGGTCCTCCCGGCTGCCCGGTGTGGTGAAGCCACATGCGGAGCAGCGGAGGGAGGTGCCGGGGGCGGGAACCTTGTGCAGGGTGCCGCCGTGGCGGGCGGTCTTGTATGTCAGCATCGTCACGGTGCGGCTCCATGCTTCTTGGCTGATGGAGCGGTTCAGGCCGGACTTCTGGGCGACGTTCCTGCCGGGTTCCTCGATGGTGCCCTTGGCGGACTTGACCATGTTCTTGATGTTGAGCTGTTCGACCACGACGATGCCGTACCGCTTGGCAATGTTGGTGGTGGTCTTGTGCTGCCAGTCGACAGCGCGGCGCGTGGCTTTTGCGCGGAGCTGCTTGATCTGGTCGTAGGTGTGCCGCAAACGGCGGGAGGTCTTCTCCCCGCGTCCCCGGTGCTGCTTGCGCTGGGCGGCGCGTCGTTCCAGGCCGAGCAGCTTGGCCTTCTCCTGCGGGTCCAGCCATTTGTCCCGGTCGGCCTTCCCGTCGGGAAGACGGGGCGGGCGTCCGTGGTCCTGGTGGTTGCCGTCCGACAGGGCCAGGGGCAGGTTCACCCCGGCGTCGATGCCGACGCCCGGGCCGGTGTGTGGCTCTGGCCTGGCTTCGAGGGTCTGGACGCGGAAGGCGATGTGCCAGCCGAGAGCGTCCTTGACCAGCCGGGCACCGGTGATCCGGTTGTCGGCGCCTGCCTTCTTTCCGGCCGGGAGATCCTTTGTCCAGCGGAAGCGGACGCGGCCGATCCTGGGGATGTTGACCATGCCCCAGCGTCGGTGCACACGGGTGATGTTCAGGTCCCGGCCCTGCGGGATGTCCACCGACATCACCGTGCGCAGGCGGGCCTTGAAGGTCGGAGCGTCGGCGCGCCTTCCCCAGCAGTTCTTCCACGCCTGGAAGTACGTCTTCAGCACCGCCTGCGCGGCCTGGGCGGGGAGCGCGCCGAGCCAGTCGATCTCCTTGCGGGCCTGGCGGATCGCCGCATCGGCCGCAGCCAGGGAACGCTTCTCCTTCGGGAGCATCGTCCACCAGTCGTGCAGACAGTTCCACAGAGTGCGGGCCGCGTGCGCCTGGTCGTCCACGAGCCGGATCTGCGCAGGGGCCAGCGCCAGCCGGGCACGATGCCCGACCTGCCTCTCCTCCTGCACACGTTCCGTACTCACGCGATCACCATAGCTTTTGGTCCATGTCACCACGATGGAATCCAAATCCCGAGTGCGCACTGGCCGTCACGTCGTCTACGACCTGCATGTCCCTTTGGTCTTTGTCACCAAGTACCGGCGCAAGGCGTTCACGGACGAAATGCTGACCAGGTGCGAGGAGATCATGCGCGAGGTCTGCCGGGACTTCGAGGCGGAGCTGAAGCAGTTCAACGGCGAAGAAGACCACGTGCACCTGCTGGTGCACTACCCGCCCAAGGTCCAGCCCTCCAGGCTGGTCAACTCCCTCAAGGGCGTCTCCTCCCGATATCTGCGCAAGGAGTACGACGCGCATGTCCGCCGGTACCTGTGGGGCGGCCACTTCTGGTCCGGCTCGTACTTCGCCGGAAGCTGCGGCGGGGCACCACTGACCGTCGTACGCCAGTACATCGAGAACCAGCAGCGCCCCGCATGACCTGACTGAGGCCAACAGCGCAGGACCGTACCCAAAGCCGAGGTCAGAGCAGTATTGAGATGCGCTCCACCTCCCCCGTGAACGGGGGAGCACTGCGCAAGATCAAAGGTAGGAGTCGGAGTCGCTGCGCACCTTGCCGTTCACGTCCAGCAGGAGGACGGACACGTCCGCGTCGCCCTCGCCGGTCGGACTCCCCCAGCCCAGACCGACGATCACCGAACCGACGTTCTCGCTCAGGGCCGCCAGCGTCACATTCGAGCCCTTGCTCATTTCATGCACAATGCCCCCAAAAACAACGCAACCCGGGAACGAGGAGACCCTCGCCCCAGGCGCTTGACACGCGACACGGCGTGACGTGCCGCACATGGCTCACTGCAGTCCCCGCGGAGCGATGCGTAAGCGAACGGTCCGGATCTTCACGGAAGGCCCGGTTCGCGACCTGGGGGCGGGGAACTCGGGGAGGGCCGGCCGACCACCGCGGAGGAAGCCGATGTGCCGTCTGTTCGGTCTCAGCAGCGCCCCGCGGCGCACTCGCGCCACCTTCTGGCTGCTGGACGCCCCCGACAGTCTCAGCCGGCAGAGTCACCGCGATCCGGACGGCACCGGGCTCGGTTACTTCACGGCGGACGGCACCCCGCGGGTCGACAAGGCGCCGATCGCCGCCTACCGGGACCGCGGGTTCGCCGAGGAGGCACGGCAGGTGGAGTCCACCACGTTCCTCGCCCATGTGCGGTTCGCCTCGACCGGCAGCCTGGAAGCGCGCAACACCCATCCCTTCGAGCAGGAAGGGCGGCTGTTCGCGCACAACGGGGTGATCGAGGGCCTCGACGCGCTCGACGACCACTTGGGCGAGGGCCGGTCACTGGTCAGGGGCGACACCGACTCGGAGCGGTTCTTCGCCCTCGTCACCCGGGAGACCCGCGAACACGGCGGCGACGTCACCGCCGGCATCACGCGGGCCGCACGCTGGATCGCCCGGCATCTGCCCGTCTACGCCCTCAACCTGGTCCTCGTCACCCCCGGACAACTGTGGGCGCTGCGGTACCCCGACACCCACGAGCTGTACGTCCTCCAGCGCGCGGCGGGCGGCCGGCACGGCACCCGGCACCTCGACCACAGCGGCAGCAACGGGCGGATGCGCGTGCACTCCGAGGCTCTGGCCGCACACCCGGCCGTCGTCGTGGCCAGCGAGCGCATGGACGACAACCCGGACTGGCGGCTGCTGGAGGCGGGCGAACTGCTCCATGTCCACTCCGGCCTGCACACCACCGGCCGGCTCGTCCTGCCCGAGCCGCCGGCCCACGCCCTCACCCTCGACGATCTGCGCCCCGACGCCGCCGCCTCGCAGAAGGCCGCATAGGTCCAGTCGTACGAGGGACCGTTCTCACGCCGTGCGTTTGCGGGAGGCCGTCTTCTTGGCCGGGGTCTTCTTCGTCGTGCTCTTGGCGGTCGATGCGGTCTCCTTCGCGGACCGCGACGACTGCGCCGCCTTGGAGGTGGACTTCTTCGCGGCGGCCGTCTTCTTGGCCGCGGTCTTCTTGGCCGCGGGAGCCGACTTCCCCGTGGTGGTCTTCTTGGCCGCGCCGCCCGCCCGCTTGCCGCGCGGGAGGTGCCTGACCTCGGCCTCCTCCGCCGGCTCCCCGGTCTCCTCCCGCACCTCCTCGCCCCTGGACTGCTTCGCTGCCCGCACACTGTTCTCCAGGGCGGCCATCAGGTCGAGGACCTTGCCGCCAGGGGCGGGTTCGGGAGCCTCGGGGGGCGCCTCGCCGGCGGCCTTCGCGGCGATGACCTCCTCCAGCGCCTCGCGGTACTCGTCGTGGAGATCCTGGAGGTCGACCTCGCCGAGGGTGTCCATGAGGGCGTCGGCGAGGTCCAGTTCCTTGTCGCG
Organism: Streptomyces sp. NPDC087787; assembly: GCF_044743035.1. Classification (NCBI taxonomy): domain Bacteria; kingdom Bacillati; phylum Actinomycetota; class Actinomycetes; order Kitasatosporales; family Streptomycetaceae; genus Streptomyces; species Streptomyces sp. NPDC087787. The sequence continues at coordinate 12,581 of NZ_JBIUVQ010000017.1, forward strand.
GACGGTGACGTCGACGTCCGGGGCCACGCCCTGGGGGGCGCGGATCTCGTCGGGCCAGAGCAGGCCGTGCATGGCGATGACGTCGTCCACCACACGGAGCATGCCCAGACGCTCGCGGCCGCGCAGGGCGAACTTCGCGATCGCCACCTTCCGGCTGCGCTTGAGGGCCTCGCGCAGCAGGGTGTACGGCTTGGCGGCGGGAGCGCCGCTCGCCGCCAGGTAGTACGCGTGCTCCATCTGGAGCGGGTCGATCCGGTCGGCCGGGACGAAGGCCACGATGTCGATGGTCTTCGCGGTGGGCAGCGGCAGGTGGGCCAGGTCCTCGTCGGTGATCGGGACGATGGAGCCGTCCGCGTCCTCGTAGGCCTTGCCGATCTCCGCCTGGGTGACCTCGCGCTCCTCCAGTTCGCACACCTTGCGGTAGCGGATGCGGCCGCCGTCCTCGGTGTGGATCTGGCGGAAGGAGATGGCGTGGCTCTCGGTCGCGTTCACGAGCTTGATCGGGATGCTGACCAGGCCGAACGAGATGGCGCCGTTCCAAATGGATCGCACGGGGAGCACCTTCCGGATCGGATCAGGACGATCTGCTTGGTCTGATTGCGCTGACTTCTCTGACTGCTCTGTTTGTCCTGGTTCACGTAGCTTCCATGGTTTTCTTATCGTATGGCGCCGATCACGGAGGTGGAGGGGCGACGGCTCGCGCTCAGCAACCTGGACAAGGTGCTGTATCCCGCGAGCGGGTTCACCAAGGGCGAGGTGCTGCACTACTACGCCACGACCGCCGAGGCGCTGCTGCCCCATCTGCGCGACCGGCCGGTGTCCTTCCTGCGCTACCCGGACGGACCGGACGGGCAGGTGTTCTTCGCCAAGAACGTGCCGCCGGGTACGCCCGAGTGGGTGACGACGGCCGAGGTGCCGAGGTCGACGGGGGCGGCGCGGATGGTGCTGGTGCAGGATCTGGCGAGCCTGATGTGGGCGGCCAACCTGGTGACCGAGTTCCACACCCCGCAGTGGGTGGTCGAGGCGCCCGCGGAGGCCGACCGGCTGGTGTTCGACCTGGATCCGGGGGCGCCGGCGAGCGTGGTGGACTGCTGCCGGGTGGCGTTGTGGCTGCGGGAGCGGCTGGCCGGGGACGGGATCGAGGCGTACGCGAAGACGTCCGGATCGAAGGGGCTGCATCTGCTGGCCGCGGTGCGGGAGACTTCCAGCGCGCGGGCGTCCGACTACGCGAAGGGGCTCGCCGTGGAGGCGGAGCGCGCGATGCCCGAGCTGGTGCTGCACCGGATGACGCGGAGTCTGCGGCCGGGGAAGGTGTTCGTCGACTGGAGTCAGAACGCGGCGCGCAAGACCACGGCGGCGCCCTACACGCTGCGGGCACGCCCGGAGCCGATGGTCTCGGCGCCGGTCACATGGGACGAGGTGGCGGGGTGCCGGGCGCCGGGGCGGCTGGAGTTCCGGGCGCGGGACATCGTGCCCCGGCTGCGGGACCACGGCGACCTGCTGGCGCCCCTGCTGGATCCCGCACGCGCGGCCGCGCTGCCGTGAGCGGGAATCGGGGCCGTGCGGTCACACCCGCCCGTCCGGAACCCGGCCGTCCGGTCACACCCGCTCGGGCGAAACCCGGCCGTCCGGTCATGCCCCCCTCGGGCGGACCCGGCCGTCCGGTCGGACCCCTCAGCCCGACCGGCCCCTCAGCCCAGCCGCCCTCTCACACCCGCCCCCACGTCCTGCGGTCCCTCGCCATCGCGTGCAGTGCTTCCACGTCCGCCGGTTTCAGCTGACCACCCAGGCGGGTCAGGTCCCCGAGGCCGGCGAGTTCGAGGACGCGTACGCCCCTGGGCGGCGCGGTGACGCGGAGGGCCGCCGGGTCCGTCAGGACGAGGACGGAGCGCACCTCGGCCGTCAGGGCGTAGGAGGCCCGGTCGGCCCGGCTGCGGAGGTCGCGCAGGAGGGGCGCGGGGTCGTGGCGGCCGAGGGCGACCATCGGGTCCTCGACGCGGACGCGCTGCTTGCGGGCGTACAGGGCGTGGACGGCGAAGAGGCCGCCCGGGCCGATGACCAGGTGGTGGATGCGGTCGCCGCCGGGCAGCGGGACGGAGTGGAGGGCGTGCCAGCCGGCGCCGTCGAGGTGGTCCAGGGCCTCGCCCACCGTCTGCTCGGCGGTCAGGGCGCGGCGGCGCGGGTCCGGGCGCAGGCGGTGGGCGGGTGCGGGCTCGCGGTCGAGGGCGATCAGCAGTGCCTCGCCGGGGCGGTTGGGGGCGAGGTCGTCGTCCGGGTGCAGGCTCAGGCGGGCGAGTTCGGCGGGGGTGGGAACCGGGGGCGGGCCCACCGCGACCGGGCCGGTGAGGAAGGGGCCCAGGGCCTGGAGCACGTCCTCCTGCTCGCCCTCGCTGAGGAGGCTGACCCGGGCGGCCTCACGGTCGTACCAGGCGATGTTCCTGCCGTCGGGCCGGCAGACGTAGAGCCGTTCCTGTCCGTGGCGCCAGGTCGGTATGACGCGCAGTCCGCGGTGTCCGCTCATGCACCATCACCCCCACGACCATGGGAACAGGCGGGGTGCTCCCGGGGCAAGAACCCGGCTACCTTTGAGGAGCGGTTGGCAGGGGAGTGGGGAGGCGCCGTTGCGGACCCGCGGGAAACAGCCCGACGTACCGGCTCCGGACAGCCCGTGGAGCGAGATCGTGCCCGGCCTGTGGATGGGCGGGCACGAGTTCAGGACGCAATCCGGGCGGCTGGAGCTCGCCGTCGTGCGCGATGAGTTCGATCTTGTGCAGACCCTGCTCAGGCTGCCGGGCCACGGACCCGACCCGGGTGTCGAGCACCATGTGTGGCCGATACCCGACGGGCCGCTGGACGGAACACAGCTCGCGGGGGTGATACGGCTGGCCCGGGCCGCCTGCGACGCCCTCGACCAGGACCGCCGGGTCCTCGTGCGCTGCTACTCCGGCTACAACCGCTCAGGGCTGGTGGTCGCGCACGCGCTGGTCCGGCAGGGACGTTCCTCCGACGAGGCGATCCGTCTCATCCGCGCCCGCCGCTCCCCCTGGGCCCTCCACAACGAGCTGTTCGTCGACTATCTGCGCACGGGCCTGCCGACGGCACGGCTGCTGGAGGAGCTGGCCGAGTAACCGTTTCGCCCGGGCGCCCGGCGCCGGACAGGCCGCTTCCCCACGAGCTCGTACGCCGGAACCGAAAGCCGGTGAGCAAAAGGGACTTCCATACGAAACGAATAGGGTGTACGAGGCTGTCACCCGCGCCGCTCCCTCTCCTCCCGCTCCTCCAGCCACCGGAGAAACGTGTTCCGCAGACGCCCCGCCCTGGCCACCGCCCTGGTCACCCTTCTCACGGCGACGACGGCCGCCTGCGGCGACGCGGGCGGACTGCGCGGCGCGGGGCCCACGCCGACCGCGGTCAGCCCGGCCCGCCTGTGGCCCTCGCTGCGTCCGGCGGCCAGCCCCGCCTGGCCCTACGACGAGATACAGATCGAGACGGTCAAGGGCGTCACCGCTCCCGGCGACGACATCCACGCGGTCGACCCGGTCGCCGTCGTACAGGCCGAGGTGACCGCGCATCCGGACGCCTACACGAGCGCCAAGGCGCCGTACCAGGACACGGCCGTCCGGCTGGCGGAGTGCGGCGGGGCGAAGGATCCGTCACGGTGTCCCGTCATGCGGCCGTACTACCGGGACCTGACCGGGGACGGGCATGACGACATGACCCTGGGCTTCCGGCTGTACCCGACCAACCAGACCGCGGTGCGCGTCTACACGTTCGAGGGGCACCGGCTGGTGCAGGTGTTCGCCAACGACGACGCGGTGATCGGCGTGGAGCTGGCCGGGCGGGCCGTGATCATACGCTCGCCGGCCGGGATCGCCGGGTACGAGTACCGCACCACGTGGTCCTGGGATCCGGAGCAGCGGGCGATGGTGTTCTCCCGCGACGAGTTCCTGCGCACCGGGCGGCACCGGCCCACGCACGCGCGTACCCACGCGCCCCTCCCCTCGTCCCCGCCCACGTCCGCCGACGTTCCCTCCCCCTCCTCCCCCGCTCCCTCCTCCCTGGCCGTCTCCTCCTCCGCGAGCGTGCGATGAGGGTCGCGCTTCCCCGGTGGGCCGGGGCGCTCGCGGTGAAGGCCGCGGCCTTCATCACGGTGATGTGCTGCGCGCTCGCCGCGCTGCTCGGCGTCCTCGTGCACGTCTCGGTGACCGACCAGACCGTCGGCCAGGCGCGCGCCCTCGCCCTGTCCCGGCTGAAGGACGCCACGACCGCGTTCGAGTCCGGCGACACGCTGCTGCCGGGCGCGGGCGTCGACCCGGAGGGGCTGCCTGAGCGGCTGCGGCGGCTGGCGGCGAGCGGTCAGCGCGGCACGATGGTCGACGTGCACCAGGGGCGGCCCACGATGTGGGCGGCCGGGCCCGCGGACCGGGGGCGGACACTGGCCGTGGCGGTGGACTACTCGCAGCAGGCCCGCACCATCGACGCGCTGGACCAGTCCATCCTGTGGTCGTCGTTGCTGGCGATCGGGGCGACGCTGCTGGTCGGCGCGTTCGCGGTGACCCGGGTGACCCGGCGGCTGCACGCCACCGCGCGCGTGGCCCGGCGGATCAGCGCGGGTGACCTGGACGCGCGCGTGCACGATCCGCTGGCACGGGACGCGTCACGTCCGCACGACGAGGTGGCCGCGGTCGCCGCGGCGCTGGACTCCATGGCGGCGTCGCTCCAGGGCAAGCTGCTGGCCGAGCAGCGGTTCACCGCGGATGTGGCGCACGAGCTGCGCACCCCGCTGACCGGGCTGCACGCGGCGGCCGAGCTGCTGCCGCCGGGCCGCCCCACCGAACTGGTGCGCGACCGGGTGGCCGCGCTGCGCACGCTCACCGAGGACCTGCTGGAGATCTCCCGGCTCGACACCGGGAGGGAACGGCCGGCCCTGGACGCCGGGCACCTGAGCTCGGTGGCGGAGCGAGCGGTGCGGGCGGCGGGGGCCGCGTCCGGGGCGGAGACGCAGGTCAGGGTCGTACGGGATGTGTATGTGGAGACCGACCGGCGGCGGCTGGAGCGGGTGCTGGGCAATCTGGTCGCCAACGCGCACGGCCACGGCCGGCCGCCGGTGGTGCTGACCGTCGACGGACCGGTGGTCACCGTGCGGGACCACGGCGACGGCTATCCGGAGTACCTCGTGGCGCACGGGCCGCAGCGCTTCCGCACGGAGGGCGGCGCGACCGGGCACGGGCTCGGTCTGACGATCGCCCTGGGGCAGGCGGAGGTGCTGGGCGCACGGCTGGAGTTCGCCAACGCGCAGGACGGCGGGGCGGTGGCCACCCTGACGCTCCCTCAGGAACCGCCCGCCCCCTCAGGAGCCCACGCCCCTGGAAGGACCGTGCCCGCACCCGGATGACGGCCCCTCAGACGGCGGCGCCCCGATGGCCCAGTGTGACGGGCCTCCGGAATGCGGTGCTCCTAATGTGGCGGTTAGTCAGCCCTGTCCGGCCTCGATGGGCTTCGCCGCCTCAGGTGGAGGTACTCCGTGTCCCTGCGCTCCCCCCTCACCCGACTGGCCGTGGCGGCCGCCACCGGCGCACTCCTCTCCACGGCAGCCGCGGCACCCGCCATCGCCGACGACGGCCGGAGCGGTCACCAGGCAGCGACCCCCCGGCACAACACGACACCCGCACACGGCACGACACCCGAGCACGGCACCACGCCCGAGCACAGCACGGCCCGGCAGGACAGCGTCGCCCCCGACCACGACCGCCCGCGCTTCACCCGGGGTGTCGTCACGGCCCGCGGCGGGCTCGCCCTGCGCACCCGCCCCGACCTCGACAGCCGGGTGCTGCGGCCGGCCCGGCCGGGCCGGCTCGTGTGGATCTTCTGCAGGACCCTGGGCCAGCCGGTCGACGGCACCCGCGTCTGGTACCTCCTCTCGGACGGCGTATGGGCGTGGGGCTCGGCGCGGTACATCGCCACCATCGGGCCCACGCCACGCTGGTGCTGACCCGGAGGGCGGACAGGCCGCACCTTTTGGGTAGGTTCCGGACATGACCCAGGCCGGAATCCCCGTGGCAGCGGCCGCCCCGTCCGCGCCCGACGTCCGCCTCCCCCGGCGCCGCGGTGTCGAACTCTCCCTCATCGTCCTCGCCGTCCTGCTGCCGGTGTGCGGCTACTGCGCCGTCGGCCTGGCGAGGAACGGCACCGTCCCGCCCGGCGCCGCCGGCTACGGCGCCGGGCTTGGCGTGCTCGCGCTGGTCGCGCACATCGCGGTGCGCCTGTGCGCGCCGTACGCCGACCCGCTGCTGCTGCCCATCGCCGTCCTGCTCAACGGTCTTGGCCTGGTGCTGATCTACCGGCTCGACCTGGAGACACCGGGCGACGAGGCCGCACCCGCCCAACTGGTGTGGTCCACGCTGGGCGTGGGGCTGTTCATCCTGGTGGTGCTCGTGCTGCGCGACCACCGGTGGCTGCAGCGCTACGCCTACCTCTGTGTCGCCACCACGCTCGTCCTGCTCACGCTGCCCATCCTCTTCCCCGCCGTCAACGGCGCCCGGATCTGGATCCGGCTGGGCGGCTTCTCCATCCAGCCGGGCGAGTTCGCGAAGGTGCTCCTCGCGGCGTTCTTCGCCGCGTACCTGGCCGCCAACCGCGGGGCACTGGCGTACAGCGGCCGCCAGGTGTGGCGGCTGCAACTGCCCACCGGACGGGTGCTGGGGCCGGTGGTGACCATCTGGCTGCTGAGCGTCGTCGTCCTGGTCCTGGAACGCGACCTCGGTACCTCGCTGCTGTTCTTCGGGCTGTTCGTCGTCATGCTCTACGTGGCCACCGGCCGCACCGGCTGGATCGCGGTCGGACTGCTCCTCGCGGGGGCCGGTGCGGTCGCCGTCGGCCGGCTGGAACCGCACGTGCGCAGCCGGTTCGGGGAGTGGCTGCACCCGTTCGCGTCCATCGAGGCCGGTGAGGGGCCCGGCCAGGTGGCGCAGTCGCTGTTCTCGTTCGCGGCGGGCGGGTTGACCGGCACCGGCCTCGGCCTCGGTCACTCCACCCTCGTCGGCTTCGCCGTCAAGTCGGACTTCATCCTGGCCACCGCCGGGGAGGAACTGGGTCTGGCCGGGCTGTCCGCGGTCTTCCTGCTGTACGCGCTGCTCGTCGAGCGCGGCTACCGGGCGGGCCTCGCCCTGCGCGACCCCTTCGGCCGGCTGCTCGCGATCGGGCTCGCCTCGCTCGTGGCGCTCCAGGTGTTCGTGATCGCGGGCGGGGTGACCGGCCTGATCCCGCTGACCGGTCTCGCGATGCCGTTCCTGGCACAGGGCGGCTCGTCGGTCGTGACCAACTGGACGATCGTGGCGCTGCTGATCCGGGTGAGCCATGTGGCGCGCCGGGAGTTCGACGGGACGCCGGCACCATGACCCGCAAGGAGGGCGTCCGTTGACCCGGTGCATCCGGCACGCCGCGGCCTTCTGCGTGCTCCTGCTGGTGGCGCTCCTGCTGAACGTCGCCTGGTTGCAGGTGCTCCGGCGCCCGGCCTACGGCGGCAATCCGGCCAACCGCCGCCCCACCATCGCCCGTTACCAGCAGCCGCGCGGCGAGATCCTGGTCGGCGGCCGGCCGGTCACCGGCTCCAAGGACACCGGGGAGCAGCTTCGCTTCGAACGGACCTACACGGACGGTCCGTTGTACGCGCCGGTGACCGGCTTCGCCTCGCAGCTCTTCGGGACGACGTTCCTGGAGCACTCCGAGGACGGGGTGCTTTCGGGCTCGGATCCGATGCTCGCGGGGTTCGGTCCGTGGCGGGGCTTCGCGGGCGGGCGGAGCCCGGGCGGCAATGTCGTGACGACGATCGATCCGGCCGCCCAGCGGGCCGCGTTCGAGGGGCTGGGTGGCCGCAAGGGGGCGGTCGCGGCGATCGAGCCGGCGTCGGGACGGATCCTGGCGCTGGTGTCCACGCCGTCGTACGATCCCTCGCTGCTGTCCGGGAACAGGCCGGCGGTGTCGGCGGTGTGGGCGCGGCTGAACGAGGACCCGGAGCAGCCGATGCTGAACCGGGCGGTGCGGCAGACGTATCCGCCGGGGTCGACGTTCAAGGTGGTCACCGCGGCGGCCGCGCTGGACGCGGGCGTGGTGCGGGACCTGGACGAGCCGACCGACTCCCCCGACCCGTACCAGTTGCCGGGCACGACGACCTGGCTCTACAACGAGGCCGACGACTGCCGGGACGCCTCCCTGCGGCATGCGTTCGAGTGGTCGTGCAACACGGTGTTCGCGAAGCTGGGCGTGGACGTGGGGGTGCGGGGCATGCGGGCCGCCGCGGAGGGGTTCGGCTTCAACGACAAGGGGGTGAGGATTCCCTTCTCGGTGTCACCGAGTACCTTCGACACCCGGGTGGACCGGGCGCAGCTCGCCCTGTCGTCGATCGGGCAGTACAACACGCGGGCCACTCCGCTGCAGATGGCGATGGTGGCGGCGGCGGTCGCGAACGGCGGGCAGGTGCGGACGCCGTACCTCGTGGAGCGGACCACGCGCCGGAACGGCGGCACGGTGTCCGCGGCCGGCTCGCGGCCCGCTCGGCAGGTGATGCGTCCGACGACCGCGGCTCGGCTTCGGGAGCTGATGGCCGACGTGGTCGCCGAGGGAACCGGCGGGAAGGCGGCGATCCCCGGGGCCGTGGTGGGCGGCAAGACGGGCACCGCCCAGCACGGCCTGGGCAACGCCGGTACGCCGTACGCCTGGTTCGTCTCCTGGGCGCGGAACGACGACGACATGGCGCCGAGGGTCGCGGTCGCCGTGGTGGTGGAGGACGCGTCCGCGCGGCGGGGCGACATCAGCGGCGGCGGTACGGCGGCGCCGATCGCCAGGGCGGTGATGGAGAAGGTGCTGCACGCGCCGCCCGCAGGGTGAGACGGGGGTGCCGGGAGCGGCCTGGGCCGTCCTAACGTTCGGGCATGACGATTCCGGCATCGGTGCACGAACTCGCCCAGGTCAACATCGCCCGCCTCAACGCCCCTTTGGACTCACCGCGGTTGAAGGACTTCGTGGAAGCGCTCGACCCGGTGAACGCCGACGCGGAGGCCGCGGACGGTTTCGTCTGGCGGCTGAAGAGCGACTCGGGCAACGCGACGGACGTGGCGGTCTTCGGTGACGCGTGGCTGATCGTCAACATGTCGGTGTGGCGGGACACGAAGGCCCTGACGGCCTACATGTACCGGGGCAGGCACCGGGAGATGCTCGCCCGCCGCCGGGAGTTCTTCGAGCGGCCGACGGAGGCGGTCACCGCGCTGTGGTGGGTTCCGGCGGGTCACCGTCCCACGGTGGCGGAGGCGGAGGAACGGCTCCTCCACCTCCGTGAACACGGCCCGTCCGAGTACGCGTTCACCCTGCGCGCGACGTTCCCGCCCCGGCGTGCGGTGCCGGTGACCGGCGGGGTGCCCGGGGGGCCGGGCGATCAGCCGGTGAGGCGCTGACCCTCCTCGATCGCCTCCTCCACCTCCGCGACCCGCTCCCGCTCCTCGACCGCGAAGCGTTCCGCGTCCAGCTTCTCGGCGATCTCCTCGTCCTGGGCCATGAGCTGGTCCAGGCTGGAGTCGCCCATCTCGAGGACGCCCATGTCGACGTAGGCCTGCTGGAGGCGTTTGCCCCACAGGCCGATGTCCTTGACGCAGGGGACGATGCGGCTGAAGAGCAACTGGCGGAAGAGCTGCAGGAATTCGGAGCGCTCGCTGAGCTCGTCGGCCTCCGCCCTGGGGATGCCGAAGTTCTCCAGGACCTCCACGCCGCGCAGGCGGTCGCGCATCAAGTAGCAGCCCTCGATGACGAATTCCTCGCGTTCGCGCAGTTCGGCGTCGGTGAGCTGCCGGTAGTGGTCGCGCAGGGCCATGCGGCCGAAGGCCACGTGCCGGGCCTCGTCCTGCATGACGTAGGCGAGGATCTGCTTGGGCAGGGGCTTGTTCGTGGTGTCGCGGATCATGCCGAAGGCCGCCAGGGCGAGGCCTTCGATCAGCACCTGCATGCCCAGGTACGGCATGTCCCAGCGGCTGTCGCGGAGGGTGTCGCCGAGGAGGGACTGGAGGTTGTCGTTGATCGGGTAGAGCATCCCGATCTTCTCGTGCAGGAAACGGCCGTAGATCTCGGCGTGCCGGGCCTCGTCCACGGTCTGGGTCGCGGAGTAGAACTTGGCGTCCAGGTCGGGCACGGACTCCACGATCCGCGCGGCGCAGATCATCGCGCCCTGCTCGCCGTGCAGGAACTGGCTGAACTGCCAGGCCGCGAAGTGGCGGCGCAGCTCGCCCTTGTCCCGGTCGGTCATCTTCGCCCAGTACGGGGTGCCGTAGAGGGTCATCGCCTCCTCGGGGGTGCCGAGCGGGTCGTACGGGTCCACCTCCAGGTCCCAGTCGATCCGCTTCTGCCCGTCCCACTGCTTGTCCTTGCCCTTCTGGTAGAGGGCGAGGAGGCGGTCGCGGCCGTTGTCGTACTCCCAGCTGAAGCGAGCCGCGCCGGTCGCGGGGACCTGCCAGTGCGCGTCACCCGGGTTCCTGGCGTACAGGTCGTAGGTCGGCATACTCCGCAGGTTCACATGTAGACGGCGAGTCAACAAGTCGTGCGTGAGGGATTGACGGGCTTGCTGACAGGCAGTCTCATAAGAGGCGGAGAACCTGACCGCCGGGTAACCAGCCGAGCCGGCCACATCCCGTACGACGAGGTGGGACAGTCATGACGACCGTGACGGAAGACGGCGCGCTCGCGGGCCTGCGCGACGCGCTCGGCCTGCTCAAGGACCGGGAGCAGGTGGCCGAGCGGCTGCTCGCCTCTTCCGCCAGGCACTCCTTCGACCCCGACAAGGAACTGGACTGGGACGCGCCCTTCGAGGAGGGCAAGTGGTTCTGGCCGCCGGAGCTGGTGTCGCTGTACGGCACGCCGCTGTGGAAGCGGATGGGCGAGGAGCAGCGGATCCTGCTGTCCCGGCACGAGGCCGCGGCGCTCGCCTCCCTCGGCATCTGGTTCGAGCTGATCCTCATGCAGCTCCTCGTACGGCACATCTACGACAAGGCGGCCACGAGCGCGCATGTGCGGTACGCGCTGACCGAGATCGAGGACGAATGCCGGCACTCGAAGATGTTCGCCCGCCTGATAGCGCGCGGCGACACGCCCTGGTACCCGGTGAGCCGGGCGCACCAGAACCTCGGCCGGCTCTTCAAGACGATTTCCACGACCCCCGGCTCCTTCACCGCGACCCTGCTGGGCGAGGAGGTCCTGGACTGGATGCAGCGGCTGACGTTCCCGGACGAGCGGGTGCAGCCGCTCATCCGGGGCGTCACCCGCATCCACGTCGTCGAGGAGGCCCGCCATGTCCGGTACGCCCGCGAGGAGTTGCGCCGGCAGATGGTGACGGCGCCGAGGTGGTCGCAGGAGTTCACCCGGATCACCTCGGGCGAGTTCGCCCGGGTCTTCTCGACCGCCTTCGTCAACCCCGAGGTGTACACGAACGTGGGCCTCGACAAGCGGGAGGCGATGGTCCAGGTGAAGGCGAGCGGCCACCGGCGGGAGGTCATGCGGACGGGAGCGAGGCGTCTGACGGATTTCCTGGACGACATCGGCGTACTGCGCGGAGCGGGCCGCCGCCTCTGGCAGGCCTCGGGCCTCCTGCCCTGAAAGGCGCGGACCCGGGTGGGGGCTGGGGCGGGCGATTACGCTGCTGGTCATGAGCCCTGCCGCGTCCAGTCCCGCGTACCGTCGCCTCAGCGTCGAGGAGCGGCGGGCCCAGTTGCTCGACGCGGCGCTGTCGCTCTTCGCGCACCGGGCGCCCGAGGAGGTGTCGCTGGACGACGTGGCCGAGGCGGCGGGGGTGTCGCGGCCGCTGGTGTACCGGTACTTCCCGGGCGGCAAGCAGCAGCTGTACGAGGCCGCTCTGCGGTCCGCGGCCGAGGAGCTGCGGCACTGCTTCGGCGAGCCGCAGGAGGGCCCGCCGCTGCCCCGACTCGCCCGTGCCCTGGACCGTTACCTGGCCTTCGTCGACCAGCACGACGCCGGGTTCACGGCGCTGCTCCAGGGCGGCAGCGTGGTGGAGACGTCCCGGACGACGGCCATCGTGGACGGCGTGCGCCGGGCCGCCGCCGAGCGGATCCTGAGCCATCTGGAGGTCGCGGACCCCGGCCCCCGGCTGCGCATGACCGTGCGGATGTGGATCACGGCCGTGGAGGCCGCCTCCCTGATCTGGCTGGACGAGGACAAGCAGCCGCCCGCCGAGGAGCTGCGGGACTGGCTGGTCGAGCAGTTCGTGGCCGTGCTGACCGTGACCGCCGCCCGGGACGCGCAGACCGCCGAGCTGGTGGGGCGCGCCCTGGCGCAGGCGGATGGCTGACACTGGTGCCGTGAAGAGCGAAAACACCCCCTTCGAGGGCGGCCCGATGGACGGGCGGGTGCTGCCCGTGCTGGTGGGGCCCACCGGAAACCCGCCGAAGACCTACCGCATCCCGGTGCCGGACGCCGCCGGCGGACCGCCGACCGTGCTCGTCTACCGGCGGGTACCGCGCGGGCACAGCAAACGCCTGGGACTGCCCAGGGGGTGGAAGTACGAGTTCGACCCGGAGGGCAGGAGCGGCGGCCGGCTGAAATGGCCGTGGTCCAAGCCGGAGCCACGGGGCGGCGGCGAGCCGGACACCACCGGCGGGTGACGTCGTTGCGCCGTACGGCGCACCAACAGCACAGAAAGTCGGTTCATACGTCGAATCCTCACGTGCGGAGCGGAAACGCCGCCCGCAACACGGGAGGTGATGACGTGTCAGGAAGAGTGCCGCGTCTGGTGTGTACGGCGGCGGTGGCCGCGCAGGCCGCCCTCGTACCGGTGGCCGCCGTGGCCGCGCCCGGGCCGCAGGAGCCCGGACAGCGGTCCGTCTCGGAGCTGCTGACGGACCTGCAGAAGCTGTACCGGCAGACCGAGCAGGCCACCGAGACCTACAACGCCACCGCCGAGCGGCTGAAACGGCAGCGCGTCGAGGCCGACCGCCTCGACGCCGACCTCGGCGCCGCCCGGCGGGCCCTGCGCGACAGCCGCGCGCAGGCGGCACGGCTGGCCCTTCAGCAGTACCAGGGCAGCAGCACCGAACTCTCCCCGTACCTGCGGCTGCTGCTGGCACCCGACCCGCAGCAGGCACTGGCGGAGGGGCATCTGCTCGGGCAGCTGGCGCGGGAGCGGGCCGAGACGGTCAGGCGGCTCACCATCAACGAGAAGAAGGCCGCCGACCTCGCCGGCAAGGCCCGCAGGACACTCGACACCCGGGTCGCGCTCGCCCGGCGGCAGCAGCAGGCCCGGGACGACGTCCAGGCACGGCTGCACGACGTGGAGAAGCTGCTGTCCTCACTCAGCGCCGAACAGGTGACGGCGCTGGCCCGGACCGAGACGGACGGGTCCACCGCGGCACAGCGCTCGTTCCTGGCCTCCGGGGTGCTCAGAGGCCTCCGCAGTCCGTCACGGGAGGGCGACGAGGCCGTGCGCTACGCCGTGCGCCAGCTCGGCAAGCCGTACCAGTGGGGCGCCACGGGGCCGCAGGCGTACGACTGCTCGGGACTGACCTCGCAGGCCTGGGAGCACGCCGGGACGCCCATCCCGCGCACCAGCCAGGAGCAGTGGGCACGGCTGAAACACATCCCGCTGCGCGAGCTCAGGCCCGGCGACCTGGTCGTCTACTTCCCCGAGGCCACGCATGTCGCGCTCTACCTCGGCGACGGGATGGTGGTGCAGGCCCCGCGGCCCGGCAAGAAAGTGAAGGTCTCACCGGTCGCGGCCAACCCGGTGCTGGGCGCCGTACGGCCCGATCCGGGCGGGGAGCCCATGCGGCGGTACACACCGCCGGAGCTCCCCCGCGGCGCCCTGACCAAGCCTCACGCCCGTCTTTAGGCGACGGACGCCTCGGAGACCTCGGCGAGGTAGGCCCGGGCCTTGTCCGGGTCGAAGAAGAAGTTCTCCAGATCGGCCGGGTCGTCGAAGCAGTTCACGAAGCGGTCGGCGACCGGCTGGAGCTGACCCGCCGCACCGAGGAGGTTCAGGACGTGCTCCGGCGGCGGGGCCAGCATGGCGTTGGTCCACTTGGTGACGTGCCGGGCGGTGGCCCAGTAGCGGTCGAACGTCTGCCGCATCCACGTCTCGTCGAACGGCTTGTCGCCGTGCTCGAGGATGGCGGCCAGGTACGCGGCGGCACACTTGGAGGCCGAGTTGGAGCCCTGGCCGGTGATCGGGTCGTTGGCGACGACGACGTCGGCGACGCCGAGGACCAGCCCGCCGCCGGGCAGCCGGCCGACCGGCTTGCGCACGGTCGGTGCGTAGCGGCCGGCGAGCGTGCCGCCGGCGTCCGTGAGTTCGACGCCGGCGGTCCGGGCGTACTCCCAGGGCAGGAACGTCCTCATCAGGTCCAGCGTCAGGGCCAGGTGCTCGGACGGGTCCTTGATCCCCCGGAAGGCGTCGAGCGGGCCGCCGGGGACGCCCTCCCAGAACAGGATGTCGGCACGGCCGGACAGGGTGAGCGTCGGCATGATGAACATCTCGCCGACGCCGGGCACCAGGTTGCAGCGGACCGCGTCGAACTCCGGGTGCTCCGGACGCGGGCCCAGGCCGTGCACGTACGCCACCGCCAGCGCGCGCTGCGGCTCGCTGTGCGGGGAGCGGGAGGCGTCCCGCTCGAACATCTTCACCAGCTCACCCTTGCCCGCGGAGACGAGGACGAGGTCGTACGTACGGGAGAAGTAGTCCAGGTCGCCGACCGCGGCGCCGTGGATGACGAGCCGGCCGCCGCGCTGGGCGAACGTCTCCATCCAGCCGGCCATCTTCACCCGCTGGTCGACCGACTGCGCGTACCCGTCGAGCCGGCCCACCCAGTCGACCGCCCGCTGCGAGGGGCCGGGGTCGAAGGAGCCGGGGGCGGCGACGGAGACGCCGAGGCCCTCGATGTCCGGGGCCTGGGACTCCCAGAAGTTCAGCTTCAGGTCCCGCTCGTGCTGAAGGGCCGTATGGAACATGCACTGTGTCGACATGACCCTCCCGGTGCGGATCTCGTCCGCGGTCCGGTTGGACATCAGGGTGACCTCGTACCCGTGCGACTGGAGTCCGAGGGCCAGCTGGAGACCGGACTGCCCGGCCCCCACGACGAGTATCTTCCGCATACGGGTGCTGCCTCCTACTGCTTCGGGACTGCTCGCTGGACTGCTCGGGGAGCGGGTGCGGTTACTCCTCGGGGGTCTCCTCGAGTGCGTGGGCCACCAGGGCCAGCAGGGTCTCGATGGCCGAGATCCGCCGCCGGGCGTCCATGATCATGACAGGTATGTGCGCGGGTATCGACAGGGCCTCCCGCACGTCCTCCGGGTCGAACTGCTCGCTGCCCTCGAAGTGGTTGACGGCGACGATGTACGGCAGCCCGCAGCTCTCGAAGTAGTCCAGCGCCGGGAAGCAGTCCTTCAGACGGCGGGTGTCGGCCAGGACCACGGCGCCGATCGCGCCGCGCACCAGGTCGTCCCACATGAACCAGAACCGCTGCTGCCCCGGCGTGCCGAACACGTAGAGCACGAGGTCGTCGTCGAGCGTGATCCGGCCGTAGTCCATGGCGACCGTGGTGGTCGTCTTGTCCGGCGTGTCGGTGAGGTCGTCGGTCCCCTCGCTCGCCTCGGTCATCAGCGCCTCTGTCTGCAGGGGCGTGATCTCCGAGACGGCGGTGACCAGCGTGGTCTTGCCGACGCCGAAGCCGCCGGCCACCACGATCTTCGTGGCGACCGGGGCACGGGTGCGGTCCGTCTGCCAGGGCTGCAGGGCCTCGTCGGGCTCGGCGAGCGGGGGGACGCCCACGGCGGCGTCAGAGACGGCGGAGTCCACTCAGTACCCTTTCCAGCAGCACGCGGTCCGGCCGGCCCGTGCCATGACCGGTTCCGGTTCCGTACACACGGATCTTTCCCTGGTCCGCGAGGTCGCTCAGCAGCACGCGGACCACGCCGAGCGGCATCTTCAGCAGCGCGGCGATCTCCGCCACCGTCCGCATCCGGTGGCACAGTGCGACGATGGCCCGCACCTCGGGCATGCCCGGGTGGGCGAGCGAGCCGCAGGTCAGCTCCTTGCGCTCCTCCGGGGCCTCGAGCGCGGCCACGAAAGTCTCCACCTGGAGCACGTGGCCGAAGCACGTACGGCCGCCGGTGAGCGAGTAGGGGCGGACGCGGGAGGCCTTGCGGTCACCGCCGCGGACCGGGAGCTGCCGTTTGGACGTACTGCCGCTCATCGGGCCGTCCCTTCGGTGCTCCCGTCGGTTTCCAGGGACTTGCGCAGCTCGCTGCGGAGTTCCGGCGTCAGGACGTGTCCGGCCCGGCCGACGAAGAGCGCCATGTGGTAGGCCACCACGCTCATGTCGCAGTCCGCGGAGCCGTGCACGCCGAGCAGCGACCCGTCGCTGATCGACATGACGAACAGGCTGCCCTCGTCCATCGCGACCATCGTGTGCTTGACCGTGCCGGAGTCCATCAGCTTGGCGGCGCCGAGCGTGAGGCTGCCGATGCCGGAGACGATGGTGGCGAGGTCGGCGGCGGAGCCGCGCGGACCGGTGCGCTTCCCACCGGCCTGGCGGACCTTGTCGACGGGGGTCCCCCCGCGCGGGCTCGTTCGAGCGTTAGCGAGGTCGGGATCCGAGGAGAGGAGCAGGAGGCCGTCGGAGGAGACGACGGCCACCGACTCGATGCCGGGGACCTCCTCGACGAGGTTCGTCAGCAGCCAGTGCAGGTTGCGGGCCTCACTGCTCAGTCCGAAGGTACTGGGCGCGGTCAACTGCTTGCCTCCTCGACTGTGCCCCCCGTGTTCTGATCGGCGATCTCCGCCTCCGCCTCGCGGTAGCCCTCCTGCGCTCCCCGGTGGAAGCCGCCCAGGCGGCGGCGGAGTGCCTCGGCGTCCACGGAAGCGTTGCGCTGGCGCGGGGCCGGGGCGGGGGCGGAGATCCTCGGGGTCCGCTTGGGCAGACCCTTGGCGGTGACCTCGTCCTCCGCCGCGTCGGGGGTGCGGTGGTGTTCCGCCTCGGCGTCGCCGTCGGCGGGGGCGTTCTGCTGCGGGGGCAGCGTGGTGCGGGCGGCCTCGGCACGGGCTTCGCCCGCGAGCGGCGCCGAGGTCTCGGGCTGGATCGCGTCCTCGTCCGGTTCGCTCCCGGCCGCGGGGGTTTCCCGGCCGGGTGCGGACGGTGCCCGCTCGTCGTCGGCGGGCGCGGGGTGCGGACGCGCCGGGTCCGACTCGCCCGCGGGCGACGGAAGCAGAAGCTCCATCGTCGTCTCGGCCGGCGGCGCCGAGCCCTCATCCACGGAACCCTCGGCGACCGGTCCTCCGGCCGCCGGCTCTCCGGTGGCCGGTCTCTCGGCGGCCGGTCTCTCGGCGGCCGGTTCTCCGGCGCCCGGTCCCTCGGCAGCCGGGCCTCCGGCGGCCGGGCCATCGGAGGCCGGGCCTCCGGTGGGCAGTTCATCGGGGGCCGGCTTCTCGGTCGACGGGGACTCGGTGGGACGGTCCTCGTTCGGCGCCTCCGCCTCGCGTACCGCCTTCTCGGCCAGCGCGACCAGGGGGTCGGTGCCCTCGGTGCGGGTGGGCAGGACGTTGGAGTTGGCCTCGGCCGCGGCGCCCGGCAGGGAGACCGCGGGGGTCTCGCCCGGCGCCGGGGCGGAGTCCGCGACGGCGGAGGCGGGCGCGGCCGCCAGCACGGACTTGGGGACGACCACGACAGCCGCGATGCCGCCCTGCTTCTGCTCGCGCAGCTGCACGCGCACACCGTGCCGGTGGGCGAGGCGGGCCACGACGTACAGGCCGAGGCCCAGACCCTGGTCGCCCTCCTCGTCGTAGGCGGACTTCGGGTCGAACTCGGTGAGCCGGACGTTGAGGCGGGCCAGCCGCTCCTCGGGCACGCCGATGCCCTCGTCCTGGACGGAGAGCATGACCTCGCCGTTCTCCAGGAGCCAGCCGGAGACCTCGACGGGCTGGTCGGGCGGGGAGAACGAGGTCGCGTTCTCCAGGAGTTCGGCCAGCAGGTGGGACAGGTCGTCCGCCGCGAAGCCCGCGACATGCGCGTGCGGCGGGAGCGCGGCGATGCGGACGCGCTCGTAGCGCTCGATCTCGCTGACCGCGGCGCGTACGACGTCGACCAGCGGGACCGGCCCGGCGTGCTGCTGGACGTGCTCGGAGCCGGCCAGCACCAGCAGGTTCTCGCTGTGCCGGCGCATGACCGTGGCGAAGTGGTCGAGCTTGAAGAGGGTGGACAGGCGGTCGGGGTCCTGCTCCCGGTCCTCCAGGCCCTCGATGACGGTGAGTTGCCGCTCCACCAGACCCAGCGTGCGCAGCGCGAGATTGACGAAGCTGCCGCCTATGCCGCTGCGCATCCGCTCCAACTGGGCGGCGGAGTCAGCGAGTTCGGCGCGCAGCTCCTCGCGGGCGTCGGCCATCTTCTGGCGCTGGCCGACCAGGTGCTTGCGGTCGGTCTCCAGCGTGGCGATCCGCTCGGTGAGCGTGACGGCCTGCGCGTGCAGGGTGTTGACCGAGCGGACGACCTGCGCGAACTCGTCGTTGCGGCCGGTGAACTTGACGGGTTCCTCGGTGGCCGGGTCCTGCGCGCCCGCCAGCCGTGCCGAGCCCAGGCGCAGCACCGCGAGCGGCCGGGTCAGGGTCCGGGCGAGTCCGGTGGCGATGCCGATGGTGACCAGCAGCAGGGCGCCGAGCAGCGCGACACGGATCTCCAGCGCGGTGACGTCGTCGTCGCGGAGCTGTGCCAGGTCCTTGGTGCGGTGGTCGTACAGGGAGGACTCGGCGCCGCGCATCAGGTCGACACGGGCGCTGAGCGCGGCGTCGGCCTTGGTGACGCTGGTGGCCAGGTCGCTGCCGGAGAGCGTCGGCTGCCCGGTCAGCGCGGTGAGGTACTTGTCCGCGGTGTCGACCTCGGCTCCGCTCACCGTGGAGTCGTACGCCGCGAGGGCCTTCTTGGGCGCGGTGTCGCGGAAGCCGGCGAGGGCGGCGTCCGAGCGCAGCCGGGCCTGCTGGGCGGCGGCGCTCAGGGCGTCACGCTGCTTGGTGTCGGCCTCCGAGGAGGTGGCGGTCTGGGTGGGCAGGCCGGTGACGGGGTCGTAGACGGTCTGCGTGGTGTGCGGCACGTTCAGTGCCGCGAGCAGCAGTCCGCGGGTGGCGGCGGCCTGCTGGACGGCCACGTCGAGCTGGGCGAGCGCGTGGGCGCCGGCGCCGGCCCGCGTGGGCATCCGCTCGGCCAACTGCTCGGCGAGCTTGTGCAGCTCGGTGATGGCGGCGGAGTAGGCCTGGTGGACCTCGAGGGCGGTGCTCTTCCCGGTGAGCGCGGAGCGGCGCACGGCGGCGATGCCGTCGAGGTCCTCGCGCAGCCAGGCGGGCGTGTCGGTGTCGGCGCGCAGCTCGTCGACCTGGCGGTCCACGCGGGCGCTGCTCTGCTCGGAGGGCGCCTTGGCTCCGGGACGGCCGGCCGCGACGTAGGAGGTGACCTCGTCGCGCTCGTCGGCCAGCGAGTGGGCGAGGCCGAGCGCGTCCTGGGTCTGCCCGGCGAGCGTCACCAGGTTCTGGGTGTCGTTCACCTGCCCGGAGGCGGCTATCAAGGAGGGCGCGCCCGCACCGGCCACCGCGGCCGCCACGACGGCGACGGCGGCGATCAGCCGGTTGCGTACGTGTGTGGGACGGCCCTTGCCGACGGGGGTGACGGTGGGCGTGCCGGGCGTCTGCGCCGGGACTCCTGCCATGGCCGTCTGCTTGCCTGCGCGCCGAGGCCGCTTCTTCTGCACCGGTGCTCGCATTCCTGTACTCGTGTACTCATGGGCACGGGTGGTGCCCCGTCAGCTGGCGCGGACGGGTGCGTACACCCTCCCCACGCTCTCGACTCCGCTCGAGCAGGGGGGACCTGCATCGGTTCCCGACCCTCCCAGTGCCGGTGGGCAGTGGTCCTGCATCGTCCGACCGGCCACCCGAAGGAGTGAACCCCGGAGGGTAGTTGGCGGGCAAGTTCCTCCGGCGTGTGCACGGGCACGGCGAGGTGGGCCGGTTGGACGTCTGCGGCGGGCTTTGGCAGTATTCGCCGCCACGTCTTCCCGGAGCGATCCAATTGCACCCAAACCAGGCGGCTGACCTGCGTCGCCTCGTCGATTCCCGGATGGTTGCCACCCTTTCGCAAGGCTTGTGAAGGGCTCGTGCAGACTGGCCGGATGCGCACTGAGGTTGTTTCGGAGCCCGGCCGTCCCGACTGCCCCAACGAGGACTTCGCGAGTGTCGGACTACCCGCGTCTGGACAGGGTGGTTGCCTCGTCGTCCTGGACGGGGTGACACCGCCGCGGACCGGGACGGGGTGTTCGCATTCGGTCTCCTGGTTCACCGCCCGGCTGGGCGGCGCGCTGACCGAACTGACGGTTTCCTGCCGAGATCTGACGCTGTCGGAGATTCTTTCGCGAGCGATCCTCCGTACCGCCGAGTCGCACGCTCCGACCTGTGACCTTTCTCACCCGCGCACGCCTCAGGCAACCGTCGTTCTGGCCCGCTGGTCGGCGGAGGCGGTCGACTACCTGGTGCTGTCCGACTCGGTGCTGCTGCTGGAGTCCCCCGACGGCTCGGTCACCCCGGTCCTGGACGACCGGCTGGCCCGGCTGCCCCGGGCGTCGCTCGCCACGGACGCGCTCATCGACGCCGTCGTGCGCAACAAGGAGGGCGGCTTCTTCACCGCGGCGGCGGATCCCTCGGTGGCCGCCCGCGCCGTGACGGGCAGCGTGCCGCGCGCCGGGGTCCGCGCGCTGGCCGCGCTGACGGACGGGTCGGCGCGGTGGGTGGAGAAGTTCCACGCGGGCGACTGGGCACGGTGCCTCGGGCTGGTGCGCGAGGAGGGCGCGGGCTCGCTGGTGCGCCGGGTGCGGGCCCTGGAGACGGCCGACAAGGAGGAGCGCACGTATCTGCGGCGCAGCAAGACGCACGACGACGCGACGGTGGTGTTCGTGGAACCGTGATCACGGCCAGCCGGGCGCCGCGACCGGCTACTTCTCCGTGACCTGGTTCAACTCGTGCAGCAGACGGGCCAGTTCGGCCACCTCACGGCGGTCCCAGTGGGCGAGCTGGCTGACGTAGCGGGCGCGGCGCGCCTCGCGCACCTGGCCGACCCGGCGGCGGCCGTCGTCGGTGAGGGCCACCAGCCAGGCCCGTCCGTCGGCGGGGTCCGGTTCCCGGGCGACGAGACCGAGTTGCTCCAGGGCGTGCAGCTGGCGTGACATGGTCGCCTTGCCGACGCCGATGTACCCGGCGAGCTCCGTGGCGCGCTGGCGGCCGCACTCCTCCAGTCGGACCAGCAGTCCGTAGGCGGCGGGCTCCAGGTGCGGGTGGACCTCGCGCGCCATCTCGCCCTGGTTGGCCCGTGCGCGGCGCAGCAGCACCGTCAGTTCGCGTTCGAGGGACAGGAACTCCCGGTCCGCACCGCTCGGGGACGCGCCGGACACGGCCCCACGTCCGCCGCTGTTTGCGTCTTCGTGCACGTCAGCCCCTGCCTGAAGGTTTCCTGTTCCTGAAAGTTTCCGCCAGTCGGCGCCATCACCGCAGCTCCGTCAGTATTTCGCAGGCGTAGACCATCGGCAGACCCCGGGACCCCTTCCCAGGCTCCGGTCTACGTGCGTAGCTTCCGACAAGCCCCGCATCCCCCCACCGAGCACCACCGAGCTTCGGAGGCACGTCATGTCCGTGCACAGACCCGGAACGGCCCGCGTGCGGCGGATCACCGCCGCGGGAGCCCTGCTCGCCGCGTTCTCCCTGCTCCTCACCCTCCCGTCCGCCGCCGCCACCGCGCCCGCCCGCGGCTCCGCCCACATGGGCATGGGCGTCGTGCCGCACGACGGCCGGGGCGGCACGCCGGCCGGCGGGAACACCGCCGTCGCCCAGACCGAGGGTGTCGACGTGTCCGGCTACCAGGGCAGCGTCGCCTGGCCCACGCTCTGGAACAGCGGCGTCAAATGGGCGTACGCGAAGGCCACCGAGGGGACGTACTACACGAACCCCTCCTTCGCCCAGCAGTACAACGGCTCGTACAACGTGGGCATGATCCGCGGCGCGTACCACTTCGCCACCCCGGACACCACGAGCGGCGCGGCCCAGGCCAACTACTTCGTCGACCACGGCGGCGGCTGGTCCCGCGACGGCAGGACCCTGCCCGGCACCCTCGACATCGAGTGGAACCCGTACGGGGCCGCCTGCTACGGCAAGACGGCGAGCGCGATGGTCAGCTGGATCGCCGACTTCCTGAACACCTACAAGGCCCGCACGGGCCGGGACGCCGTGATCTACACGGCCACGAGCTGGTGGACCGACTGCACCGGCAACTACGGCGGTTTCGCCGCCAACAACCCGCTGTGGATAGCCCGTTACGCCTCGGACCCGGGCACCCTGCCGGCCGGCTGGGGCTTCTACACCATGTGGCAGTACACCTCGTCAGGCCCGACGGTCGGCGACCACGACAAGTTCAACGGCGCCCTGGACCGGGTCCAGGCACTGGCCAACGGCTGACGCCGCTGCGGTACTCCCCGGCCGAGGGCAGGGGGTCGCCCCCGGCCGGGGCCCCGGGGCCCGCCCGGCACAAGCGCGGCGGCCCACACCGAGCGCACCCCGGGAAACACCCGGCCGAACCACCGCGGCTTGTGGCGCGGTGGTTCGGCCGGGCGCGGCTGCGCCGGGTCACGCGGCGGCCGGGATCTCCGGTGAGGCGCCGTTCGTCGCCGGGGCGAGGGCCAGTTCCAGGACCTGGCGGACGTCCGTGACGGTGTGGACGTCGAGCCGGTCCAGGACCTCCGCCGGGACGTCGTCCAGGTCGGGCTCGTTGCGCTTGGGGATGACCACCGTGGTCACACCCGCGCGATGGGCGGCGAGCAGCTTCTGCTTGACGCCGCCGATGGGCAGGACACGGCCCGTCAGCGAGACCTCGCCGGTCATCGCCACGTCCGTGCGGACCAGGCGGCCCGACAGGAGCGAGGCGAGCGCGGTCGTCATCGTGATGCCCGCGCTCGGACCGTCCTTCGGCACCGCGCCCGCCGGGAAGTGGATGTGCACGCCCCGGTCCTTCAGATCGCCCACGGGCAGCTCCAGCTCGGCGCCGTGGCTGCGCAGGAAGCTCAGCGCGATCTGCGCGGACTCCTTCATCACGTCGCCCAGCTGACCGGTCAGGGTCAGCCCGGCCGCACCCGTCTCCGGGTCCGCCAGGGACGCCTCGACGAAGAGGACGTCGCCTCCGGCCCCGGTGACCGCGAGGCCCGTCGCCACACCCGGGACGGACGTACGCCGCTCGGCCGGGTCCTGCGCGGACTCCGGAACATGGTGCGGACGCCCGATCAGTCCCCGCAGCTCACCGTCGGTGACGGTGAACGGCAGCTCCCGCTCGCCCAGTTCGTGCTGGGCCGCGATCTTGCGCAGCAGCCGCGCGATGGACCGCTCCAGGGTCCGCACGCCCGCCTCACGCGTGTACTCGCCGGCGAGCCTGCGCAGCGCGCCCTCCTCGATCGTCACCTCGTCCTGGCGCAGACCGGCCCGCTCGAGCTGGCGCGGAAGCAGGTGGTCGCGGGCGATGACGACCTTCTCGTCCTCCGTGTAGCCGTCCAGGCGCACGATCTCCATCCGGTCGGCCAGCGCCTCCGGGATCGCCTCCAGAACGTTGGCCGTGGCCAGGAAGACGACGTCGGACAGGTCCAGCTCCACCTCCAGGTAGTGGTCCCGGAAGGTGTGGTTCTGCGCCGGGTCCAGGACTTCGAGCAGCGCCGCGGCCGGGTCGCCGCGGAAGTCGGAGCCCACCTTGTCGATCTCGTCGAGCAGGACCACCGGGTTCATCGACCCGGCCTCCTTGACGGCGCGCACGATCCGCCCGGGCAGCGCGCCCACGTACGTACGCCGGTGGCCGCGGATCTCCGCCTCGTCCCGGACGCCGCCCAGGGCGACGCGCACGAACTTGCGGCCCATGGCGTGGGCGACGGACTCGCCGAGGCTGGTCTTGCCCACGCCGGGCGGCCCGACGAGCGCGAGCACGGCACCGCCGCGCCGCCCGCCGATCACGCCGAGGCCCCGTTCGCCGCGCCGCTTGCGCACCGCCAGGTACTCGGTGATCCGCTCCTTCACGTCCTCGAGGCCGGCGTGCTCGGCGTCCAGGACCGCTCTGGCGCCCTGGATGTCGTAGGCGGAAGCACTGTCGTCGGTCCGCTCGTTCCACGGCATGCCGAGGACCGTGTCGAGCCAGGTGCGGATCCAGGAGCCCTCGGGCGAGGCGTCGGAGGACCGCTCCAGCTTGTCGACCTCCTTGAGCGCGGCCTCCCGGACCTTCTCGGGCAGGTCGGCGGCCTCGACACGGGCGCGGTAGTCGTCGGACTCCTCGCCGTCGCTCTCGCCGTTCAGTTCGCGCAGTTCCTTGCGGACGGCCTCCAGCTGGCGGCGCAGCAGGAACTCGCGCTGCTGCTTGTCGACGCCCTCCTGGACGTCCTTGGCGATGGACTCGGCCACGTCCTGCTCGGCGAGGTGGTCGCGCAGTTGCCGGGTGGCGAGCCTGAGGCGGGCCACCGGGTCGGCGGTCTCCAGCAGCTCGACCTTCTGCTCGGTGGTCAGGAAGGGCGAGTAGCCGGAGTTGTCGGCGAGCGCGGAGACGTCGTCGATGGCCTGCACACGGTCGACGACCTGCCAGGCGCCGCGCTTGCGCAGCCAGGCGGTGGCGAGCGCCTTGTACTCCTTCATCAGGTCGGCGATCTGGCCGGACACCGGCTCGGGCACGTTCTCGTCGATCCGGGTCCCCTCGACCCACAGCGCGGCGCCGGGGCCGGTGGTCCCGGCTCCGATCCGCACCCGGCCGCGCCCGCGGATGAGCGCGCCCGGGTCGCCGTCGGCCAGGCGGCCCACCTGTTCGACCGTGCCCAGTACACCGGTCCTGGCGTACGTCCCCTCGACCCTCGGCACCAGCAGCACCCTGGGCTTGCCCGGCTCGTCCCGCGCGGCGGCCTGCGCGGCCTCCACCGCGGCCCGTACCTCGGCGTCGCTCAGATCCAGCGGAACCACCATCCCGGGCAGCACGACCTCGTCGTCGAGCGGCAGCACGGGCAGGGTGAGCGGTGTGAACTCGGTGGACTCAGCAGCCATGATCTCCCCTTCGGCAGTCAAGTTGAGTTATGCCGACTCAATGCATGGGGCGGATCGATTGTTCCCCGACACCTGTTCGCTCTGAGCGATCACTCCGCGGCACGTGCCCGGCGCCCGCGGCGTATCACCGGCCACGTCGCCACGCCGAGCCCCACCGCGATCAGATGGCCGCAGCTCGTCATCGGGTCGACGAAGCCCGTCAGGTCCTGGACCAGCAGGGCCACGAACACGAGGAGCAGGGGCCAGCGCAGCCAGGGCGTGAGCAGACCGGCCAGGGCGCCGAGGCTGGCCGCGACACCGAAGCTGATGCCGTAGTCGAGGCGGTGCGCCGAGCTGCCCGGCAGGCGGCCCGCGAGCACCGCGAGCCCGACGGGGACCTCGGTGGCGAGGGTGGCCAGCACGTGCCCGAACAGGAACACACCGGCGGTACGCAGTCCGCCTGTCCGCCGTTCCAGCGCGGTGAGCACCAGCAGGAAGCACAGGGAGTACGCCGACACGACGCCGCCCGCGATCCACAGCGCACTGGCGGGCAGCACCAGCAGGGGCGCCCGCACCAGATGGGCGACGTCCGTGCTGGAGCTCTGGTGCAGGGCGTCCACCACCGCGGGATCGGCGTACCGGGCGACGAGCGAGGTGACGGCGAGCAGGGCCGTGTACCCGAAGGTGAACGGGGTGCCCGTGGGGCTGGGCAGCAGCCGCCACGGACGCAGACCGCGCAGCCCCGCGGCGGGTCTCGCCGAGCGAGCAGGCTCCCCACCCGCGTCCACCGGGGCGGCGTCGCCCGCCCGCTGCTGCGGCATCCCGTCCAGCGCCTGCGGCACCTGTGCCGCAGGCTGAGGCGACCCCGAAGGTGTCGGCGAGTCCGGGGGGCCGGCCGTCGCGGTCCGTTCCACGGTGCGGCGCTCCTTCCGTCGCGCCCCACACTTCGTGCCCCCGGCGCCCCTGTCCATGACCGACGCCACCCGCGCGGCGATTCTCAGCAACCTTTGAGTTCCCGGCGGCCCCCGCGACCCGGACACCCCGGCGGCGCGCGGCCCGCCGGGCGCTCGCACACGGGTGTCACCCGTAATTCATGTGGGCTTGCGGGCCCGTTGGGGCAGGATGACCCCATGACCGGCTCCTACGACGCACCTGAGGTGCTGGACCGCCGCGAGGGCCCCTACGGCGAGGTCGTGCTGCGCCGGCACGGGGCGCTGCTGCAGATCATCGCCAACGGCTGCTTCCTGATGGACACCTCCGACGGGCGCTCCGAGCGCCTCCTGGTCGACGCGGCGCTGGCCGCGCTGCCGGAGCGGCGGGCGCCGAGCGTGCTGATCGGCGGCCTCGGCGTCGGCTTCTCACTCGCGCACGCCGCGGCGGACCCGCGCTGGGGACGGATCACCGTTGTCGAACGCGAACGCGCGATCATCGACTGGCACCGCGACGGAGCCCTCGCCGAGCTGACCGCGGAGGCGCTGGCCGACCCGCGCACCGAGGTCGTGGAAGACGACTTGATCGCCTACGTCAATGAGACATCCGACACGTTCGACGCGCTGTGCCTGGACATCGACAACGGCCCCGACTGGACCGTCACCGAGGACAACGAGGAGCTGTACGGGCCGACCGGACTGGCAAGCTGCTCAAGGGCTTTGAGGCCCGGCGGGGTGCTCGCGGTGTGGTCCGCGAAGCCATCTGCGGAATTTGAAGGAACCTTGCGGAATGTCGGATTCCGGCAGGTGCGCACCGAAGAGGTCCCCGTTGCCCGGGGCGTTCCGGACGTCGTGCACCTCGCGGTCCGACCTGGATAGCAAAGGCGCGTCCGGTCCCCGTACGCTGCTCCCTTGGCGCCGATCATTCAAGCGTCAATCGCAACTACGCGCAGTCAAGGGATCACCCCACGGATTCCGGAAAGCAACTCAGGGGCGGGCGATGGATCAGACACACACCGCGCACAACGGCACGACGGCCACCCCGGGCGCTCAGCGCCGGGTCCTGGTGGTCGAGGACGACCAGACCATCATGGATGCCATCGCCACCCGCCTGCGCGCCGAGGGATTCCTCGTGCAGACCGCGGGCGACGGCCCGGCGGCCGTCGACACCGCCGAGGCCTGGCAGCCGGACCTGCTGATCCTCGACATCATGCTGCCCGGCTTCGACGGCCTGGAGGTCTGCCGCCGCGTGCAGGCCCAGCGCCCGGTGCCGGTGCTGATGCTCACCGCGCGGGACGACGAGACCGACATGCTGGTCGGCCTCGGGGTCGGCGCCGACGACTACATGACCAAGCCGTTCTCGATGCGGGAGCTGGCCGCACGCGTGCACGTGCTGCTGCGCCGCATGGAGCGGGCCGCGCTGGCCGCGGCGACCCCGCGCAGCGGCATACTGCGCCTGGGCGAGCTGGAGATCGACCACGCCCAGCGCCGGGTGCGCGTGCGCGGCGAGGACGTCCACCTCACCCCCACCGAGTTCGACCTGCTGGTGTGCCTGGCGAACACCCCGCGCGCGGTGCTCTCGCGCGAGCAGCTCCTTGCGGAGGTGTGGGACTGGGCGGACGCCTCCGGCACCCGGACCGTGGACAGCCACATCAAGGCGCTGCGCCGGAAGATCGGCGCGGAGCGGATCCGCACGGTGCACGGCGTGGGCTACGCCCTGGAGACACCGACACCATGAGGGACGGGCCGGCCGCACGGAGGAACCAGGGCGAGCCCTGGGGTGGCGTACGCCCGTTCTCGATCAAGACCAAGCTGGGCGCACTGGTCGTCATATCGGTGCTGATCACCACGGGTCTGCTGCTGATCGCCGTGCGCACGGCGACGGAGCTGCGGTTCATCACGGTCTTCTCGATGATCGCCACCCTGCTCATCACGCAGTTCGTGGCGCACTCGCTCACCGCGCCGCTGGACGAGATGAACACGGTGGCCCGCTCCATCTCGCACGGCGACTACACGCGCCGGGTGCGCGAGAACCGCCGGGACGAGCTGGGCGACCTGGCCCAGACGATCAACCGCATGGCCGACGACCTGGAGGCCGAGGACCGCCAGCGCAAGGAGCTGGTGGCCAACGTCTCGCACGAGCTGCGCACGCCCATCGCGGGCCTGCGCGCGGTGCTGGAGAACATCGTCGACGGGGTCACGGAGGCCGACCCCGAGACCATGCGCACGGCGCTGAAGCAGACCGAGCGGCTGGGCCGGCTGGTGGAGACGCTCCTCGACCTGTCCCGGCTGGACAACGGCGTGGTGCCGCTCAAGCTGCGCCGTTTCGAGGTGTGGCCCTACCTGGCGGGCGTGCTGAAGGAGGCCAACATGGTCGCCTCGGCCCGCGCGGGCATCGCCTCCGGCTCCGGCAGTCACACCCGTACGGACGTCCATCTGCACCTGGACGTCTTCCCGTCCGACCTGACCGCGCACGCCGACCCCGAGCGCATCCACCAGGTGGTCGCCAACCTGATCGACAACGCGGTCAAGCACAGCCCGCCGCACGGGCGCGTGACCGTGAAGGCGCGGCGCGGCGCGCGGCCGCACTCGCTGGAGCTCGAGGTCCTGGACGAGGGGCCCGGCATCCCGCGTTCGGAGTGGCACCGCGTCTTCGAACGTTTCGACCGGGGCGCGGTGCACCGGCCGCACGGTCCGGGCAGCGACGGCGGCACCGGACTCGGTCTCGCGATCGCCCGCTGGGCGGTGGACCTGCACGGCGGCCGGATCGGTGTGGCCGAATCCGAGCGGGGCTGCCGGATCCTTGTCACTCTTCCGGGTCCGCCGTCTTTGCCAAGTTGACGTAAAGTTCGATCACGAACCCCAAGATCCACGAGCGTCCCCGCAGGCGGACACGTGTGATCAGACAGGGGCCTGCATCCCACAGGGGTCAGGCCCGGGTCCCCCCTTCCCTGGCGCAGCGGAACCACGCTTGTTTCCCGCCATTTCAAGTCCCGAAACCCGGATTTTGATGTGACTTACATGACGAAGGAGTGGCCCGACCTGACCTTCCCCCTCTCAGGGGCGTAGCCTTTATTCCCGCTGTCCATCATTCTTGTGAAGCGGAAGAGGGCGGTTGCCGCCGTGTCGCCACAGTCCCCCAGTAACTCGAGCATCTCGACCGACACCGACCAAGCCGGGAAGACCTCCGCGGCCGCGTTCGGTGCCAATGAGTGGCTCGTCGACGAGATCTATCAGCAGTACCTCCAGGACCCGAACTCCGTAGACCGCGCCTGGTGGGACTTCTTCGCCGACTACAAGCCGGGGGCCGCCGCCCCGCAGGCTCCGGCGGGTACCGCGGCCGCGGGGGCCGCGGAGACCACCACCACGGCCCAGGCGGCGCCCGCCGCCGCGCCGGCCGCCCCTGCCAGGCCCGCTCCCCAGGCCGCCGCACCGGTGCAGCCCCCGGCCGCTCCGGTACAGCCCCCGGCCGCACCCCGGCCCGCGGCCGCCGCTCCGGCGCCCGCGAAGCCCGCGGCTCAGGCCCCGGCGCCGGTGAAGCCCGCCGTCGAGGCTCCCGCGGGTCCGGAGCTCGTCACGCTGCGCGGCCCCTCCGCCGCGGTCGCGAAGAACATGAACGCCTCGCTGGAGCTGCCCACGGCCACGTCCGTGCGCGCCGTCCCGGTGAAGCTGCTGTTCGACAACCGCATCGTCATCAACAACCACCTCAAGCGGGCCCGCGGCGGGAAGATCTCCTTCACGCACATCATCGGCTACGCGATGGTCCAGGCCATCAAGCAGATGCCGTCGATGAACTGGTCCTTCGCGCAGAAGGACGGCAAGCCCACGCTGGTCAAGCCGGAGCACGTCAACCTCGGCCTGGCCATCGACCTGGTGAAGCCCAACGGCGACCGCCAGCTCGTCGTGGCCGCCATCAAGAAGGCCGAGACGCTGAACTTCTTCGAGTTCTGGCAGGCCTACGAGGACATCGTCCGTCGCGCCCGCGACAACAAGCTGACGATGGACGACTTCACCGGCGTCACCGTCTCCCTCACCAACCCCGGCGGTCTCGGCACGGTCCACTCCGTGCCGCGGCTGATGCCCGGCCAGTCGGTGATCATGGGCGTCGGCTCCATGGACTACCCGGCGGAGTTCCAGGGCACCTCCCAGGACACCCTGAACAAGCTCGGCATCTCCAAGGTCATGACGCTCACGTCGACCTACGACCACCGGGTCATCCAGGGCGCCGCCTCCGGCGAGTTCCTGCGCGCCGTCGCCAACCTGCTGCTCGGCGAGCACGACTTCTACGACGACGTCTTCAAGTCGCTGCGCATCCCCTACGAGCCGGTCCGCTGGCTCAAGGACATCGACGCCTCGCACGACGACGACGTCACGAAGGCCGCCCGCGTCTTCGAGCTGATCCACTCCTACCGGGTCCGCGGCCACGTCATGGCCGACACCGACCCGCTGGAGTACCAGCAGCGCAAGCACCCCGACCTGGACATCACCGAGCACGGGCTCACCCTGTGGGACCTGGAGCGCGACTTCGCGGTCGGCGGCTTCGCCGGCAAGACGCTGATGAAGCTGCGCGACATCCTCGGCGTGCTGCGCGACTCGTACTGCCGCACGGTCGGCATCGAGTTCATGCACATCCAGGACCCCAGGCAGCGCAGGTGGATCCAGGACCGCGTGGAGCGCCCGCACTCCAAGCCGGAGCGCGAGGAGCAGCTGCGCATCCTGCGCCGGCTGAACGCGGCGGAGGCCTTCGAGACCTTCCTGCAGACGAAGTACGTCGGCCAGAAGCGGTTCTCCCTGGAGGGCGGCGAGTCCGTCATCCCGCTCCTTGACGCGGTCATCGACTCGGCGGCCGAGTCCCGCCTGGACGAGGTCGTCATCGGCATGGCCCACCGCGGCCGCCTCAACGTCCTGGCCAACATCGTCGGCAAGTCGTACGCGCAGATCTTCCGCGAGTTCGAGGGCAACCTCGACCCGAAGTCGATGCACGGCTCCGGCGACGTGAAGTACCACCTGGGCGCCGAGGGCACGTTCACCGGCCTGGACGGCGAGCAGATCAACGTCTCGCTGGTGGCCAACCCCTCCCACCTGGAGGCGGTGGACCCGGTCCTGGAGGGCGTCTCCCGCGCCAAGCAGGACATCATCAACAAGGGCGGCACGGACTTCACGGTCCTGCCGGTGGCCATCCACGGCGACGCGGCCTTCGCTGGCCAGGGCGTGGTGGCCGAGACCCTGAACATGTCGCAGCTGCGCGGCTACCGCACCGGCGGCACGGTCCACATCGTCATCAACAACCAGGTCGGCTTCACGGCCGCCCCGGAGTCCTCGCGTTCCTCCATGTACGCGACGGACGTGGCGCGGATGATCGAGGCCCCGATCTTCCACGTGAACGGCGACGACCCGGAGGCCGTGGTCCGCGTGGCGCGGCTCGCCTTCGAGTTCCGCCAGGCGTTCAACAAGGATGTGGTGATCGACCTCATCTGCTACCGCCGCCGCGGTCACAACGAGTCGGACAACCCGGCCTTCACCCAGCCGCTGATGTACGACCTGATCGACAAGAAGCGCTCGGTGCGCAAGCTCTACACCGAGTCGCTGATCGGTCGGGGCGACATCACCCTGGAAGAGGCCGAGCAGGCACTGCAGGACTACCAGGGTCAGCTGGAGAAGGTCTTCACCGAGGTCCGCGAGGCCACCGCCCAGCCGGTCTCCGGTGACGTCCAGGCGCCGCAGGACGGCTTCCCTGTCGCGGTCTCCACGGCCGTCTCCGCCGAGGTCGTCAAGCGCATCGCCGAGTCCCAGGTCAACATCCCCGACCACATCACCGTCCACCCGCGGCTGCTGCCGCAGCTCCAGCGCCGGGCGGCGATGGTCGAGGACGGCACGATCGACTGGGGCATGGGCGAGACCCTCGCCATCGGCTCGCTGCTCCTGGAGGGCGTCCCGGTCCGGCTGTCCGGCCAGGACTCCCGCCGCGGCACCTTCGGCCAGCGGCACGCGGTGATCATCGACCGTGAGACGGGCGAGGACTTCACCCCGCTGCTGTACCTGTCCGAGGACCAGGCCCGGTACAACGTCTACGACTCGCTGCTCTCCGAGTACGCGGCGATGGGCTTCGAGTACGGCTACTCGCTGGCCCGTCCGGACGCGCTGGTGATGTGGGAGGCCCAGTTCGGCGACTTCACCAACGGCGCCCAGACGGTGGTGGACGAGTTCATCTCCTCCGCCGAGCAGAAGTGGGGCCAGACCTCCGGCGTCACCCTGCTCCTGCCGCACGGCTACGAGGGCCAGGGCCCGGACCACTCCTCCGCCCGCCCGGAGCGGTTCCTCCAGCTCTGCGCGCAGAACAACATGACGGTCGCGATGCCGACCCTGCCGTCGAGCTACTTCCACCTCCTGCGGTGGCAGGTGCACAACCCGCACCACAAGCCGCTGGTCGTCTTCACCCCGAAGTCGATGCTGCGCCTGAAGGCCGCGGCCTCGAAGGCGGAGGAGTTCACCGCGGGCCAGTTCCGTCCGGTCATCGGCGACGCGTCGGTGGACCCGGCGGCGGTCAGGAAGGTCGTCTTCACGGCGGGCAAGGTCTACTACGACCTGGACGCCGAGCGGAAGAAGCGCGGCGTGACCGATACGGCGATCATCCGCCTCGAGCGGCT
The DNA here is from genome assembly GCF_044743035.1 of Streptomyces sp. NPDC087787. Lineage (NCBI taxonomy): Bacteria > Bacillati > Actinomycetota > Actinomycetes > Kitasatosporales > Streptomycetaceae > Streptomyces > Streptomyces sp. NPDC087787. The sequence goes on from NZ_JBIUVQ010000017.1 coordinate 45,259, forward strand.
CTACCCGCTGCCGGGTGCCGAGCTCCAGGCCGAGATCGCGAAGTACCCGAACGCGGAGAAGTACCTCTGGGCCCAGGAGGAGCCGGCGAACCAGGGCGCGTGGCCGTTCATCGCCCTGAACCTCATCGACCACCTGGACCTGGCGGTCGGCGCGGACATCCCGGCCGGCGAGCGCCTGCGCCGCATCTCCCGTCCGCACAGCTCCTCCCCGGCCGTCGGTTCCGCGAAGCGGCACCAGGCGGAGCAGGAGCAGCTGGTGCGCGAGGTGTTCGAGGCGTAACCCCTTCCTCGGTTGGCACCTGACCGGGCCGCACCCCCTTCAGACGGGGGTGCGGCCCGGTCGTTTCGGCGCGCCTATCCTTGACTCCATGTACTTCACAGACCGTGGCATCGAAGAGCTGGAGAAGCGACGGGGCGAGGAGGAGGTCACCTTCGAGTGGCTCGCCGAGCAGCTGCGGACCTTCGTCGACCTCAATCCGGACTTCGAGGTGCCGGTGGAGCGGCTGGCGACCTGGCTGGCCCGGCTGGACGACGAGGACGACGAGTAGGGACCGGCCGTCTGCTCGGCACGGGGCGCCCCCTTGGGGGCGCCCTGTCTGTTTCCGGGGATCTGCCCCGGCCCGCCTTCTCCGGCCGGCACGCGCTCGCCTCACCCGTACGAGTGTCTTGACTTCCCCGGGACGCGATATATCGTGGATTGCAGACGACGCGATATGGCGTGTCGGTCCCGGCCCGGGGAGGTCTGCACCATGTCCGAGTGGTCCGTCGGTGAGCCCAGGAAGCTCACCTTCGACGAGCCTGTGACCGCGCTCAACGTCCGCATCGTGCACGGAGCGGTGAACGTCGTGGGCGTGGACGAGGGTCCGGCCCGCCTCGAAGTCTCGGAGATCGAGGGGCCGCCCCTGGTGGTCACCCAGCAGGGCGGGACGCTGACGGTGGCGTACGAGGACCTGCCCTGGAAGGGCTTCCTCAAGTGGCTGGACCGCAAGGGCTGGCGGCGCAGCGCCGTGGTCTCCGTGGCCGTCCCGGCGACCACGCGGGTGGAGCTCGGAGTGGTCGGTGCCGGCGCGGTGGTCTCGGGGATCGGCGGACGCGCGGAGGTCAAGGGCGTCTCCGGGGACACCACTTTGGTGCGCCTGACGGGTCCGGTGCGCGCGGACACCGTGTCGGGGAGCGTGGAGGCGCAGGCCCTCTCCGGTGACCTGCGGTTCAACTCGGTCTCCGGCGACCTGACGGTGGTCGACGGCGCCGGTCCCTCGGTGCGGGCGGACTCGGTGAGCGGGTCGATGATCGTCGACCTCGACCCGGCGGGCGGCCCCACCGACGTCAGCCTGACCAATGTCTCCGGCGAGATCGCCATCCGGCTCCCCCACCCGGCGGACGCACAGGTGGACGCGAACACCGCGAGCGGGACGGTGTCCAACGCCTTCGAGGACCTCAAGGTCGGCGGCCAGTGGGGCGCCAAGCGGATCACCGGCCGCCTCGGCGCGGGCAACGGACGGCTGAAGGCGACCACCGTCTCCGGCTCCATCGCGCTGCTGCGGCGCCCGCCCGCGGAGGACGGACCGTGGGAGGCGGAGCCGCGGGACGCCCGCCCGGCCGAGGGCGCCGGCGACGGCACCGCCCATGGCACGACCGACAAGAAGGTGCTCTGACATGCCTCCCGTCTTCGCTCACGGCCGACTCCGTCTGTACCTGCTCAAGCTGCTCGATGAGGCCCCGCGCCACGGGTACGAGGTGATCCGGCTGCTGGAGGAGCGCTTCCAGGGCCTGTACGCCCCCTCGGCGGGCACGGTGTACCCGCGGCTGGCCAAGCTGGAGGCGGAGGGACTGGTCACCCACACCACCGAGGGCGGCCGCAAGGTGTACGCGATCACGGACGCGGGCCGCGCCGAGCTGGCCGACCGCAGTGGCGAACTGGCCGACCTGGAGCTGGAGATCCGCGAGTCCGTCGCCGAACTCGCCGCGGAGATCCGCGCCGATGTGCGCGGTGCCGCGGGAGATCTGCGGCGCGAGATGCGCGCGGCCGCCTCCCAGGCCCGTGAGGGCTCCGGAAGGCACGGGGAGCACGGCAAGGCCGACGACAAGGAGGCCTGGCAGGCCGCCAGGGAGGAGATGCGGCGCGTCAAGCAGGAGTGGAAGGAGCAGGCACGGCGCGCGAAGGAGGAGAGCCGCAGGGCGCGCGACGAGGCCCAGCGGGCCAAGCGGCAGGCCAAGGACGCACAGGAGTGGGCGCTGGCCCAGGCGCAGGAGGAGTTGCAGCGCATCGCCAAGCGGGTCCAGGACCAGGTGCAGGACCACTTCGACCGGGGTGACTGGCCCACGGGGGTTCGCGAGGGCCTGACCGAACTGGCCAAGGAATTCGGCGACTTCGGCAAGGACTACGCCTTCGGCCGCGCCGCGGCCCGCCCCGAGTACTCCACGACCCCGGAGGACTTCCCGGCCCGTTACGAACCGGCCTGGGCGCACGAGGATCTCACCGGCGACCCCGCCCGCGACCTGGACCGCCTCCTGGACCGCTTCCGCGACGACATCCGCGACACGGCCCGGGACAACGGCATCACCGCCGACCAACTCCTCGAGGCCCGTGGTCATCTGTCCGCGGCGGCGGCGCACATCGCCTCGCTCCTGCGGCGCCCGAAGGTCTGACGGCCGCCCGCCGGCCCACTCGGGCGGCCATCATCTTCAGCTCAGCCGGCCGCCCGCGCCTGTCCCCCGCCGTACAGCACGCGGGTCACCGACTCGTAGGTGACACCGTGGTCGGCGAGGGCCTCGGCGGGCACACCCGGGCGGACGGTCAGGGCGAGGAGGATGTGCTCGTCGCCGAGGTGCCGGTCGCGGTGGGCCGCCGCCGTGCGCAAGGCCTTTTCGAGCGTGTCCTTTGCGCTCCGGCTGAAGGCGCGGCGGCCCGGCCAGGAGCCCTTGCCCCGCCGGTCGCCGGACATCGCCCCGACGCCGTGCGTCTCCTCCACCCGGGAGACGATCTCCGAGACGTCGATGCCCAGGCCCGCGAGGGCATCGGCCTCGGCCCGGGACAGGCCGGCGCGCCGCCGTGCGTCGTGCGGCGCCTGCCGCACGGGCTCCCCGTGCTCGTCGAGCCCCAGCGCCGCCAGTGCGAAGGACCCGCGGCTGCCCTCGCGGTCGAGCAGGGCGAGCAGAAGGTGCTCGGCGTCCACGGTCCGCGCTCCGGCGTCGTCGGCGTACTCCACCGCCCCCCGCACCACGGCCCGGGCGTCCTTCGTGAACCGTTCGAACATCACTGCCTCCCGTACTTCTTGTGCACGGCCTGCCTGCTGACGCCGAGTTCGGCGGCGATCTCCTGCCACGACCAGCCCTGGTTGCGCGCACCGCGCACCTGTACCGCCTCGAGCTGCTCCAGCAGCCGGCGCAGCGCGGCGACGGCCCGCAGCCCGACCCGGGGATCGCGGTCGCCCGCGCGCTCGGCGAGATCCGTTGCTTCGGTCATGATGTCAACCTACATTGACACTCCGGGTGCGTCAACCATAGTTGACACACCCGGGCCCGGCGCTCGGAGAGCAGGTGGGGAGGGAGTCAGGCGGTGGTGAGCACGACCTTGCCGAAGTGGCCGCCCGACTCAAGCCGTTCGAAGCCCTCGCGGGCCCGGTCGAGCGGCAGCACCTCGTCGATGACGGGACGGACCCCGGTGGCGGCGCAGAAGGACAGCAGGTCCTCCAGTTCGTCCTTGGTGCCCATGGTCGAGCCCACGACCTTCAGCTCCAGGAAGAAGATGCGTGTCAGCTCGGCATGGGACGGCCGGTCGCCGCTCGTGGCCCCGGAGATGACGATCGTGCCGCCGGGCCGCAGCGACCTGACCGAGTGCGACCAGGTGGCCGCGCCGACGGTCTCGATCACCGCGTCCACCCGCTGCGGCAGCCGCGCCCCCGGCTCCAGCGCCTCCACCGCGCCGAGCTCCACCGCACGCCTGCGCTTGGCCTCGTCCCGGCTGGTGGCGAACACCCGCAGCCCGGCCGCCCTGCCGAGCACGATCGCGGCCGTGGCGACACCGCCGCCGGCGCCCTGGACGAGCACGGAGTCGCCAGGACGCACGCCGGCGTTGGTGAAGAGCATGCGGTACGCCGTCAGCCAGGCCGTGGGCAGACAGGCGGCCTCCTCGAAGGAGAGTTCCTTGGGCTTGGGCAGGACGTTCCAGGTCGGCACGGCCACCTGTTCGGCGAAGGTGCCCTGGTAGCGCTCGGTGAGGATGGACCGGGGCTCCGCGGGCCCGACCCCGTGCCCGCTCTGTCCGATCACGGAGTGCAGGACGACCTCGTTGCCGTCCTCGTCGACACCGGCGGCGTCGCAGCCGAGGATCATGGGCAGCTTGTCCTCGGACAGCCCCACCCCCCTCAGCGACCAGAGGTCGTGGTGGTTCAGTGAGGCGGCCCTGACATTGACCGTGCTCCAGCCGGGACGGGCCTCGGGGGCCGGGCGCTCCCCCGACTCCAGGCCGCTCAGCGGCTGGTCGCGGTCGATTCGGGCGGCGTAGACAGCGAACATGACCTTGACCCTAGGGGTGTGCCCCGGCCGACGGAACCACGCACCTCTGTGACGCTCACCCTCTTGCCAAGCAGGAGGGCAAGGGACGCGGGAAAAGCCGAACGGCCCCGTCCGCAGCGGGACGGGGCCGTTCGGGCCGGCTCAGCGACGGGCCACGCCCTCGGCACGGGCCGCGGCGGCCACCGCCGCGGTCACGGCGGGTGCCACCCGCTCGTCGAACGGCGAGGGGATCACGTAGTCCGCGGCGAGGTCGTCGCCGACGACCCCGGCCAGCGCCTCGGCCGCCGCGATCTTCATTCCCTCGGTGATCCGGGACGCCCGCACCTGGAGCGCGCCCGCGAAGATGCCGGGGAAGGCCAGGACGTTGTTGATCTGGTTGGGGAAGTCCGAGCGCCCGGTCGCCACGACCGCCGCGTACTTGTGCGCGACCTCGGGGTGCACCTCGGGGTTCGGGTTGGCCATGGCGAACACGAACGCGCCCTCGGCCATCGACGCCACGGCCTCCTCCGGCACCGTGCCGCCGGAGACGCCGATGAAGACGTCGGCCCCGGCCAGCGCGTCCTCCAGGGAACCGCTGACGCCGGCCTTGTTGGTGAACTCGGCCAGCTCGCGCTTGACCTGCGTCAGGTCCGTGCGGTCGGCCGACACCACGCCCTTGCGGTCCGCGACCGCGACGTCGCCGATACCGGCCTCGACCAGCATCCTGGCGATGGCCACACCGGCCGCGCCCGCGCCCGAGATCACGGCCCGCAGCTCCCCGATCGCCCGCCCGCTCAGCCGGGCCGCGTTGCGCAGCGCCGCGAGGGTCACGACCGCCGTGCCGTGCTGGTCGTCGTGGAAGACCGGAATGTCCAGACGCTCCTGGAGCCTGCGCTCGATCTCGAAGCACCGGGGGGCCGAGATGTCCTCCAGGTTCACACCGCCGAAGGACGGCGCGAGGCGCACCACGGTCTCGACGATCTCGTCGACGTCGGTGCAGTTCAGCGCGATCGGCACCGCGTCCACGCCGCCGAACTGCTTGAACAGGATCGCCTTGCCCTCCATGACCGGGAGGGAGGCTTCGGGGCCGATGTCACCGAGCCCCAGAACAGCCGTGCCATCGGTCACGACGGCGACCACGGACGACTTCCACGTGTAGTCGTGGACCAGTTCCGGCTGCTCCGCGATGGCGGAACAAACGCGCGCGACGCCGGGCGTGTACGCCAGGGACAGGTCGTCCTTGTCGCGGATGGGCACGGTGGCCTGCACGGCCATCTTGCCGCCGCGGTGCAGCGCGAAGGCCGGATCGAAGGAGTCGAGCGGCTCTGCTCCGCCGTCCTGGTCCGTACTGCTGTCGCTGCGAGGATTGACGATCTCCGCTGCCACTTCGTTTTACCCCTTAAGTTTCATGGTTTGAGGGTTGCCGCTCCTGGTGGGAGCGGGCGGGACCGCGCACGGACCGTGAGTGATGTCTTCGGTCACCTACGCGACGAGCGCGCCGCACACGCGCTCGAGCCCCGGATGAGGGGTGTAAAGAACCTTCTTACCGGACGATCGGCGTCAACGACGAGTCCATAACGTCAAGGTCACATGACGGGGACGCGGCACTTGGCCCAATATGGGGGCAACTCATCGCCGAATACCCGACAGAGTCCCAACTGCACTCAAACATCATGCAGCGGTGGACCGCATCCTGAGACGGGCCGAAGATCCTCCGGCCGGAAGAAGGCATTCCCGCAGATGGTCCGGCTTTGCCGGAGGCGCCGTGGGCTGTTCGGGGGTCACCCGTTATCCGATTTTGACATGGCGACGCCCCTGAATGGAGCAGCCCGAATGGCAAGATGCGGTCAATCACACGAGGTCGCAACACCCGAAGGTGAAGGTGTGTGGTCTCGTCGCCCGTCGGCAGCGCCATCCATCAGCCGGAGGAACACCATGACCACACGCTCCACCCGACGTACGACCGCCGCGCGCTCCCGGCTAGCTGCGGTCGGTGCGATCGTGGTCACCGGCGCCCTGATTCTCACCGGCTGCGGTGACCAGACCAAGGACTCTTCCGGCAGCAGCTCTGCCGGCTCCGCCCCTCTGGCCGACAAGCTCCCGGCCCAGATCCGTGACAAGGGTGTCATCAGGGTCGGCTCCGACATCGCCTACGCGCCGGTCGAGTTCAAGGACAAGTCGGGCAACGTCGTCGGCATCGACCCGGACCTCGGGGCCGCGCTGGGCAAGCAACTCGGTGTGACCTTCAAATTCGAGAACGGCACCTTCGACGCCCTGCTCACCGGTCTGCGGTCCAACCGTTACGACATCGCGATGTCGGCGATGACGGACAACAGGAGCCGTCAGGAGGGCATCGACCCGGAGACGAGCAAGAAGGTCGGCGAGGGCGTCGACTTCGTCGACTACCTGACCGCCGGTGTCTCGATCTACACCCGCAAGGGCGACACCAAGTCCATCACCACCTGGGCCGACCTGTGCGGCAAGAAGCTCGCCGTGCAGCGCGGGACCGTCTCGGAGGACATGGCGAAGGCCGAGGCGAAGAAATGCCCGAGCGGCAAGACGATCGCCCTGCAGGCCTTCGACGACAACCAGCAGGCCGATACCCGCCTGCGCTCCGGTGGCGCCGACGCGGTCTCCGCCGACTTCCCGGTCGCGGCGTACGCGGTCAAGACCTCCGGCGGCGGCAAGGACTTCCAGATCGTCGGCGAGCAGGTCGAAGCGGCGCCGTACGGCATCGCGGTCGGCAAGAGCAGCACCCAGCTGCGGGACGCGCTGCAGGCCGCGATGAACGCGGTCATCAAGAACGGCGAGTACCAGAAGATCCTGGAGAAGTGGGGCGCCCAGGACGGTGCCGTGAAGGAGTCCGTCATCAATGGCGGCAAGTGACCGCGTCCAGCGGCCGCTGAGAGGCGAAACCCGTGACTGCTGACATCGACAAGACGCCGGGGGCGAAGGACACGCCCCCGGCCGGGCCACAGGTCATCAAGGCCATTCCGGTCCGGCACTACGGACGCTACGTCACCGCCGTCATCGCGATCGCGATCCTGGTCGCGATCATCTACGCGTTCGGCCAGGGCAGGATCAACTGGCACGCGGTACCGGACTACTTCTTCGACGAACGGATCATGACCGGCGTCGGTAAGACCCTCCTGCTGACGGTCCTGTCGATGCTGATCGGCATCGTCGGCGGCATCGTCCTAGCAGTGATGCGCCTGTCGAAGAACCCGGTGACCTCGGCCATCGCCTGGTTCTACATCTGGTTCTTCCGCGGCACCCCGGTCCTGGTCCAGTTGTTCGTGTGGTTCAACCTGGGCCTGGTCTTCAACTACATCAACCTGATGCCGTTCTACAAGGACTACTGGTCGAACTTCATGACGCCGCTGCTGACGGCGCTGCTCGGCCTGGGTCTGAACGAGGCGGCGTACATGGCAGAGATCTGCCGGGCCGGCCTGCTCGCGGTCGACGAGGGCCAGACCGAGGCGGCGCACGCACTGGGCATGAGCCACAGCAAGACGCTGCGGCGGATCGTCATTCCGCAGGCCATGAGGGTGATCGTGCCGCCGACCGGCAACGAGGTCATCAACATGCTGAAGACGACCTCGCTCGTGTCCGCGGTGCAGTTCGCGGAACTGTTCCGCTACGCCCAGGACATCGGCCAGGTCTCCGCCGCCCCGGTGGAGATGTACTTCCTCGCCGCCGCCTGGTACCTGATCATGACCTCGGTACTGAGCGTGGGCCAGTACTACATCGAGCGGTACTACGCCCGCGGCTCCAGCCGCAGCCTGCCGCCGACGCCGTGGCAGAAGGTCAGGGCACACCTTGCGTCCTTCTCCAGCAGGAAGGTCACGGCATGACCGACAAGCTCACCAAGCAGGACACCACCGCGCGCGACGTGCCCGTCGCGATGGTCAAGGCGGAGGGCGTGCACAAGTCCTTCGGCCAGGTCGAGGTCCTCAAGGGCATCGACCTGGAGGTCAAGCCGGGCGAGGTCTTCTGCCTCATCGGTCCTTCCGGCTCCGGCAAGTCGACGTTCCTGCGCTGCATCAACCACCTGGAGAAGATCAACGGCGGCCGGCTGTACGTCGACGGCGAGCTGGTCGGCTACCGCCAGCAGGGCGACAAGCTCTACGAGCTGCGCGACCGCGAGGTCGCCACGAAGCGCCGGGACATCGGCATGGTCTTCCAGCGCTTCAACCTGTTCCCGCACATGACCGCGCTGGAGAACGTCATCGAGGCGCCGGTACAGGTCAAGGGCCTGAACAAGGCCCAGGCCAAGGAGCGGGCGATGCAGTTGCTGGAGCGCGTCGGCCTGGCCGACCGCGCGGGGCACTACCCCTCGCAGCTCTCCGGCGGCCAGCAGCAGCGCGTGGCGATCGCCCGGGCCCTCGCCATGGACCCGAAGCTGATGCTGTTCGACGAGCCCACCTCGGCGCTCGATCCGGAGCTGGTCGGTGACGTCCTCGACGTCATGCGCGACCTCGCCGAGTCCGGCATGACGATGGTCGTCGTCACCCACGAGATGGGCTTCGCCCGCGAGGTCGGCGACAGCCTCGTCTTCATGGACGGCGGCGTGGTGGTCGAGTCCGGCAACCCGCGCGAGGTCCTGACGAACCCGCAGCACGAGCGCACACAGTCGTTCCTCTCGAAGGTCCTCTGACGGATATCCCGATGGCCGGAGGCCGTCCGTCCCTACCCTCGGATCGGGCGGCCTCCGCAGTCTTTCCGGCACTACAGGTTCAGCCAGGGGCTGCGTGGCGCCAGGTTACCCTCGGTGTCGATCCCCTTTATGTGCACGAATGTGGCGAACTGGCCCTTGCCGTGGAAGTCCGTGCCGGCGTAGCTCTTGCTGATCACCTTTCCCTGCGGGCAGGGGTAGGACTTCTTGGACACGATCTTCGCACCCGTGGTGACAACCCTGATCAGGATCGTGCACTTCGCGTGCTTCTTGCCCATGGAGACGATCGCGCTCGCATGTCCCACACCTTTGGACTTCTTGGAGATGCAGGACTTCCAGATGACCGCGGTGTCGTTGTTGGGGAAGGCGTCGATGTTGGAGTAGGTGGAGCACCCGCCCTTGCCGGACTCGGCGTACGCCGCCGGTGCCGTCGCCAGCCCGGCAATCGTGGAGATCGCACACGCCGCCGCGACTGCCGCGGCCGTCTTCTTGAGTCGCACCGAAGAACCTTCCCTTTCCCGTAAGCAGCATGGATGCCGCTGGGGTTTATTGGTAGATCATCAAGGAGCGGCAGTCCGCGCCAACAAGAATCCGGCCGAAACGGCTGGGCCGTTCGCGTCTCCTCCCTACTGGTCACTGAGCGTGGCTACAGGCCTCTACTTCAGCGCCAGCAGCAGCGTGTCCGTCGGTGAGCACCACACCGCACGGGCCTCGGCGAAGCCCTGCTCGCGCAGTACGCGCGCGTGCCACGCGGCGGACGGCATGTCGCCGTCGGCGTGCTCGCCGTAGATCTCGAAGCGGCGGGCCGTCGGTCCGGCCAGGACCGGGTCCTTGGCGGCCAGCTGCCACCACTCGGCCCAGTCCAGGGCGCCGGCCCGCTTGGCCTGTTCCATGCGCTCGTGCCGCTGGGCGCGTTCGGCCGCGTTGATCCGGGGCGTGGTCTCGTCGATCATGTGGTCGGCGTTCATGAAGACACCGCCGTCGCGGACGAGCTTCGCGACCTGGCCGTAGAGGGCGGCGAGAGGTTCGCTGTGCAGCCAGTGCAGGGCCGTGGCGGTCAGGACGGCGTCGTAGGAGTTGTACGGCAGCTTCGCCGGCCAGGCGGGGTCCTTGAGGTCGGCGGTCACGAAGGAGACCCGGTCGTCGCCGTCGAAGGTGCCGCGCGCGATGGCGAGCAGCGCCGGGTCGAGGTCGACGCCGGTGCTGGTGGCCCCGGGGAAGCGGGTGAGCAGCCGGGCGGTGATGCTGCCGGTGCCGCAGGCCAGGTCCAGGACGCGCGGGGCGGTGCCGACGAGCGCCTCGACCATGTCGAGCATGATGCGGAAGCGTTCCTCGCGGTCGGGCATGTACCACTCCTGCTGGCGGTCCCAGCTCTCCTGCCACGCCGCCCAGTCGGCCCCCTCCGCGGTGATGCCCGTCCTCGTGTCCGTCATCGAAGCCCTCCCTGCCCACGTCACGTAATACCCTTGAAGGCCAGCCGGCTGTTACCGACCGCCCTGCCGACCATAGAGTGCCCCAGTAAGGACTACAAGTGGAACTGGCCTATTACTCGGATTACGCCGTACGGCTCGTCAACAGCGAGGAACCGGCCCGGGGCAAGGACACTTTGACCTCGGTCGACGCGGTCCGGGACCTGTTCGGCGCCAACGCCTCCGCGGCCCGCCGGGCCACCGACGCCGATGTCACGCGCTTCCGCTCGGTACGGGCCCGGCTGCGCTCGGTCTTCGAGGCGGCCGACCAGGGCGACGAGACGCTCGCGGTGGCCCTGCTGAACTCCCTGCTGCTGGAGTTCCCGGTGAGCCCGCAGATCTCGGGACACGACCACCGCGACGACGACGGCCGCCCGCTGTGGCACATGCACCTGGCGGACCACCCGTCCAACGCGACCGCCGGCTACGCGGCGATCGCGGCGATGGGCCTGGCCTTCCACCTCACGGAGTACGGCGTCGACCGCCTCGGCCTGTGCGAGGCCGCGCCGTGCCGCAACGCCTACCTGGACACCTCGACCAACCGCTCGCGCCGCTACTGCTCCGACCGCTGCGCGACCCGCGCGAACGTCGCCGCCTACCGGGCCCGCAAGCGCCTCGAGGCGGACCGGTCGGTGAACACGGGCCGGGCCGCCGAGAGCACCCAGCGCGCGAGCGCCAGCGGCGAGCGCTGAGCGCGCTTGCGCGGCCGGTAGCGGAACCACACCCTGCCCAGGACCAGGTCCTCGGGCACGGTCCCGTAGTCGGTGCTGTCCCCGCCCGCGTACGCGTTGTCGCCCAGCACCCACCAGCCGCTGTCGCGCCGCTCCGAGGCCCGCTTGACGACCAGCAGGTCCTGCTGGAACGGATGCCGCAGGACCACCACGTCACCGGGCCGGATCCGGGCGCCGTACTGCACCACGAGCCGGTCCCCGTGGTACAGCGTGGGCACCATGGACGGCCCGGTCACCTCGGCCAGCCCGAAGGGCAGTACGGCGCCCCTGCGCTCGGTCTCCTGCGACAGTTCCGGCATCCCCGGCACCTCCCCGGTCACGTTCCTCCACCAGTCTCAGTCTCACCCCGGACTTTTGTCCTAAGCCCTAGGGGGCACTCGCGAAAACACGCCTGGCAGGGAGTAATGTCCCACCTGAGAAGACGATCACGAGGAAGGATGGCTCCATGCTTTCCCGCCTGTTTGCCCCCAAGGTCAAGGTCAGCGCGCACTGCGACCTTCCCTGCGGTGTGTACGACCCGGCCCAGGCCCGCATCGAGGCGGAGTCGGTGAAGGCCGTCCAGGAGAAGATGGCCGCGAACGACGACCCGCACTTCCAGACGCGTGCCACCGTCATCAAGGAGCAGCGCGCCGAGCTGGCGAAGCACCATGTCTCCGTGCTGTGGAGCGACTACTTCAAGCCCCCGCACTTCGAGAAGTACCCGGAGCTGCACCAGCTGGTCAACGACACGCTGAAGGCCCTCTCCGCCGCCAAGGCCTCGACCGACCCGGCCACGGGCCAGAAGGCGCTCGACTACATCGCCCAGATCGACAAGATCTTCTGGGAGACCAAGAAGGCCTGATCTTGAATCATGCCGTTTGACCTGCGATTTCTTTGTCGCACGGTCTTCCGGTCCGCACCCGGTCCGCAGGTCGCCGAGCACGGCGTCCATGGCGGCCCGGGTGCGGTCTTTTTCGCCCGGCCACAGGTGCGCGTAGATCTGCCACGCCGACCGCGTCCTCGCCGATCCCGCCTGGCCGGTGGCCTGGGCAGGGCAGGTCACGTCCTTGTTCGTCGGATGAGCAGGTCGAGCGGTTCGCCGAACAGCGAACGGCCGTGAACGGAACGGGTGTTAGGTTCTTCCCCGTGGTGGAACACCAGCAGGAGACCAGGGCGGCCTACGACGGGGTCGTCGAGCTCTATGCGTCGCTGTTCGCCGATCGGCTGGAGACGCAGCCGTTCGCACGAGCCATGGTCGGCACCTTCGCCGAGCTGGTGCGCGAGACGGGGAACCTGCGGGCAGCCGATGTCGGGTGCGGGCCCGGACATCTGACGGCCATGTTGCACGACTTGGGGCTGGATGCCTTCGGGCTCGACCTCTCCCCGGGCATGGTCGACCATGCCCGGCGGGCCCATCCGGCGCTGCGGTTCGGCGAGGCGCGCATGGAGGCCCTGCCGGTCGAGGACGACGCCCTCGGCGGAGTGCTGGCCCACTACTCGGTGATCCACACCCCGCCTGGGGAACTGCCCGCGCTGCTCGCCGAGCAGGTACGTGTCCTGGCGCCGGGGGGCCTGCTCCTGGTCTCGTTCTTCGGGACCGAGGGACCGGAGCCGGTCCTCTTCGACCACAAGGTGGCGCCCGCCTACAGCTGGCCCGTGGACCGGTTCGCCGAGTTGCTGGCCGGGGCCGGGCTCGTCACGGTCGCTCGGCTGCTCCACGACCCGGCCTCCGAACGGGGCTTCCTCGACGCCCACTTGCTGGCCCGCCTCCCCTGGAGGGAAGTCCGCAACACGTTGGGGGCGCGGTGAGCCGCCCTGAGCCGTCCCGAGCTCGTGGGTCCGGCGGTCAGTGCCCCCGGCCGGTGACGGGTTCGCGCCACATCGGCCACATCCGGGGGCCGTCCGGGAGGTCGAGGGTGTGGTCGGCGAAGGTGAAGCCCAGGCGTTCGTAGAGCTTCGTGCTGCGCTCGCTGCTGGCCTCCAAGTAGGCGGGCAGGCCCTCGCGGTCGCAGCGGTCGAGGACGTGCTGGACGAGGGCGCCGCCCAGGCCCTCGCCCTGGTGGGACGGTGCGACGCCGATCATCCACAGGTACTCGTGGGCGCGGTCCGCCGGATGGGAATCGGCCATCAGCCGGGCGATCTCCTCGACCCGCGGGTTCGCCGGGTCGACGCTCTCGCGCAGCCGTACCGCGTCGTCCGCGTCGTCGGCCTCTTCCGAGCCGCCCCCGCCTCCCCCGCCGTCCGGGCCGTCGCCGCCGGCCGCCGGCATCGACAGCCACAGGGCGCACGCCGTGCTGTCCTCGGTCACGTCGATCCGGCCCTCGGCGAGCACGATGTCGGTGAAGGCGGCCATCAGCCGGTGGTGGGTCCTGCGGCGGTACTCCCGCTCCGGGAAGACCCAGCCGCTCACCGGGTCGTCCTGGAAGGCCTCGTCCAGCAGCCGCACGACCAGTTCCCGGTCGCCTTCCCCAGCCGCCCGGATCCCCACGCCCATGGTCCATCCTCTCAACTCAAGTACCGCTCGAAATAAGGGAGTTGAGCCTAGCGAAAGAGGCGGGCCCCGCACACCGTGGGGCAGTGCGGGGTCCGCCGCGCCGGAGCCGCCGACGGCCGTACGGGGTCAGGAGCCGTACGGGCCCGGTGGCTCCGGGGTCTTCTCCGGCGGGGTCAGCTGGAGCGTCTGGTCACGAACTCGGCCAGGGCCAGCAGTCCGCCCGCGTTCGCCGGATCCGGTACCGCGCGGGCCAGGTCGGCCACGGCCCGGGCCATCCGGTCGGCCGCCTGGGCCTGCGCCCAGTCCCGCCCACCGGCCCGCTCCACCACCAGCGCCAGGTGCTCCTCCTCCCCCTCCTGGTGGGGCCGGGCGTACAGCTCGGCCAGTTCGGCCGCGTCCGGGGTGCCGGAGGTCAGTGCCGCGACCACCGGCAGGGACTTCTTGCGGGCGGCGAGGTCGGCACCGGCCGGTTTCCCGGTGCGGGCCGGGTCGCCCCATATGCCGATCACGTCGTCGATCAGCTGGAAGGCGAGCCCCGCCTGCCGGCCGAACGCGTCCAGCGCCTCGACCGCCTCCTTCCCCGCCCCCGCGTACAGGCCCCCCACGGCACAGGCGCAGCCGAGCAGCGCCCCCGTCTTCGCCTCGGCCATGGCGAGCACCTCGGCGAGTGTGACCTCGCCGGGAGCGCGCCGTTCCAGGGCGGTGTCCGTCCGCTGGCCCTCGCAGAGTTCCACGACGCAGCCCGCGAGCCGGGCGGCGGCGGCCGGTGACGCCGGATGCGGGTTCTCGGCGAGCAGTCCCAGGGCCAGCGCCTGGAGCGCGTCCCCGGCGAGGATCGCGTCGTTCTCGCCGAACACCGTCCACGCCGTGGGCCGGTGCCTCCGAGTGGCGTCCCGGTCCATCACGTCGTCGTGCAGCAGCGTGAAGTTGTGGACCAGTTCGACCGCCGCCGCGGCCCGCGCCGCCATCGCCCGGGCGGGCGGCCCGCCGAGCGCGGTGGCCGCCGTGAGGACCAGTGCCGGGCGGATCGCCTTGCCGCCGTTGCCCGCGGCCGGGGTGCCGTCCGCGTGCTCCCAGCCGAAGTGGTAGCGCGCGATCCGGCGCATCGAGGCGGGCAGCGAGGCGACGGCCGCCCGCAGTTCGGGGTCGACCGACGCCCGGGAGCGTTCGAGGATCACCGCCGCGTCGTGTCCGTCGGGCGCGGCCGGGCCGCCCGACCAACCAGGGGCGGCGCGTGGGAGAAGGCTCTCGGCGGAGCCGGGTCCCGCCGGCCGCTCGGCCCCCGCGGGGCGGGGCACGCCGGTCGGGCGCCGCGTCGTCTCCGTCATGAACTCAACCATCCGATCCACATCCGATCCCCCGCGAAGAGACCGCGGACGGTGGCGCTTCCGCAGCCGGAACTGGGCGCGTCCCCCGGGGGTGTACCCGGCCCGGCGGGCCGGGACACCGGGAGCCGGCGCGTGTGGTCAGCGCCAACGGCCGACCTCGATGCCCTCCAGGACTCCCAGCGCGTCCGGCACCAGCACCGCCGCCGAGAAGTAGGCCGTCACCAGGTACTTGATGACCGCCTGCTCGTTGATGCCCATGAACCGCACGGACAGGCTCGGCTCGATCTCGTCGGGGATGCCCTTCGCGCGCAGCCCGATGACGCCCTGGTCCTCCTCGCCGGTGCGCAGGGCGATGATCGAGCTGGTCCGTGCCTCGGTGACCGGGATCTTGTTGCACGGGAAGATCGGCACCCCGCGCCAGGTGGGGATGCGGTTGCCGCCCATGTCGATGGTCTCCGGGACCAGACCCCGCTTGTTCAGCTCGCGGCCGAACGCGGCGATCGCGCGCGGATGGGCGAGGAACAGCTTGGTGCCGCGGCGCCGGCTGAGCAGCTCGTCCATGTCGTCGGGGCTTGGCACGCCGTCGTGCGGGTGGATCCGCTGGTCGTACTCGCAGTTGTGGAGCAGGCCGAAGTCGTGGTTGTTGATCAGCTCGTGCTCCTGGCGCTCCTTCAGCGCCTCGACGGTCAGCCGGATCTGCTGCTCCGTCTGGTTCATCGGCTGGTTGTAGAGGTCGGTCACGCGTGTGTGCATGCGCAGGACGGTCTGCGCGATGCTCAGTTCGTACTCGCGGGGGCTGGCCTCGTAGTCGACGAAGGTGTGCGGGATGTCCGGCTCACCGCTGTGTCCGGCGGCGAGTTCGACCGCCTTCTCCCCGTACCTGTTGGCGTTCTGGTCGGAGGTCGAGGCCCGCTGCCGGAGGTGGGCGCGCAGCGAGTCGGCGCGCTCGGCGATCTGCTCGACGTCGCGGCGGGACAGCACGAGGACGGTGCACGCGGTGTCCGCGCGGGCCGTGTACTCCCAGATGGCGTCCGGGTCGAGGAGAGCCTGATCGCCGAAGTACGCGCCGTTGGCGAGGACACCGAGGACCTGGTCGTCGCCGTAGGGGCCGGTGCCGACCTTCTGGACCCTGCCGTGCGCCAGCAGGTACACCTCCTCGGCCTGGCTGCCGAAGGAGGCGATGACCTGGCCCGCCTCGATCTCGCGCTGGCGGCAGCGCTGGGCGAGCTCCGAGAGCACGTCGTCGTCCTCGTAGTCCCGCAGCGCCGGCAGTTCGCCGAGCTCGGCCGGGATGACCTCGACGCGGTCGCCTGTCTTCACGAAGGTGATGCGGCCGTCGCCGACGGCGTAGGTGAGCCGCCGGTTCACCCGGTACGTGCCGCCCTGCACGTCGACCCAGGGCAGCATGCGCAGCAGCCAGCGCGAGCTGATTTCCTGCATCTGGGGAACGGACTTGGTGGTGGTGGCCAGGTTCCGCGCGGCCGCGGTGCCGAGGCTCTGCTGCGGCCGGTCCTGCTCCGTGCGGACCTCTTCGCCTACCGACATAGAGAATTGCCCTCCCGCTCATGCCCGGCACGCTCGGCCGCGCATCGATTTGCGTGCGCCAGCCTTCCAGCACGGAGCGTGGTCGTGCTATTACCCGAAAGAGCGGGAATGGATCACTGTCGCCACGGGCAGAACTTGCGTTTCCCCTTCGCGTGACCAGCGGGTTCGCGGTGCCTCGCCGGCCGTGCCGCTTCCCGGGCCGGGCGGCGACAATGGCCGGGTGACCCGCTCCGCCGCCCCCGGCCCCGCCGCGCTGTCCCCCCGGCTGCCCTCGCCCCTCCAGGAGGTCGCCGACGACCGGTTCACCCGTCGCGGACTGCGGCTGCTCCTGAAGCGCGACGATCTGATCCACCCGGAGCTGATCGGCAACAAGTGGCGCAAACTCGCCCCGAATCTGCGGGCCGCGGCCGGCCGGACGGTGGTGACCTTCGGCGGCGCCTACTCCAACCACCTGCGCGCGACGGCCGCGGCGGGCCGCCTGCTGGGCCTGCCGACGGTCGGTGTGGTCCGCGGCCAGGAGCTGGCCGGGCGCCCGCTGAACCCCTCCCTGGCGCGTTGCGCGGCCGACGGGATGCGGCTGCACTTCACCGACCGGTCGACGTACCGCCGCAAGGCCGAGCCGGAGACGCTGGCGGCCCTGCTGCGCGCCGCGGGCGCCGAGGACGCCCATGTGGTCCCCGAGGGCGGCAGCAACGCCCTGGCGGTACGCGGCTGCCGGGCCCTGGGCGAGGAGCTGGGCGAGCACGCGGACGTCGTCGCGCTGGCCTGCGGCACCGGCGGCACGCTGGCCGGCCTGGCCGCCGGTCTCGCGCCCGGCCGGCGTGCCCTCGGCATACCGGTCCTCAGGGGCGGTTTCCTGGCGGCGGACATCGAGGCCCTCCAGGAGCGGGCCTTCGGCGCCCGGCGCGGCACGTGGTCGCTCGACGAGCGCTTCCACTTCGGCGGCTACGCCCGTGTCCCGGCCGAACTCGACGCCTTCGCCGAGGACTTCACCGCCCGGCACGGCGTCCCCGTCGAGCGCCTCTACGTCGCCAAACTGCTGTACGGCCTGGTCACCCTGGCCGCCGAGGACGCCTTCCCGCGCGGCACGACGATCGCCGCGATCATCACGGGCACCCCTTTCCCGCCGACGGCCTGAACCGCCCGGCGCCACAACGCCGCCACCGGTCCGTCACGCCCGCACCCCGGCACCCGCCCGAGCCACCCGGACCCCTCACGCCCCGCCCCCGGCGCCCGCACCACCACCCGGCTCGGCCTTCCGCAGGCCCTGCCCGTCCCCTCACGCCGCCTCTCGATAGGCAGCCGCCTCCTCCAGGTCGAGCCTGCGCAGCAAGGTGCGCAGCATTTCGTCGTCGATGTAGCGGCCGTCACGGAGGCGTACGAAGACCTCGCGTTCGGCGCCGATCACGTCGCGGGACAGGCGGCGGTAGGTGTCGTCGACGGACTCGCCGGTGACGGGGTTGGCCTGGCCGAGGCGCTCCCAGACGGAGTTGCGGCGCCGCTCCAGGACCGAGCGGAGGCGGTCGGCGAGCGGCGGGGGCAGGGCGTTGCGCTCGTCGGCCAGGAGCTCCTCCAGGCGCCGCTCGGCGGCCAGGGACGCCTGTGCCTGCGCGTTCGCCTCGGCCAGGGTCTCCGCCCGCGGGTCGCGGTCGGGGAACTTCAGCAGCCGGATCAGCGGCGGCAGTGTCAGGCCCTGCACCACCAGGGTCCCGATGACCGTCGTGAAGGTCAGGAAGAGCAGCAGGTTCCGTTTCGGGAAGGGCCCGCCGTCGTGCAGCGTGACCGGGATCGAGAAGGCGATGGCCAGGGACACCACGCCCCGCATCCCGGCCCACGCGGTGACCATCGCGCCCCTCCAGGTGGGATTCTCCTCGCGCTCCCGGATGCGCCGGGACAGCAGCCGGGGCAGGAACGCCGCCGGGTACACCCACACGAACCGGGTGGCGACGACCACCAGGAAGACGGCGACCGCGTACCAGGCGGCCTCGGGTCCCGAGTACGTCCCGAGGCCTCCGAGGACGACCGGGAGCTGGAGTCCGATGAGGGCGAACACCGACGACTCAAGGACGAACGCCACCATCTTCCACACCGCCTCCTCCTGGAGCCGGGTGGCGAAGTCGACCTCCCAGGCGCGGTGCCCGAGGTAGAGGGCGACGGTGACGACGGCCAGGACCCCGGAGGCGTGCACCTGCTCGGCGACGCCGTAGGCGACGAACGGGATCAGCAGGGAGAGCGTGTTCTGCAGCAGCGCCTCCTTCAGGTGGGTGCGCAGCCAGTGCAGCGGCGCCATCACCACCAGACCGATGCCGACGCCGCCGATCGCCGCGACCAGGAACTCCCCCACGCCGCCCGCCCAGGTCGCGCCCTCGCCGACGGCGGCGGCCAGCGCCACCCGGTAGGCGGTGATCGCGGTGGCGTCGTTGAGCAGGGACTCGCCCTGGAGAATCGTGGTGATCCGCGAGGGCAGCCCGACCCGCCGGGCCACGGCCGTCGCCGCGACCGCGTCCGGCGGCGCCACCACCGCGCCCAGCACCAGCGCCGCGGTCAGCGGCAGCCCCGGCACGAGCAGGTACGCGGCCCAGCCGACCACGAAGGTCGCGAACAGCACGTAGCCCACGGAGAGCAGCGCCACGGGACGCAGTTGCGCGCGCAGGTCGAGGTAGGAGCTGTCACTGGCGGAGGTGTACAGCAGCGGCGGCAGCAGCAGGGGCAGGACCACGCCGGGATCCAGGGCGTAGGCGGGGACCCCGGGGACGTAGGAGACCGCCAGTCCGGCCGCGACCAGCAGCAGGGGCGCCGGCACCGGGGTGCGCCGGGCGACCCCGGCCACCGTGGCGCTGCCCGCCACCAGGAACAGCAGCGGCACTACGTCCATGGTCCTCGCCCACCCGTCGTTCGTCTCCCGGCCGCTTTCCGCGCGGTCCCCCGCACGAGCGTCGTAATCTGGCAATCATGAAACAGTGCACGCACGCCGGCACGCTGCCGCACCCGGAGCCCGTGCCCGAGTGCGAGACGTGTCCGGAGTGCCTGGCGGACGGCACGCATCCGGTGCAGCTGCGGCTGTGCCTGTCCTGTGGCCACGTCGGATGCTGCGACTCGTCACCGGGACAGCATGCGACCAAGCATCACAAGGACACCGGGCACCCGGTGATGCGGACCTTCGAGCCCGGCGAGGACTGGCGCTGGTGCTTCGTGGACCACGTGCTCGTGTGACCGGAACCGGAGGACGGTTCGACCGTCTGACGTCTGGGTACGTCAACCCGGCGCCCGCCGTTCCCATTTGGGCCCGCAGACCCCTAGCCACGGAGCGTATCCGTAGCTTTACTATGAGTGACAGCAGGGGTCGGGGCCCCGGGACAGGAAGGCCGGGCGCGCGGTAGCGTCACCGCTGAACCATGAATCGCGTTGTCCCGGGGGGATGCCCCCGGCCCTGAGAGAGCTTGTACCACCTTGGAGGTGAGGGTGTCCCAGATCGCAGGCGAGCCCGTGGCGAACCAGGACTTCGTGGAGGTCCGGCTGCCGGCTGCGGGTGCCTACCTGTCGGTGCTGCGGACGGCCACGGCCGGCCTCGCGGCCCGTTTGGACTTCACCCTCGACGAGATCGAGGACCTGCGCATCGCGGTCGACGAGGCCTGCGCGATCCTGCTCCAGCAGGCCGTGCCCGGCTCGGTGCTCAGCTGTGTCTTCCGGCTGGTCGACGACTCGCTCGAGGTCACTGTCTCGGCCCCGACGACGGACGGTCACGCGCCTTCGCGGGACACGTTCGCCTGGACCGTCCTGTCCGCGCTCGCGGGCAAGGTCTCCTCCGCCGTGGACGAGGACAGGACCGTGTCGATCAGCCTCTACAAACAGCGCGGCGCGGGACCCGGGCCGGCGTGAGGAACGGGGACGGTCCGGTGCGGGACGAAGAGCGCGGCACACGGGAGCTGCCCGAGGGCGGGCCCCCGGCGCGCGCGGACGGGGCCGGGGCTCCGGGCGGCGCCGCCCGGGGCGGTCCGGCCGCGGTCCGGCGCGCGGCGGACGGTATCGACGGCATCCCGGAGCAGGCCAGGCCGCACCCGGAGGACGAGCCGCTGGTCGCCGGCCACGGCGGTCCTCCCCCTCACGGGGACTCCTCCCGTTCGAGCGAAGGCGAGAACGCGGGGAAGGAGGCGAGGGCTCGGGGAAGGGCGACGGGCGGGACGATGAGCGAGCACGAGCGCAACGGCGAGGACGGGTCGCGCGCCGCCCCGATCGTGCGCAACGCGCGGCACGACCCTCAGGACCGCAGTGGCGCACGTGCGATGTTCGTCCAGCTGCGCGCCCTGCAGGAGGGCAGCCCGCAGTACGCCGAGCTGCGCAACCAGCTGGTCCGCATGCACCTGCCGCTCGTCGAGCACCTCGCGCGCCGCTTCCGCAACCGCGGCGAGCCGCTGGACGACCTCACCCAGGTCGCCACCATCGGCCTGATCAAGTCGGTCGACCGGTTCGACCCGGACCGCGGCGTGGAGTTCTCCACCTACGCCACTCCGACGGTCGTCGGCGAGATCAAGCGGCACTTCCGGGACAAGGGCTGGGCGGTGCGCGTGCCGCGCCGGCTCCAGGAGCTGCGCCTGGCGCTGACCACCGCGACGGCCGAGCTGTCCCAGCTCCACGGCCGCTCCCCCACGGTGCACGAGCTGGCGGAGAAGCTCGCCATCTCCGAGGAGGAGGTCCTGGAGGGCCTGGAGTCCGCCAACGCCTACTCCACGCTGTCCCTGGACGTCCCCGACACGGACGACGAGTCCCCGGCGGTCGCGGACACCCTCGGCGCCGAGGACGAGGCGCTGGAGGGCGTGGAGTACCGGGAGTCGCTGAAGCCGCTGCTGGAGGATCTCCCGCCGCGCGAGAAGCGGATCCTGCTGCTGCGCTTCTTCGGCAACATGACCCAGTCGCAGATCGCGCAGGAGGTCGGCATCTCGCAGATGCACGTCTCCCGGCTGCTGGCCCGGACACTGGCCCAGCTGCGGGAGAAGCTGCTCGTGGAGGAGTAGGAGAAAGAGGGATCGCGGGAACCGGGACGGCCGGGGCGGAGGCCGGCCGTCACCGGCTACCGCTGTCCGCTCTCCCCGCCGCGGCCCGGGCCCTTGATGCCGAGGGCCCGGGTCGTCTCCGGGTTGACGAGCAGCACCAGCGACGTGACGGCCACCGCGGCGAGCACGATGCCGGCCGGGATGGCCACGCCGTCGGACCGCAGCAGGTTGTAGGCGACGGGCAGCGCCATGATCTGCGTGATGACCGCCGGCCCCCGGCTCCAGCCGCGGCGCAGCAGCAGTCCGCGGGCGGCGAGCAGCGGCAGCAGCGCGAGCACGAGCACGGTGATGCCGCCGGTGACGCCGGTCCGCCGGTCGCCGTCGTGGCCGGTGACGCCCGCGACGAGCATCCAGATCCCGCCGACGACCAGCACGAGCCCTTCCAGCCCGGCCAGCGCCGCCGCGTACGTCAGCCGCCGCGGGCGCGGACCTGCGGCGTCCGCCGTGTCCGTGGCGTCCGTGGGCTCCGTGTTCTTCGTAGGCTTCGGTGCGGATTCGCGGTCACTGCTCACTCCAGCAGGGTAGCCGTCGCGGTCAGGACCACCGTGTGCAGGCTCACGCCCCGGTCTCTTACCCGATCCCTACCTCGGGGTGGGGTCGGTACTGTCCGGTAGGTACGCTGCACCTCATGCGTGCACTTCTCGTGGTCAATCCGGCGGCAACCACCACAAGCGCACGTACGCGCGACGTCCTGATCCACGCGCTCGCGAGTGAGATGAAGCTGGACGCGGTCACCACCGAGTACCGCGGCCACGCCCGCGACCTGGGCCGGCAGGCCGCGGACAGCGACGACATCGACCTGGTGGTGGCCCTCGGCGGCGACGGCACGGTCAACGAGGTCGTCAACGGTCTGCTGCACCGCGGCCCGGACCCCGAGCGCCTTCCCCGCCTGGCGGTGGTGCCCGGCGGCTCCACCAACGTCTTCGCCCGCGCCCTGGGTCTGCCCAACGACGCCGTGGAGGCCACCGGCGCGATCCTGGACGCCCTGCGCCTGGGCAGCGAGCGCACGGTCGGCCTGGGTCTGGCCTCGGGCACGCCCGGCACCGACGACGCGGCGGTTCCGGAGCGCTGGTTCACCTTCAACGCCGGGCTCGGTTTCGACGCCGGTGTGGTCGGCCGGGTGGAGCAGCAGCGCGAGCGCGGCAAGAAGTCCACGCACGCCCTGTACGTACGGCAGGTGGTCCGCCAGTTCCTCGGGGAGTCGAGCCGGCGGCGCGGGTCGATCACCCTGGAGCGCGCCGGAGAGGACCCGCTGACCGACCTGGTGGTGGCGATAGTCTCGAACACCTCGCCGTGGACGTATCTCGGCAATCGCCCGATGTACACGTCACCTAAGGCCTCGTTCGATACCGGGCTCGATGTGCTCGGTCTCAGCCGCCTGTCGACCGCCGCGGTTGCCCGGTATGGCACCCAGTTGCTCACTTCGTCCCCCGAGCGAGGACCCCAGGGCAGGCATGCGGCCTCCCTGCACGATCTGAGCCGCTTCACCTTGCATTCGAAGGTGCCGCTACCCCTCCAGATGGACGGTGACCACCTGGGGCTGCGTCGAAGCGTGACGTTCACAGGCGTACGCCGTGCACTGCGTGTGATTGTGTGAGTAGAAGGGGCGAAAGTCCTTTCACTCGAACGTTTAGGCCAGGATCCACCCCATGGAAGTACGGCTGTGACCTAGTCGACACCGAGGAATCAAAAAAAACTTTCCGGAAGGGGTTGTATCCGCCGCTGAGGTTTGCGAGTCTCTACGTGGCGATCGGGACGGCCCACCACACGGGCCCCAGAGATCACCAGAACCCCTCTACGAATCACAGGACCACGCCAGGGAACCTGGCAGTCGGCCCTTCCCTTGTTGAGGGATTCGTGAAAGCGTTCACATTCACAAGCAATCCGCATGTAATACCAAGAGAGGTAGCAGCCATGGACTGGCGTCACAACGCCGTTTGCCGCGAGGAAGACCCCGAGCTGTTCTTCCCCATCGGCAACACCGGTCCTGCGCTGCTGCAGATCGAGGAAGCCAAGGCCGTCTGCCGTCGCTGCCCGGTTATGGAGCAGTGCCTGCAGTGGGCGCTCGAGTCCGGTCAGGACTCCGGCGTCTGGGGTGGTCTCAGCGAGGACGAGCGTCGCGCGATGAAGCGCCGCGCCGCCCGCAACCGGGCTCGTCAGGCCTCCGCCTGACCACAGCCACCCCGCTGACAGCCTGAGCTTGGCGGCGCGTGCAACGAGTACGCATCTCCCGCCCCCGAGCCGCAGCGCGCAGTACCCCCGATGCGCACACAGGACGCAACGAGCGACTGGCCCCGGACCGACTTCGGTCCGGGGCTCTTTGCTGTGCGGGGCCGGCGTTCCTGCCGTGCGGGCTACTTGTGCGTCTGCACGGGGATGTCGAGGACCACTCGGGTGCCGCGCTCCGGAGCCGGGACCATGTCGAAGGTGCCGCCCAACTCCCCCTCGACCAGGGTCCGTACGATCTGCAGGCCGAGGTTGCCCGAGCTGTGCGGGTCGAAGCCGTCGGGCAGACCCACGCCGTCGTCCTGGACGGTGACGAGCAGTCGGGCCTCGCGCGAGGTGCCGCCGCGGACCGCGGAGACCTCCACCGTCCCCGTCTCGCCCTCGCGGAAGCCGTGTTCCAGGGCGTTCTGCAGGACCTCGGTCAGCACCATGGACAGCGGGGTGGCGACCTCCGCGTCCAGGATCCCGAAGCGGCCGCTGCGCCGGCCGGCCACCTTGCCCGGGGAGATCTCGGCGACCATCGCGAGCACCCGGTCGGCGATCTCGTCGAACTCCACGCGCTCGTCCAGGGTCTGGGAGAGCGTCTCGTGCACGATGGCGATCGAGCCGACCCGGCGGACCGCCTCCTCCAGGGCCTCGCGGCCACGCTCCGACTCGATGCGCCGGGCCTGCAGCCTGAGGAGGGCCGCCACCGTCTGGAGGTTGTTCTTGACCCGGTGGTGGATCTCCCGGATCGTCGCGTCCTTGGTGATCAACTCCCGCTCGCGGCGGCGCAGTTCCGTCACGTCCCGGAGCAGGACCAGCGAACCTATGCGCGTGCCCTTGGGTTTGAGCGGGATGGCCCGGAACTGGATCACCCCGTCGTGGGCCTCGATCTCGAACTCCCGCGGCGCCCAGCCGCTGGCCAGCTTCACCAGCGCCTCGTCCACCGGGGCCCGGGAGGGGGCGAGTTCGGCGGTGGTCTCGCCCAGGTGGTGGCCGACGAGGTCGGCGGCGAGGCCGAGGCGGTGGTAGGCGGAGAGCGCGTTGGGCGAGGCGTACTGGACGATGCCGTCCGCGTCCAGCCGGATCAGGCCGTCGCCGACCCGGGGCGAGGCGTCCATGTCGACCTGCTGGTCCGGGAACGGGAAGGAGCCGGCCGCGATCATCTGCGCCAGGTCCGAGGCGCTCTGCAGATACGTCAGCTCCAGCCGGCTCGGGGTGCGCACGGTGAGCAGGTTGGTGTTGCGCGCGATGACGCCGAGGACACGTCCCTGGCGCCGCACCGGGATGGACTCGACGCGGACCGGGACCTCCTCGCGCCACTCGGGGTCGCCCTCCCGCACGATCCGGCCCTCGTCGAGTGCGGCGTCCAGCATCGGGCGGCGGCCGCGCGGGACGAGGTGGCCGACCATGTCGTTCTGGTACGAGGTGGGACCGGTGTTGGGGCGCATCTGGGCGACCGAGACGTACCGGGTGCCGTCCAGGGTGGGGACCCACAGGACCAGGTCGGCGAAGGAGAGGTCGGAGAGCAGCTGCCACTCCGAGACCAGCATGTGCAGCCACTCGAGATCGGAGTCGTCGAGCGCGGTGTGCTGGCGTACGAGTTCGTTCATGGAGGGCACGTCTGTGAGCGTACCCGTGCATTTGTGCGGGCCCGAATCGAGCGGAGGCGGCGGAGGCGGCAAAGGCGCGCGGCCCCCGGAGACACCCGCGGGCCGCGGCGCCTGAGAGGGACCCTCAACCCTCCCGGCACCGCAGCCCGGAGCAGCATCGGCCGCGGGCGTGCGGTCCCGGTCGGCCGAAGGATGAGGAACCGGGGCAGTCAGGGCAGAGAGCTCCGGATCCTCGGTCCGCCTTCCTGTGCGGGGAAGGCGGAGGCTCGTGCGTTCACCTGTCGTGCGCGGGCGGGGCCGCGCGTGTGCGCTCTTCGAGACGCCTCCGCAGCATTCTGGACTAGACCACTTGCCCTGTCCATGCGCGGGACGGCGGTTGTTGTGCTTTCTTCACCGAACGACCGGTCGGGGTGGGGCCCGGTCCGGCCGGCCGACCGGAACTTCCGGATCATCCGGCGTGCCCCCCGCAGCCTAGCCCGCCCCGCTCGGCGGTGGGGCCGGATGGCGGGGGCGATTTCCTTGAGTACCTCGGCTTCCCCCGGCTCACGCCGTCGTACGCCGGTCGCGATCCGGGCCCGGACGTCCGCCCCCGCCGCTTCGGGCACGGGACGGACGGGCAGGACGCGGCGAGGCCCGACTCTGTTAGATTGGGCGTGGATTGGTCTAAACCACACGACCCCCGTTACCGGGTCCGTCCCCTTCAGATCCACTTCAGATCGGCAGGCCCAGCGTGGAAGTTGTCATCGTTCCGGACGCCAGAGCGGGCGGCGAACTCATCGCCGAGGCGATGGCGCAGCTGTTCCGGCGCAAGCCCGACGCCCTGCTCGGCGTGGCCACGGGCTCCACTCCCCTGCCCGTGTACCAGGCGCTGGCGGCCAAGGTGCGCTCCGGTGCGGCGGACCTCTCGCGAGCGCGGATCGCCCAGCTCGACGAGTACGTGGGGCTGCCCGCCGAACATCCCGAGTCCTACCGCTCGGTGCTGCGCCGGGAGGTGCTGGAGCCGCTCGGCATCGGGATGGACGCCTTCCTCGGGCCCGACGGCACGGCCGACGACGTCCGGTCGGCCTGCGCGGCCTACGACCGGGCGCTCGCCGAGGCCGGCGGCGTCGACCTGCAACTGCTCGGGATCGGGACGGACGGGCACATCGGGTTCAACGAGCCGTGCTCGTCGCTCGCCTCGCGCACCCGGATCAAGACGCTCACCGAGCAGACCCGCGCCGACAACGCGCGCTTCTTCGACGGCGATGTCGAGCAGGTGCCGCACCATGTGATCACGCAGGGCATCGGGACGATCCTGGAGGCCCGGCACCTGGTGCTGCTGGCCACGGGCGAGGGCAAGGCGGACGCGGTCGCGGCGACCGTCGAGGGCCCGCTGGCGGCCGTCTGCCCCGCCTCGGCCCTCCAGCTCCACCCGCACGCCACGGTCGTCGCCGACGAGGCCGCCGCGTCCAAGCTGAAGCTGGCCGGCTACTTCCGCCACACCTACGTCAACAAGCCCAACTGGCAGGGCATCTGACCCTCCGGCCCACACTGACGCCGGCCACCCCCTGGGGGTGGCCGGCGTCACCGCTTCGGCAGCCGTGCGGCTCGGCCCTGGCGAGAGGCCGGTGGGCGGTTCACCCGCCCGTCAGGATCTCCGCCGCCGCTCTGCCGCAGACGCGGGCCGCGCCGTGGGTGGCGATGTGGAGGGGGCCGCGCGGGGGTGCCTGGGGGACGCCCATTTCGATGATCACCGTGTCCGGGCGGGCCGCGAGCAGGGTGTCCAGGGCGGCCGCCATCCAGGGGTGGCGGTGCTCGTCGCGGACGACGGCCACCACACGCCGGGCGCCGGCCTCCTGGAGGGCCGCGCGGCCCGCGTCCTCGCCGGCGAAGCTGCCCGTCCGGGTGCCCGGCAGGAGGCGGCCGAGCTCGGCGGCCACGCCCCACGGGGTCTCGTCGCCGACAGCGATGTTGGCGACGGGGGTGAAGGCGGCGACGTAGGGCGGCTCCGTGAGCGGGGTGAAGCCGTCCGCGGCGGTGACGCGCAGCGCGCGCCGGGCCGCCCGCAGTCCGACCTCCGGGTCGGCGGCGCCCCGCGCCCCGGCCCGGTTCCCGGCCGCGGCGGTCCAGCGGGCGAGGGCGCGGACCCGTTCGGCCGCGTCCGCCAGCCGTTCCTCCGGCAGTTCCCCGGAGCGGACGGCGGCGACCAGGGCGTCGCGCAGACCGGTCACGGTCTCGTCGTCGGCCAGTCCGCCGCCCACACAGATCGCGTCGGCACCGGCGGCGACGGCCAGGACGCTGCCGCGCCGGATGCCGTAGTTGTCCGCGATGGCCCGCATCTCCATGCCGTCGGTGACGATCAGGCCCTCGTAGCCGAGTTCGCCGCGCAGCAGGTCGGTCAGCACCCGGCGGGACAACGTTGCCGGAAGCTCCGGGTCCAGGGCCGGGACCAGGATGTGGGCGCTCATCACGGCCTTGCTGCCGGCGGCGATCGCCGCGCGGAACGGGGCCAGTTCGCGCGCCTGGAGCACCTCGGCGTCCACGTCGATGCGGGGCATCGCGTGGTGCGAGTCCACGGCGGTGTCGCCGTGCCCGGGGAAGTGCTTGGTGCAGGCGGCGACACCCGCGGACTGGAGGCCGGTGACGTAGGCGGCGGTGTGCCGGGCGGCCAGGTCGGTAAAGGCACCGAAGGACCGTACGCCGATGACCGGGTTGCCGGGGTTGGAGTTGACGTCGGCGGAGGGCGCCCAGTTGAGGTTCACTCCGCACTCGGCCAGCCGCCGGCCGAGTTCGCGCGCGACGGCCTCGGTCAGCTCCACGTCGTCCACCGCGCCCAGCGCGTGGTTGCCGGGGAAGCTGGAGCCGGTGCGCACCTCCAGACGGGTGACGTCGCCGCCCTCCTCGTCGACGGCGACCAGGACGTCCTCGCGCTCGGCGCGCAACTGGGCGGTGAGCGCGGCCAGCTGTTCGGGCGAGGCGATGTTCCGGCCGAACAGTCCGACCGAGGACAGCCCCTCACCGAGGCGCCGGAGCAGCCAGTCGGGGGCCGTGGTCCCGGTGAAGCCGGGCTGGAGGACGGTCAGCGCGTCACGGGTGAGTGTGTCGGTGCCGCTGGCGATTGTCGTCATCGGGTGGCGTTATCCCTTCACGGCGCCCGCGGTCAGGCCGCTGACGGCCTTGCGCTGGAGGTAGACGAAGAGGATCAGGATCGGGACGGCGAAGAGGGAGGAGGCCGCCATGGTCGCCCCCCAGTCGTCGCCGAACTGGGTCTGGAAGCTCGACAGCCACAGCGGCAGCGTCTTGTACTCGGGGTCCTTGTTCAGCACCAGGACGAGGGCGAACTCGTTCCAGGCGGTGATGAAGCCGAACAGCGAGGTGGCCATCAGGCCCGGGGCGAGCAGCGGCAGGATGACCCGGCGGAAGGCCGTCATCCGGGAGCAGCCGTCCACCATGGCCGCCTCCTCCAGTTCCTTCGGCACGGCGGCGACGAAGCCGCGCAGCGTCAGGATGGTGAAGGGCAGGATCATCATGGTGTAGAAGAGCGTCAGCGGCACGAGGCTGTTCAGCATCGACGCGTCGCGCACGATCATGTAGATGGCGATGATCATGACTTCCCAGGGCGCCATCTGGGCCAGCATGAAGCCGATGACGAAGCCGCGCCGCCCCTTGAAGCGCATCCGCGCCAGGGCGAAGGAACCGGCCAGCGCGATGAACAGCGAGAAGATGACGGCGAGGACGGTGACGGTCACCGAGTTGCTGACGTACGTCCAGAAGTGGTCGACCTGCGTCGCCGTCCTGAAGTGCTCGACGGTGAAGTCGACCGGGAACCACACCGGGTCCTCGGAGATGATGTCGCCGGTCGGCTTGAAGGCCGTGGAGAACATCCAGTACACGGGGAAGACGAAGCCGATGAACAGGACGACGGCCGTGACGTTGGGCCACAGGCGGCCGAAGAGCGAGCGCTTCACAGCTCGTCCTCCTCTTGCTTGAGCACGACCCTGAGGTAGTAGGCGGTCAGGCCGAGCAGGATCAGGATGGTCAGGACGGCGATCGCCGAACCCATGCCGTAGTGCTGGTTGCCAAAGCCCTCGATGTAGGCGTAGATGGGCAGGGTCTCGGTGAGCCGGTCCGGGCCGCCGTTGTTGATGAGCAGTACCTGCGCGAACGCCTTGAAGACCCAGATGACCTCGAGGAAGGTCGTCGCGTAGAGGAAGGGCCGCAGGAACGGCAGGGTGACCGTGGTGAAGCTCCGCCAGGCACCGGCGCCGTCGAGGGAGGCCGCCTCGTACAGCTCGGCGGGGATGGTGGTGGTCGCCGCGTACAGGTTGATCGCGACGAACGGGATGGACCCCCACACGATCAGCGCGGTGATGACGAAGAACGTCGACATCTGGCTGCTGGTCCAGCTGTAGTCGGCCATCGAGTGCCAGCCGAGCTTGTCCAGCACCCAGTTGACGACGCCGAAGCGCTGGGCGAACAGCCACTGGTAGACGGTGCTGGCCGCCACGATGGGCATGGCCCAGGCCAGCACCAGGCCGATCATCAGGGTGAACCGCATGCGCTTGCCGAGGCGGGCGAGCAGCAGACCGACCAGCGTGCCCAGGACCATGATCAGGGCGACGTTGACCGCCGTGAACAGGATGGAGCGGAGGGTGACCCCCCAGAAGTCCTCGCTGGTGAGGGTCTCCGTGTAGTTCTCGATGCCGTTCCACTCGGTGACGTGCTGGATCAGCTGCGTCATGTTGAGGTTCTGGAACGACAGCAGGAAGTCCTTCAGCAGCGGCCAGCCGAGCAGCAGCACGGTGGCCGCGCAGGCGGGCAGCAGCAACAGATAGGGGGCGAACCCGCCGCTGCGCGAGGCGGCTCGCGGTGTCGGACCGCCCGGTGCCCGGCCGTCCGCCCTGCGGGCGTCCACCGGGCCTGAGGGCGGCCGTTCGGTCTGCACGGTCATGCTCGCGATCTCTCTTCTCGGCCTGCGTGGGTCGACCCGCCTACAGGTGCCGGGGCGGGGCGGCCGTCCATGGTTGGGCCGCCCCGCCCCGGCTCACCCGGTACTACTGCTTCTGCGCCAGGCGCTTGTTGAACTCGCCCTCGACCTGCTTGGCGGCGTCGGCCGGGGACTTGCCCTTCAGCACGGCGGTCATGTAGGCCTTGACCGGGTTCGGGTCGTTCTCCACCGCGGCCCACTCCGGGATCAGCGGCGTGGTGCCGCCGCCCGCGGCGGCCGGGGCGGCGGCCTCGGCGACGGCGTTGCCCTGGAGGTTGCTCTGCAGCGACTCCTTGTTCGGGATGACGCCGTTCTCCTTGGCGAGCTGGCCCTCGTACTGGTCGGACAGGGCGATCTTCAGGAACTCACGGGCGAGTTCCTGCTTCTTGCTGCCCGCGGCGACGGCGAGGTTGGAGCCGCCGAGGAAGACGCCCTCGGGCTTGTCGGCCGTGGCGCCCGGGATGGTGAAGTAGCCGATCTCCTTCTCGATCTCCGGGTTGGCCTTGATCGCGATGCCGGCCTCCCAGCCCATGCCGATGAAGGCGCCGACCTTGCCCTTGGCGAAGACCTCGCCCTGCTGCGGGTGGGCCTCGTCCTTGTCCTTGGGCGCCTTGGACAGGGCCTGGAACTTCTTGTAGGTCTCCATGGCGGCGGCGATCTTCGGGTCGGCCAGGTTGGAGACGTACTTGTCGCCGTCCTTCTTCACCAGCTCGCCGCCCTCGCCGATCACCAGGCCGACGAAGTGGTACCAGTTCTGGCCGGGCAGGTAGATCGGCTCGGCGCCGGTCTTGTCCCCGACCTTCTTGAGGTCGGCGTAGAACTCGTCGCGGGTCTTGGGGGTGTCCTTGATGCCGGCGTCGGCCCAGAGCTTCTTGTTGTAGAGGACGACGCGGTTGGCGAAGTACCACGGGGCCGCGTACTGCTTGCCCTCGTAGACGGAGGAGTTGTTGAGAGCCTCGGTCCAGTCGGCGCCGATCGAGGACTTCAGGTCCGCGAGGTCGGCGAGGCCGCCGGTCTTGGCGTAGGCCGGGGTCTGGGTGTTGCCGATCTCGAAGACGTCCGGCGGGTTCTCCTCGGACAGGGAGGTGGTCAGCTTCTGCTGGATGCCGTCCCACTGCTGGATCTCGAACTTGACCTTGGCCTTGGTCTTGGCCTCGAAGGCCGCGGTGACGTCCTTCTGCCACTGGTCCGGGGAGGAGCCGTCCATCACCCACACGGTGAGCGTCTGGCCGGCGTAGCCGTCCTTGCCGCTCTTGGCCTTGCCCCCGTCGTCGTCCTTGCCGCCCCCACACGCCGCGATGGAGACCATCATGCCCGCGATACCGATCGCGGCTACCAGCTTGCGCTTCACGCCACCCTCCTCAGGGATGCCACAAACCCCCCTGCCTCCCCGCGGTTGAGCGACATCCGAGCGTCGGCGTAACCGCCCGTGGGGCCGGGACCTGGACCAATGGTGTAGACCAGTAGGGGGAGCTTGGCCCAGACCAATAGGGCTGTCAAGAGTGCGCCGACCCGCTCAGACGGTCCGTTATGGGACCGCGATATGCAGGGACCTTTCATTGTTCGTCCGGCAAAATGGACGCCCGCGCTCCACTGGACCAGTGGCGACCGTACGCGACCGCCGGACCGGCCTGGCCAGGTGGACCACCCGCCCAGGCCGGAGCTATGGACTAGACCATCCGGGGTCACGACGGTATACAGAGGAGATCACGGAGCGTACGGGTGACCACTCGGCGCGCGAAGCCGTGCCACGATGTGAGCCGGGGCCGACGGGACGTCGGCCGCTTCGGCACAGGAGCCGGAAAGGCAGAGCATGAGCACCGACGTCAGCAGTGCGGAGAACGAGGGTGGGGCGACCGTCCGTACCGCGCGCGTGCCCAAGTACTACCGCCTGAAGAAGCACCTGCTCGACATCACCCGGACACTGCCGCCGGGCACTCCGGTGCCGCCGGAGCGGACCCTGGCGGCCGAGTTCGACACCTCGCGGACCACGGTGCGGCAGGCGCTTCAGGAGCTCGTCGTCGAGGGCCGTCTTGAGCGCATCCAGGGCAAGGGCACCTTCGTCGCCAAGCCGAAGGTCTCCCAGGCGCTGCAACTGACCTCCTACACCGAGGACATGCGCGCGCAGGGCCTGGAACCGACCTCGCAGCTGCTGGACGTCGGCTACGTCACCGCCGACGACCGCCTGGCCGAACTGCTCGACATCACCGCCGGGGGGCGGGTGCTGCGCATCGAGCGGCTGCGCATGGCCAACGGCGAGCCCATGGCCATCGAGACCACCCACCTGTCGGCCAAGCGCTTCCCTGCGCTGCGGCGCAGCCTGGTGAAGTACACCTCCCTGTACACCGCCCTGGCCGAGGTCTACGACGTCCATCTCGCCGAGGCCGAGGAGACCATCGAGACCTCGCTGGCCACTCCGCGCGAGGCGGGCCTGCTCGGCACCGACGTCGGCCTGCCGATGCTGCTGCTCTCCCGGCACTCCCTGGACCGCGAGGGCCGTCCGGTGGAGTGGGTGCGGTCGGTGTACCGCGGGGACCGCTACAAGTTCGTGGCCCGCCTCAAGCGCCCGCAGGAGTAAGGGCCTTGTGACGGAGTAAGAATCTCGTGGCGGTCCGTGGCGTCATGCGCACGAGGGATTCCGCACCTGTGACACCGTGATCTACATTGCGTGCGCACCGCACGGACGCTCGGTGATCAGCTAGGGGACGGAGTCGCCACATGTCGAATGCCCCGGAAGCCACCAGAGCGGTGGTGACCCCCTTACGGGTCGCCATCGCCCTCTGCCTCGTCGCCCCCTTCGTGGCGCTGCTGTGGGTGGGGTCGTACGCGAGGAAGGACCCGGCCCTCGTCGGGATCCCGTTCTTCTACTGGTACCAGATGCTGTGGGTACTCGTCTCCGCGGTCCTGACGATGACCGCGTACCGGCTGTGGCAGCGTGACCGGCGCACCGCCGGGACCTCCCGGGCCGCCGGGCCGGCCTCCGCCGCGACGGCCGAGGACGGGGGTGCGGTCAAGTGAAGGACGGGGTCAACGGCGTCGCGCTCGGCGTCTGCGTCTTCTTCTTCCTGCTCGTCACCGTCATGGGCTTCCTGGCCGCGCGCTGGCGCCGGGCCGAGAACGAGCACAGCCTGGACGAATGGGGCCTGGGCGGACGGTCGTTCGGCACCTGGGTGACCTGGTTCCTGCTCGGCGGCGACCTGTACACCGCCTACACCTTCGTGGCCGTTCCGGCCGCCGTCTACGCGACGGGGGCGGCCGGCTTCTTCGCGGTGCCGTACACGATCCTGGTGTACCCGCTGATCTTCACGTTCCTGCCGCGGCTGTGGTCGGTGTCCCACCGGCACGGATACGTGACCACCTCGGACTTCGTCCGCGGCCGGTTCGGCTCCAAGAGCCTGTCGCTGGCGGTGGCGCTCACCGGCATCCTCGCGACCATGCCGTACATCGCGCTCCAACTGGTCGGCATCCAGGCGGTCCTGGACGTGATGGGCGTCGGCGGCGGCGACAGCACCCACTGGTTCGTGAAGGACCTGCCGCTGTTGATCGCCTTCGGCGTGCTGGCGGCGTACACCTACTCGTCGGGGCTGCGCGCGCCCGCGCTGATCGCGTTCGTGAAGGACACCCTGATCTACATCGTGATCGCGGTGGCCATCATCTACATCCCGATCAAGCTGGGCGGCTTCGGTGAGGTGTTCGCCAAGGCGGGCCAGAAGTTCACCGAGTCGGGTTCGGGCGGTCTGGTCCCGGCGGCGGCCGGCCAGTGGACGTACGCCACGCTGGCACTCGGCTCCGCGCTCGCGCTGTTCATGTACCCGCACTCGATCACCGCGACGCTGTCCTCGCGCAGCCGCGAGGTGATCCGCCGCAACACCACGATCCTGCCGCTGTACTCGCTGATGCTGGGCCTGCTCGCCCTGCTGGGCTTCATGGCGATCGCGGCGGGCGTGCGGGTGAAGAACGGCCAGCTGGCCATTCCGCAGCTCTTCGAGAACATGTTCCCGGACTGGTTCGCGGGCGTGGCGTTCGCGGCGATCGCCATCGGCGCGCTGGTGCCGGCGGCCATCATGTCGATCGCCGCCGCGAACCTGTTCACCCGCAACATCTACAAGGACTTCATCCGCCCGCAGGCGACACCGCGGGAGGAGACCCGGGTCTCCAAGATCGTGTCGCTCCTCGTGAAGGTGGGCGCGCTGGTCTTCGTCCTGACCATGGACAAGACGGTCGCCATCAACTTCCAGCTGCTCGGCGGCATCTGGATCCTGCAGACCTTCCCTGCCCTGGTCGGCGGGCTGTTCACCCGCTGGCTCCACCGCTGGGCGCTGCTGGCGGGCTGGGCGGTCGGCATGGTCTACGGCACGGTCGCCGCCTACGGGGTCGCCTCGCCGACGCAGAAGCACTTCGGCGGGTCGGCGAAGGAGATCCCGGGCATCGGCGAGATCGGCTACATCGGGCTGACGGCGTTCGTACTCAACGCGGCCGTCGCGGTGGTCCTGACGTTCGTGCTGCGGGCGGTCAACGCGCCCCAGGGCGTGGACGAGACCCGTCCGGAGGACTATACGGCGGACGCCGGCGACCCGGGCGTCGAGGCGGAGCTCCCGCCGGCCACGACGGCGGCCCCGCACTAGTACCGCGGCACTGGGACCGGAGGCACCCCGCGGGCCGCCGGAGGAATCCGGCGGCCCGCTGCCGTGCCCGTGCGGCACACTCGGCGCATGGACTTCATGATCCGGCCGGCCGAGCCCGGCGAGTACGGCATCCTCGGTGAGATCACCGCCCAGGCCTACCTCCGGGACGGGCTCCTGGACTTCGGTGAGAGCGACGGGTATCTCGGCGAGCTGCGGGACGTGGCCAAGCGGGCGGCCGCGGCCGAGGTACTGGTGGCGGTGGTGGACGGGGAGGTGCTCGGCGGGGTGACCTTCGTCCCGGGCGCCGGCCCCATGGCCGACCTCGCCGGTCTGGGGGAGACCGAGATACGGATGCTCGCGGTCGCACACGCGGCGCGCGGCAGGGGCGTCGGCGAGGCCCTCGTACGGGCCTGTACGGACCGGGCACGGGCCGTGGAGGGCTGTGTCCGCGTGGTGCTGTCCACCCAGAGCTCCATGCACACCGCCCACCGCATCTACGAGCGCCTGGGCTTCGTCCGCACACCGGGCCGGGACTGGAACCCGCTCCCCCAGCTGGACGACATCATGCTGCTCACCTACGAGTTGACACTCTGACACGCTCCGGAGTCGGCGCGGCACAACATATGGGGGTGCCCGACTCGCTCAGCACAAGATGTATGCTCGTGCTCAATGTCGCCGCAGGGGAATCCGGTGCGAATCCGGAACTGTCCCGCAACGGTGTACTCGTGCGCGTTTGCCCCCAAGGCCCGCCACGAGCGTCAGTCCGAGGACCTGCCGACAGCGCGCCCGGCCGTCCGGTCCGGGTGCCCTGACGTCCGGGCCTCGCGGAATGGGCCGGTGGACGCGGCGCCGTGTGCGCTCGTGTGCCGCCCCCTGCCCTCGGCGAGGCCCCGTGCCGAGCGAGGGAGAGCTCCACGTGACCATCGCGCCAGCCGACCCGGTTTCAGTCGCAGCCACGGAAACCGACGGTCCGGGTGCCGTCCTGCTGCGGACCCTGACCGAGCTGACCGCCGACCTCCCCGACGCCGACCCCGGCCGGGTCGCCGCCGCCGCGCTGCGCGGCCGGTCGGCGCGGGCCGACGAGGCCGAGTTGCACGAACTGGCCACGGAGGCGGCCGCCGGGCTCATCTCGGAGGACCCCGCCTACTCCCGGCTGGCGGCCAGGCTGCTGACCCTCGCCGTCCGCGCCGAGGCCGCCTCCCAGGGCGTCGCCTCCTTCACCGACTCGGTCGCCGTGGGCCACCGCGAGGGCCTCGTCGCCGACCGGACCGCGGAGTTCGTCCGCGCCCACGCCGACCGCCTGGACGCGATGATCGACCGGGCCGCCGACGACCGCTTCGGCTACTTCGGCCTGCGTACCCTGCACAGCCGGTACCTGCTGCGCCACCCGATCACCCGCAAGGTGATCGAGACGCCCCAGCACTTCATGCTGCGGGTCGCGGCCGGTCTCGCGCAGGACGACACCGCGCGGTCCGTCGACGAGGTCGAGGCGCTCTACGGGCTGATGAGCCGACTCGACTACCTGCCCTCCTCCCCCACACTGTTCAACTCCGGCACGCGCCACCCGCAGATGTCGTCCTGCTACCTGCTCGACTCCCCCAAGGACGAGCTGGACTCCATCTACGAGCGCTACCTCCAGGTCGCCCGGCTGTCCAAGCACGCCGGCGGCATCGGCATCGCCTACTCCCGCATCCGCTCCCGCGGTTCGCTGATCCGCGGCACCAACGGGCACTCCAACGGCATCGTGCCGTTCCTGAAGACCCTGGACGCCTCGGTGGCCGCCGTGAACCAGGGCGGCCGACGCAAGGGCGCCGCCGCGGTCTACCTGGAGACCTGGCACTCGGACATCGAGGAGTTCCTGGAACTGCGCGACAACACCGGCGAGGACGCCCGCCGGACGCACAACCTCAACCTCGCGCACTGGGTCCCGGACGAGTTCATGCGCCGGGTGAACGCCGACGGGCAGTGGTCGCTGTTCTCCCCCGCGGACGTGCCGGAGCTGACCGACCTGTGGGGCGAGGAGTTCGACGCCGCGTACCGGGCCGCGGAGGCGCGGGGCCTGGCGCGCAAGACCATGCCGGCCCGCGACCTGTACGGCCGCATGATGCGCACCCTCGCGCAGACCGGCAACGGCTGGATGACCTTCAAGGACGCCGCCAACCGCACCGCGAACCAGACCGCGCAGCCGGGCCACGTGGTCCACTCCTCGAACCTCTGCACGGAGATCCTGGAGGTCACCGACGACGGCGAGACGGCGGTGTGCAACCTGGGGTCGGTCAACCTCGGCGCGTTCGTGGCCGGCGGGGACATCGACTGGGAGCGGCTGGACGAGACCGTCCGCACCGCGGTCACCTTCCTCGACCGCGTGGTCGACATCAACTTCTACCCGACCGAGCAGGCGGGCCGCTCCAACGCCCGCTGGCGTCCGGTGGGCCTGGGCGCCATGGGCCTGCAGGACGTGTTCTTCAAGCTGCGCCTGCCCTTCGACTCCCCGGAGGCGAAGGCGCTGTCCACCCGTATCGCCGAGCGGATCATGCTCGCCGCGTACGAGGCGTCCGCCGACCTCGCCGAGCGCAGCGGCCCGCTGCCCGCGTGGGAGAAGACCCGTACGGCCCGGGGCGTGCTGCACCCCGACCACTACGACGTCGAGCTGACCTGGCCGGAGCGCTGGGCGGCCCTGCGCGAGCGGATCGCCGCCGTCGGCATGCGCAACTCGCTGCTGCTCGCGATCGCCCCGACCGCCACCATCGCCTCGATCGCGGGCGTGTACGAGTGCATCGAGCCGCAGGTCTCCAACCTCTTCAAGCGTGAGACACTCTCCGGGGAGTTCCTCCAGGTCAACTCGTACCTGGTGGACGATCTGAAGGCGCTCGGCGTCTGGGACGCCCGCACCCGCGAGGCGCTGCGCGACGCCAACGGCTCGGTGCAGGACTTCGCCTGGATCCCCGAGGACGTGCGCGGGCTGTACCGCACGGCGTGGGAGATCCCGCAGCGCGGCCTGATCGACATGGCCGCCGCCCGCACCGCGTTCCTGGACCAGTCCCAGTCCCTGAACCTGTTCCTGGAGACGCCGACCATCGGCAAGCTCTCCTCGATGTACGCCTACGCCTGGAAGCAGGGTCTCAAGACGACGTACTACCTGCGGTCCCGCCCGGCGACCCGGATCGCGCGCGCCGCCCGGGCGCAGGCCGCCGCCACCGTCCCCGTCCAGCAGGCGGCGCCGGACGCCGACGCGATCGCCTGCTCCCTTGAGAACCCCGAGTCCTGCGAGGCCTGCCAGTAATGACCAGCGAGACCAAGAACCTGCTCGACCCCGGCTTCGAGCTGACGCTCCGTCCGATGCGCTACCCGGACTTCTACGAGCGCTACCGGGACGCCATCAAGAACACCTGGACCGTGGAGGAGGTCGACCTCCACTCGGACGTCGCCGACCTCGCCAGGCTGAGCCCGTCCGAGCAGCACCTGATCGGGCGGCTGGTGGCCTTCTTCGCCACCGGTGACTCGATCGTGGCGAACAACCTCGTGCTGACGCTGTACAAGCACATCAACTCCCCCGAGGCGCGGCTGTACCTGTCCCGCCAGCTCTTCGAGGAGGCCGTGCACGTCCAGTTCTATCTGACGCTGCTGGACACCTACCTCCCCGACCCCGAGGACCGCGCCGCAGCCTTCGCGGCCGTGGAGAACATCCCCTCCATCCGGGAGAAGGCCGAGTTCTGCTTCAAGTGGATGGACTCGGTGGAGAAGCTGGACCGGCTGGAGACGAAGGCGGACCGCCGGCGCTTCCTGCTCAACCTCATCTGCTTCGCCGCGTGCATCGAGGGCCTGTTCTTCTACGGTGCCTTCGCCTACGTCTACTGGTTCCGCAGCCGCGGCCTGCTGCACGGTCTGGCCACCGGCACCAACTGGGTGTTCCGGGACGAGACGATGCACATGTCCTTCGCCTTCGACGTGGTGGACACCGTGCGCAAGGAGGAGCCGGAGCTCTTCGACGACAACCTCCGGCAGCAGGTCACCGACATGCTGCGGGAGGCCGTCGAGGCCGAGCTCCAGTTCGCCCGGGACCTGTGCGGTGACGGCCTCCCGGGGATGAACACCGAGTCGATGAGGCAGTACCTGGAGTGCGTCGCCGATCAGCGCCTGACGCGCCTCGGCTTCGCTCCGGTGTACGGCTCCCAGAACCCCTTCTCCTTCATGGAGCTCCAGGGCGTTCAGGAGCTGACCAACTTCTTCGAGCGGCGCCCGTCGGCGTACCAGGTGGCGGTGGAGGGCACCGTCGACCTGGACGAGGACTTCTGAGCCTCGTCGCGGTTCTCCCCGGCCTCCCGGTCCTGTCGGGCCTGACGGATCCGGCGGTCGGCACGCCGGTCGTGGACGATGCCGATCACGGACGGCAGGACCATGAGGACCAGGAGCCCCAGGACGGCGACCATCGAGATCAGGCCTTGCAGCTGTGTCGTAGTCATGGACACCATAGCCGCGGGAGGTGACGGCGTCGGCGGCCGGCACCGTGATCAGGTCGGCCTCCTCCAGCCGGTCCAGGCCGTGCGGGTGCTCAGCGTCTGCTCGGGTGTCTTCGTGCTGGGCGCCGCCGGTCTGCTGGACGGGCGGCGCTGCGCGGCGCACTGGAGGCACGCGGACGAGCTGGCCCGGCGCTTCCCGCGGGCGATGGTCGAGCCGGACGTGCTGTACGTGGACGCGGACCCGGTGATCACCTCGGCCGGCACCGCCTCCGGCATCGACGCCTGTCTGCACATCGTGCGCAAGGAACAGGGCCCGGAGGTGGCCAACCGGATCGCCCGGCGGATGGTGGTGCCCCCGCACCGAGACGGCGGGCAGGCCCAGTACGTCGAGCGGCCGCTGCCGAAGTCCTCCTGCGACATGGTCGGCGAGGTGCTGGTCTGGATGGAGGAGCACCTGGACCAGGAGGTCACCGTCGAGCAGCTCGCCACCCGCGCCCATATGTCGCCGCGGACCTTCGCCCGCCGCTTCCAGCAGGAGACGGGCACCACTCCGTACCGCTGGCTCCTGCGCCAACGCGTGCTGCTGGCTCAGCGGTTGCTGGAGGCGACGGACGAGACCATGGACACGATCGCGGACCGTACGGGGTTCGGGACCGCGTCGGCGCTGCGGCACCAGTTCGTCCGCGCGCTGGGCACCACCCCGAACGCCTACCGGCGCGCGTTCCGGGGCCCGCAGGCCGCCTGAACGCGCGCCGCGCCGCTCAGGTCACCTGAGCACCGGCCGCACCAGCATCTTCTGCGGGCGCAGGGTGATACCGACCCGTGGCGTACCGTCCGAGCCGGGGACCTCCTCGAAGCGGAACCTCGTCGCCACCGTGGCGGTGAAGAGACTGAGAAGTGCCATCGAGAAATGGTCACTCGGGCATTTCCGGTTACCCACTCCGAACGGGCTCATGGCATATTTCGGTACGTCCTTTGCGCGTTCGGGAAGCCAGCGATCGGGGTCGAACTCCAGACTGTCCGGATACGAGCGCCGGTCACGCTGGACCGCGTACGGGCTGTAGATGATGTCCGCACCGGCCGGAATGCGATAGCCGCCGAGTTCGGTTTCGGCCACCGCCCGCCGCGTCAATACCCATACGGCCGGACGTAAACGCATCGTCTCCACGATGACATTGTTGGTGTGCGTGAGCCCGCGGACGTCGTCGAATCCGACGGGACGGCCGCCGGTCACGGATTCGACCTCCGCACGGATCCGGTCACCGTGTTCCGGATGTATCGCGAGCACCCGGAGCAGCCACATGATCGTGGCGCCCACCGTTTCGCTGCCCGGGGTGAGTATCGCGACCACCTGGTCGTGGATCTCCTGTTCCCCGATCGGCTCGCCATTGTCGTCCTTCGCCGTCAGCAATGCCGTCAGCAAATCGTCCGGATTCCGGCCGGACGCCCGGCGCTCGGCGATGATCTCGTCGACGAGGAGATGCAGATCGGCGAGCGCGCGGTTGAATGCGCGGTTGGCCGGCAGCGGCAGCCGGTACAGCGGTCCGAGCGGCACCACCATCCGCTGGTACATGCCGCGGAAGACGGTGGCCAGCGCCTCGCACAGCCGGTCGGCGCACTCGTCCATGTACGCGCCGCGCAGCAGGCAGCGGGCCGCGATGCGCACGGCGATCCGGAAGGCCTCCGAGGCGCAGTCGATGGTCTCCCCGGGCCGCCAGCGCTCGGTCAGCGCGTGCGCCTCCTCCTCCATGACCGGCCCGTAGGCGGGGATGGCGTCGAGCCGGAAGGCGGGCTGGATGGTGCGGCGCTGGCGCCGGTGCAGCGGGCCGTTGGAGGTGGCCACCCCCTCCTTGCCGACCAGACCCTCCAGGGACTCCCACAGCGGGCCGGAGATGATGTAGTCGGGGCTGAGGGCCAGCGCCCCGGTGAGGGCGGGCGTGGTGACGGCGTACACCGTCTTCGGGCCGAGCCTGATGCGGACGACGTCTCCGTGGTCGCGAAGCCGGGACATGAAGGCCAGCGGATCGCGGACCAGTCTCAGACCGTGGCCGAGAAGCGGCACCCCGCCCCCGGCCACCGGTGGCTCGTGCGGTCCTGGAGCGTCGTGCCGGGCTTCCGGCTGCACTGATTCGGCGGTCATTTCCCACCTGCCCCTTCGCTTTCGACGTACGGGGGTGTGGCCGGGTCCTCCCAGTTGTCGACCCTGTACCGGCCGGATTCGTGGTGGAACCAGTAGACGGAACTGAACCAGTTCCGCATATTGCCGACGCAGGCCCGTACGGCGGAGCTCAGTTCCTTTCCACGCACCGTGCCGTCCGCGAGGCCGTCGGCGAAAGTCAATCCCGCCTGTTCCGCGGCCAGGAATTCGGATACGCATTCCTCGATGCGCCCTCGCATGTCCGCGATTGCCTCCTCCGGACTCAGTCCGTCGTGTTTGACGAGACTGATTCCGAGGTTGTGCACCTCGTCGCCCGCCAATTCCTTGGGCAGGGAGCACAGATCGTTGTACCAGGCCGCGAATTCCTGACTGAGCAGTGCCGGACGCCGGTACGCGGGATCCTTCCGGACGATGTCCGGGAGTTCACAGCAGGCGCTCGGCTCCAGCAGGTCGGTCCAGATCCAGTGCGCGAAGGTGAACCGGCGCAGCGCGAGATATTCCTCGACCGTGGGCACGACGTCCCCGGTGCGGTTGCGGAACTCCCGGTCGTACGCGTCGATGACGGCGTGGAAGTGCCGCGCGAAGCGGGCGTTCCACCGGGCCGACGGGAACGAGTAGAACCGCAGCACGCTGTCCGCGAACCCCGCGACCAGGGGGTCCTGGTGTTGCAGATGGTCCTGGGGGGAGTCCAGGGCCGTGTGCAGCGCACGGCACAGCCGCTCCCAGGCGGCGGGCCGGCCGTGGACGACGTCGCGGTCCTGGCGGTCGTCCCAGAGGAAGAACCACGCGCTGAAGTCCGCTATGGCCTGGAGCACCTCGTCGGGGGCGCCGATGTAGTACCCCGCCATGAGGTCGGTGTAGCAGAGGCTGTCGGCGTGTTCCTCGACCTTGTCCGCCGGCATGAGCCGCTTTTCCAGCAGCCAGCCGCGTGTCCTCTCCTGGAGTTGGGGCCAATACCCGTGCAACTGCCTGGGGAACTCGGCCTCGATCACCGGAAGTGCGAGCGATGGTGGGACTGGGACCGCTGTCGTTGTCGATGTGGTGCTGTATGGGAAAGCTGGCACGGACAAACCCCTCTCAGCCGCCGGTGGCGTACACCCCTTCCGTCGTGCCGGGCGCACGCCGTCGCGTATCCCGCACCCCCATTCAGCACCACAACTGACCGTTCTGGGAATGGATTTGCTCCGTCGACCACCGCCGGGTGCCGTGAATCTCCCCTTGTGTGACTGATTACCAATCAGTAGAAGCGCACAAAGGATCGAACGGCGACGGACACAAGTACGGCGCCCGACCGGACGTTCCGGTCGGGCGCCGTGCGCGCGAGTCCCTCGCGCCCCAACGGGCGGCAAGGGAACCGACGTTGCTCAGTCGTTGGCGACCACGGGGTAGCGCGGCTCGTTCTCGGCCATCTGCCGCAGCGCGTCCTTGCGCTCGCGCTTGGAGAGCCGGTCGATGTAGAGGTAGCCGTAGAGGTGGTCCGTCTCGTGCTGGAGACACCGCGCAAAGTAGCCGGTGCCTCGCACCTTGACCGGGTTGCCCTGCTCGTCCTGCCCGGTGACCTCGGCGTAGTCGGGGCGGGCGAGCGGCGCGTAGGCCGTGGGCACGGACAGGCAGCCCTCGTTGCTGTCGTCCAGCCGGCGCCGCTCGGCGGGCAGCTCGACCAGCCGGGGGTTGCAGACGACCCCCACGTGCCGGACGCCCTCGTCGTCCGGGCAGTCGTAGACGAAGACCTTCT
The DNA here is from genome assembly GCF_044743035.1 of Streptomyces sp. NPDC087787. NCBI lineage: Bacteria > Bacillati > Actinomycetota > Actinomycetes > Kitasatosporales > Streptomycetaceae > Streptomyces > Streptomyces sp. NPDC087787. The sequence continues at coordinate 88,793 of NZ_JBIUVQ010000017.1, forward strand.
GGTCCACGCCGATCTGGTTGGCGGCCAGGCCCACGCCCTCGGCGGTGTGCTGGCTGGCGAACATGTCGGCGACGAGCTGCTGGAGCTCCTCGCCGAAGTCCGTGACGTCCCTGCACTCCTTGTGCAGCACGGGGTTCCCCACGACCGTGATGGGCCGGGAGGTGCCGCGCTCACGCCAGGCCGTCTCGCGCTCCTCGCAGTCCTCCGAGTCGACGACGTAGCCCTCGTCGTCGACGGGGAGCACGCCCGCGTGCTGCTGATCGGTGTCCTGCTGCGCCATGACCGACGTACGCCTTCCTGACAAGAACGGGGAGTGAGTCCTGCTACAGGGTACGGGGCCCGTGCCCCCGACCGGACCCGCGAGTGTCCGATATGCGACGCTGCCGGGAGGACCGGCCGGCCCCGACGGGCCCGCTCGCGGGCCGGGGGCGGACCGGCGTCCTCAACAGACCTCTTCCAGGTCCCGCCAGTCCCGCGAGTCCGGGCTGTCGGCCACCCACCCGTCCAGCAGCCCGCGGACCAGGGAGGCCGGAGCGGCCACTCCGCACTCACGCTCCGGCACCCACATCTGCCCGTCGGTGCGGTGCCCGAGCGGCCCGGGGTGCCCCGGCTCGCTGTGGTCGTGCGGGTCGAGGTGCACGCCGTCGCCCTCGTCGGACGGCATCCGCGACTCCGAGCACATCCGGCACAGCAGCCGCACGGACGACGACCAGTCCTCGGCGGCGAAGCCGGCGTCGGCGGCGAGCTGCTCCAGCGCGTCCCGGTCGGCCTCGGTAGCGGCCTCAAGGAGGACCACCCAGGTGGGCACCGGGGAGGGCGCCCACAGCTCGATCTCGTCGAACACGGGGTAGGTGTGGCCGGCCGCGGTGGTCCGTTCCCCGTGGGGCACTCCGTCGTGCAGCACGACCTCGCCCCAGCGCCGCCCCGAGGAGGGCAGCGGAATGGACAGCACCTCGATCCGGGCCGGATCAAGACGTCTGCCCCAGACCACCTCGGCCTCGCCCTCCGGTGACAGCCGCACGGCCGCGCTGCCCAGCTCCATGCCCACCGGCTCCCCGGCGGCGGCCGCGCCTCCGGGCACCTTCAGCCCGTACGCCTGCCACGCCCGCCGGGCCAGCGGCCAGTCCTGGAGGGCGGTGGCGGCGATGCCGACGTTCCACCAGTCGGGCGCCCCGCTCTCCTTCTCCAGCAGGGCCACGGCCCGCAGGCCCGCCGCCCTCGCCTGCTCCCAGTCGTGGCGGAACTTGTGCAGCAGGGCGAGGTTGAACCAGGACTCGGCCAGCCAGGGCTCCAGATCGGCGGCGCGTGTCAGCAGCGCGCCCGCGTCCTCGTACCGGCCGTCGCCGATCAGCGTGAACGCCCGGTCGGTGGCCTGCCGCCAGGAGGCGGAGGGCCGGTGCCGTCCCTTGCCGAAGATCCTCACGATTCCCGCCTGCCAGTTCCGTCGAGTGGGCCGGCTTCTGCCCCCCGGACACCCTCTCATTCGCATCCAACCACGTACGACTGGAGGGACGCTCATTACCCATGGGTTACCCCAAGGGCCTCTCGTTCGGATCAGGCCGGGCTCGCGGGCAGAGTCAGGCTGTCCCGCGACAGCACCCGGCCCAGCGACTCCACCACCTCGGGGGCGTACGCGTCGGCTCCCGCCAGCCGCAGAGCCTCCAGGGCCTTGAGCGGACCGCCGGGCCCGGCGTCGCGCACCTTCTCCTCGTAGGCGTTGACGGCTCGCACGATCCGCGCGGGCAGCGGCTGCTCCCGGCAGGGGTCGGCCTGCCGCTCCACCACCACCGCGACCCGGGCGTCGACCCCGGTCTGCCGCACCACGGCCCCGCCGAGCAGCGCGATCCGCCGCTGCTCCTCGGCGGGCAGCCCCGCGGTGGCCCCGGCGGGCACCGGGTCGACCAGGCTGAGCTGCCCGATGTCGTGCATCAGGGCCGCGTGCTCCAGGACGGTCAGCTCCGGTTCGGCAAGGCCCAGGTCCCGGCCCACGGCCCGGCTGAGCGCGGCCACCCGCCGGGCGTGCCCGGCCGGGGTGTACCCGGCCACCTCGGTGGCCCGGGCCAGGGACGCGATGGTCTGCCGGTAGGTCCTGCGCACGGCCGCGTACCGTCCGAGGGAAAGCTGGGTGAGCAGCAGCGGCATCGAGAAGACGGGCAGCGCCCACAGCCCGGCCACGGCGACGGCGAGGGCCATCACCGCGCCGGTCGCGCACACCGCCGAGCCGATCCCGCGCAGGCCCCGCAGCTCCTCCCGCAGCAGCGGCCCGAACGGCCACCGGGTGCGCCCGTGTGCCTGCGTGGCGGCGAGCACGGCGCCGCACAGCGCGGTGAGCGCCAGGAGCGCGAGCAGCAGCAGCGCGTACGCCGGACCGACCCAGCCCTCGAACGCCCCTTCGCCGTAGAGGGGTTGGAAGCAGACGGCGGCGAAGGCGACGGTGAGGATCCGCCGCGCCAGGTGGTCGGGCGTCGGCCCGCGCCCGCGCGCGATGTGCGGCACGCCGCCCAGGAGACAGGCGGCGAGCACCACGGCGACGACCTGGCAGGCGCCGTGGTGACTGGGCCGGCCCGCGTCCGCGCCCAGCAGCGCGTACGACAGCGCCCCGGCGGCGCCGAGCGGCGCGGCCTCCCGGGACTCGGACCCGGTCCACCGGGTCAGCTCACCGACGAGGACCAGCGCCCCGAAGGCGAGGGCGGCCCCGCGCTCCTCCAGGCCGGTCCACAGAGTGACGGTGAGGGACAGCAGGGCGACCAGGGCCGCCGAGCCGCGGATGAGGAGCAGCAGGAGGGGCCTGCTCATCGACGGGCTTCCGGCCGGCCGCCGGGGCCGCCGTCCTCGGTGGCGCACGGAACCGCCGGCCCGCTCACCCCGCCGGATGCCGCGTCCGGAGGGACGGCGGGCGTGCCGTCCGCGCCGCCGGGAGCCGCCGAGGCCGGGCCGGAGGTGCCGGGGACGGCACGGAAGGGTGCGGGCGGAGCGACGGGCGTACCGTCCTGCGCGGTGACCGCCGGGTGCCAGCCGTACCGGTCCAGGGCCCGGACCAGCGCCGTGACCATCCGCGGGTCGAACTGGGTCCCCGCGCAGCGCTCCAGCTCCGCCAGCGCGGCGGCCACCGGCCGGGCCCGCCGGTAGGACCGGGTGGACGTCATCGCGTCGAAGGCGTCCGCGACGGCCACCACCCGTGCGCACTCCGGGATCTGACCGCCCGTCAGCCCGTACGGGTAGCCGCCTCCGTCGAGCCGCTCGTGGTGGTGCAGGATCGCCGAGCGGGCCTCACCGAGGAAGGAGATCCCGCGCACCATCTCGTGCCCGTACTCGGGGTGCAGCTCGAGCACGCGCCGCTCCTCGGGGGTCAGCGGCCCGTCCTTGCGCAGCAGCCGGGTGGGCACGCCCAGCTTGCCCACGTCGTGCAGGATGCCGGCGAACCGCAGCACCTCGACCCGCTCGTCGTCCATGCCCAGCTCGCGCGCGATCAGCATGGAGGCCTGCCCCACCCGCTCGCTGTGCCCGCGCGTGTAGCCGTCCTTGATGTCGACGGCCTGCACCAGCGCGCGGATGGTGGCCCGGTGCGCGGACCGCTCGCGGTGGTACTGGGCGTACACCCAGCCGGAGACGCACATCGGCAGCAGGACGAGCAGCGCGGCGACGGGACCGTAGGGGCTGACCCACAGCACGGCCATCATCAGCCCGGCGAGCCCGTGCACCGCGACGGGCGCCAGCGACCGGGCCAGCAGCCCCTGCCACGCCCGCCGGGCCGGCACGTGCTCGGCCAGCGCGAGGACCCCGCCGTCCAGCGCCGTCAGCACCAGGCAGAAGGCGAGCACGGCGGCGCCCGCGGGCAGGAGGACGTAGGGGAAGTCACAGCCGGCGACGGCGTCCGGGCCGCCGAGCGCCCCGTGCACCCGGGCGGCCGCCCACACCGCGAGGGCGAGCTGCGCGGCCCGCCAGATCCGGCGCAGCCCCTCGGGCCGCCGCCCGGCGCGGGCGAGCAGCACACCCGGCAGCGCGACGGCGGCGGCGGCGGGCGGCGGCAGCAGGAAGGCCGCCGCGAGCAGTACGGGGTAGAAGGGCCCGGCGAGGCTGCGCCGGGCGAGCTGCCTGCACCCGGCGTACACCCCGGTGAGCAGGGCGACCGCCCACCAGGAGGTGCGCGTCAGCGGCAGCGGCAGCAGACAGGCCAGGGCGGCGAGGACGGCACAGGCGACATACGCACGGGCCCGCGGGGCAACCGCCTCCATGCCGCCCCTCCCCGGTCATGCCTGTCCACGGTGGGAGCGTAGGGGGCGCGGCGGGGAGCCCACGAGGCCTGGTCCCAGGGATTAGCACGTTCGGGTGAAGGGGGCGGGGCGCCGGGCGGGCGTCCGCGTACGGCGGGTCAGGACTCCTGCGGAGTCACCGGTGCCGCGGTCACGTCATGCTCGGGGACGGTCTGGCCGGAGCGGATGAGATCGATCCGCCCCATGACCTTGGCGCGCAGGTCCGCGGGCACGTCGTCATGCCCGCAGCACCGCTTGACCAGCTTCTTCACGGCCTGCTCCAGGCCGTACTTCTCGAGGCACGGCGAGCATTCCTCGAAGTGGTGCTCGAACTTGGTGCGATCGACGTCCGGCATCTCACTGTCGAGGAACTCGTAGAGGTGGTCGAGTACCTCACCGCAGTCCGTCTCGTGCGGGTCTCCGCAGCTCATGAGCCCGAGCCTTTCGCTTCGTTCGACTCTCCGGCGCCGGCCGGGACCAGTCCGCGCTCGCGGGCGTAGTCCTCGAGCATGCCGCGCAGCTGACGGCGGCCCCGGTGCAGCCGGGACATCACCGTCCCGATGGGTGTCCCCATGATGTCCGCGATCTCCTTGTACGCAAAGCCTTCTACATCCGCGAGGTAGACGGCGATGCGGAATTCCTCGGGGATCGCCTGCAGCGCTTCCTTCACGTCCGAATCGGGCAGGTGGTCGAGCGCCTGCGACTCGGCGGAGCGCAGACCGGTCGACATGTGCGACTCGGCGCGGGCGAGCTGCCAGTCCTCGATCTCCTCGGCGGCGCTGCGCTGCGGCTCGCGCTGCTTCTTGCGGTACGAGTTGATGAAGGTGTTGGTGAGGATCCGGTACAGCCACGCCTTGAGGTTGGTGCCCTCGCGGAACTGGTGGAAGGACGCGTACGCCTTGGCGTAGGTCTCCTGCACCAGGTCCTCGGCGTCGGCCGGGTTGCGCGTCATGCGCAGCGCGGCCGAGTACATCTGGTCGAGGAACTCCAGCGCGTCCCGCTCGAAGCGCGCGCTGCGCTCGGTCGTCGACTCCACGGATCCGCCCACGCTCGTGCCCCGGCTCTCGGGCTGCTCCGCCTGGCCGTTGTCGGTCCCTGCGTCGGTACCGGGAACCGGACCCACCTCCTCAAGCGACGTCGTGGCACCGAATGCGGTTCCACTCGAATCGGAGGATAGACGACGAGCCGTGCCTGCCGCCGCTCGAACAGGAGCGGTCCGCGCCGCGTGCAGCACCGTCCAGTCCAGGTCAGTGCGGCTGCTGCGGCTCGGGCAAACGGTCGAACCCATGCGGCGGACTCCCTCTCGTGTGACGTCGGCGCCGTGAGCGGCACTTCTGACCGGCTCAACAGCGGCGGTCCGCCGGGCATTCCCGCGGGTCACCCGAGTGACGCGGTCCACTGTGCGACGGCGTCGGCGATGACCTCCAGGGCCCGGTCCTGGCTGATGGACGCCCGCTTCGGGACGGCGAAGCCGTGATCGCCGTACGGCACCTCGACGAGCCGGTAGGAGCCCTCCGGGAACTCCGCGGGGCTGCCGAACGGGTCGTTGCCGCCCTGGACGACGAGCGTGGGCACACCCGCGCCGAGCAGCTCGTCGGCGCGGGACTTCTCGGGCCTGCCCGGCGGGTGCAGCGGGAAGCTGAGGGCGAGGACGGCGTGCGCGCCAAGGCCGGCCGCCGTACGGCAGGCGACGCGCGCCCCGGCGCTGCGGCCGCCGGCGACCACCGGCAGCCCCGGCCGGGTGAGGGCGGGCCACAGTCCGCGCCAGCCGGTGTCCAGCGTCCTCGGCGCGGGCGCGATCTTCTTGCCGGCCACCCGCCAGGGCTGCTCGACCAGTGCGACGGTGACGCCGTGCCCGGGGAGGGTGCGCGCCAGGGCCTGGAGGTCGCGGGCCTCGACACCGCCGCCGGCTCCGTGGCTCACGGCGAGCACCAGGTGTGCCGCGGGGGCCCGGTGCCAGGTGACGCGGGCCGCGCCCGCCTCCGTCTCGACGGTCTCGCTCAGGTCGCTCAGGTCGCTCATGTCCCTCACGTCGCTCGGGTCGCCCACGTCAGAAGAGTGTGCCCTCTTCGGGCGCGGGGAGCTCCTTGAGCAGCTGCGGTCCGTTGTTGCGGACGTTGCTGACGGCCGTGGACACCGGGTAGGCGCGCATCAGGCCGGGGGGCGGCGGGGTGAGCAGCTCGCGCAGGTCGTCCGGGTCGGTGCGGGCCGGGTCCAGCCAGGCGTCCCAACGGTCCGGGGTCAGCATCAGCGGCATCCGGGGGTGGATCTCGGCCAGCGAGCCAGGGCCCTCGGCCGGGGCCACGGCCAGCGGGGTGTTCTCCGCCTCCGTGGTGATCACCGAGCAGGTCACCCACCAGGCCCGCGGGTGGTCGTCGGGCAGGGTGCGGTCCCGCCAGAACTCGTAGAGCCCGGCCATCGCGAAGACCGAGCCGTCCGCCGGGGTCACGAAGTAGGGCTGCTTGCGCGGCCGTTTGCGCCGGCCCTCGACCTCCAGCTCCCGCTCCTGGGTGCCGGTGACCCACTCGTAGTAGCCGTCGGCGGGCACGACACAGCGCCGGGCGGCGAAGGCGCGGCGGTACGACGGCTTCTCGTGCACGGTCTCCGCGCGCGCGTTGATCATCCGGGCGGCGCCCTCGGGGGACTTCGCCCAGGACGGTACGAGCCCCCACCTCAGCTTCCGCAGCTGGCGAACCGGACCGCGGTCGCCGGCGTCCTTCAGGGGACGGTCCAGGATCACGTGGACCTCCTTGGTCGGGGCCACGTTGTAATCGGGCTCCAGGGTCTCCTCCGGGTCCCATCTCTGGATCTCGAAGACTCCTGCGAGATCCTCGGGGCCGCGACTCGCCGCATACCGTCCGCACATACGTGCAACACTGCCAGACCGCGCACACGGACAGGGAGCCACTCGGACACATGGACAGCCTCGCCGCCACCGCGCTGCCCGATCTCTGGGACCGGCTCGTCGGCACCCAGCCCGACCCCGACCTGTGGGTGGTGATCGCCACCGCGGCCGCCGCGCTCGCCGTGGTCGTCCCGCACACTCTGTGGCGCCTCTCGCGCAACGCGATCACCATCGCGCACGAGGGCGGGCACGGGCTGGTGGCGCTGCTCACCGGACGCACCCTGACCGGCATACGCCTGCACTCCGACACCAGCGGCCTGACCGTCAGCCGGGGCAAGCCGCACGGCATCGGCATGATCCTCACGGCGGCCGCCGGCTACACCGCTCCCCCGCTGCTGGGTCTGGGCGGCGCGGCCCTGCTCGCCACCGGCCGCATCACGCTGCTGCTGTGGGTGGCCACGGCGCTGCTGGTGGCCATGCTGGTGATGATCCGCAACGCCTACGGGGCGCTCACCGTTCTCCTCACCGGCGGCATGTTCCTGCTGGTGTCCTGGCTGACCGGGCCGCAGGTGCAGGCCGCGTTCGCGTACGCGGTGGTGTGGTTCCTGCTGCTCGGCGGGGTGCGCCCGGCCTTCGAGCTCCAGGCCAAGCGGGCGCGCGGGGGCGCCGGGGACTCGGACGCGGACCAGCTGTCGCGGCTGACGCACGTCCCGGCGGCGCTGTGGCTGTTCCTGTTCCACGCGGTGTCGCTGTGTTCGCTGATCGGCGGCGGCCGGTGGCTGCTGGCGGGCTGAGGCGATCCCTCCGCCCCCTCGATACGTCCGCCGGCGCCGTGCGGCGGACGCGTGTGCCGGGCGTGAGGGCGCAGGCGGGGGACTCGGTACAGGCTCTAAGGTGGGGACCATGGCCCCGAACCCCGCACATACCGCCCTCTGGCCCGCCCCGCACGCGAGCGGAGCCGTCGACGCGACGGTCCACGTGCCGGGGTCGAAGTCCGTCACCAATCGCGCGCTGGTGCTCGCCGCCCTCGCCTCCGAGCCGGGCTGGCTGCGCCGCCCCCTGCGCTCCCGCGACACGCTGCTGATGGCCGGCGCGCTGCGGGCCATGGGTGTCGGCATCGACGAGGGCGTCGGGCCGGACGGCACCGGGGAGGCCTGGCGCGTGATCCCCGCGGGGCTGCACGGCCCGGCCACCGTCGACGTCGGCAACGCCGGCACGGTGATGCGCTTCCTGCCGCCGGTCGCCGCGCTGGCCGACGGCCCCATCCGCTTCGACGGCGACCCGCGCTCGTACGAACGCCCGCTGGACGGCGTCATCGACGCGCTGCGCGTCCTGGGCGCCCGGATCGACGACGACGGCCGCGGCGCGCTGCCGATGACCGTGCAGGGCAGCGGCGCGCTGGACGGCGGCCCGGTGGAGATCGACGCCTCGTCCTCGTCCCAGTTCGTCAGTGCCCTGCTGCTGTCGGGGCCGCGTTTCAACCAGGGCGTGGAGGTCCGGCACACCGGGTCGTCGCTGCCGTCGCTGCCGCACATCCGGATGACGGTCGACATGCTGCGGGCGGTCGGCGCCCAGGTGGACACCCCCGAGTCGGGCGGCGAGCCGAACGTCTGGCGGGTCACCCCGGGCGCCCTGCTCGGCCGGGACCTGACCGTGGAGCCCGACCTGTCCAACGCCCAGCCCTTCCTCGCGGCGGCGCTGGTGACCGGCGGCAAGGTCGTCGTCCCCGACTGGCCGGCCCGGACGACCCAGCCGGGTGACCGGCTGCGGCAGATCTTCACCGAGATGGGTGGTTCCTGCGAACTCACCGACTACGGCCTGGTGTTCACCGGTTCGGGTGCGGTGCACGGCATCGACGTGGACCTCGGCGAGGTCGGCGAGCTGACGCCGGGCATCGCGGCCGTCGCCGCGCTCGCGGACTCGCCCTCGACCCTGCGGGGCGTGGCCCATCTGCGACTGCACGAGACCGACCGCCTGGCCGCGCTGACCAAGGAGATCAACGAGCTCGGCGGTGACGTGACCGAGACGGCCGACGGCCTGCACATCCGCCCGCGCCGCCTGCACGGCGGGGTCTTCCACACGTACGAGGACCACCGCATGGCGACGGCCGGAGCGATCCTCGGCCTGGCGGTCGAGGGGGTGCAGATCGAGAACGTGGCGACCACGGCGAAGACACTGCCCGACTTCCCCGACCTGTGGACCGGGATGCTCGGGGCGTAGGGACGCGGGGAACACGTCATGCGCCGCTACGGCAAGCACACCGACGAGGACGACATCCGCAGCCGCCCCAACCGCAAGGGCAACCGGCCGCGCACCAACATCCGCCCCAAGCACGAGGATGCCGCCGAGGGCCTGGTCCTCACCGTCGACCGGGGACGGCTGACCTGCCTCGTCGACGGCCGCCCGATCATCGCGATGAAGGCCCGCGAACTGGGCCGCAAGGCCGCCGTCGTGGGCGACCGGGTGGCCCTGGTCGGCGACCTGTCCGGCACGAAGGACACCCTCGCGCGCATCGTCCGCATCGAGGAACGCACCTCGGTCCTGCGCCGCACGGCGGACGACGACGACCCCTACGAGCGCGTGGTCGTCGCGAACGCCGACCAACTGGCCATCGTCACGGCGCTCGCCGACCCCGAGCCGCGCCCGCGCCTGATCGACCGCTGCCTGGTGGCGGCGTACAACGGCGGTCTTGAGCCGCTGCTGGTCATGACCAAGTCGGACCTGGCGCCGCCGGACAAGCTCCTGGAGCTGTACGGGGACCTGGACATCCCCTACGTCGTCACCAGCCGTGCCGAGCTGGACGACGGCGCGGCGGCGGACCGGGTGCGTGAGCATATCGACGGGAAGGTCACGGCGTTCGTCGGCCACTCGGGCGTGGGCAAGACGACCCTGGTCAACGCGCTGGTGCCGGAGGACCGGCGGCGGGTGACGGGACATGTGAACGCGGTGACCGGCCGCGGCCGCCACACCACTACCTCCGCGCTCGCGCTGCCGCTGGCGGGCGGGGACGGCTGGGTCGTGGACACCCCGGGCGTACGGTCGTTCGGGCTCGCGCACATCGATCCGTCCCGGGTGATCCACGCCTTCCCCGACCTGGAGCCGGGCACCGAGGGCTGCCCGCGCGCGTGCAGCCACGACGAGCCGGACTGCGCCCTGGACGCGTGGGTCGCCGAGGGCCACGCGGACCCGGCCCGGCTGTACTCGCTGCGCCGGCTGCTGGCCACGCGGGAGCGCAAGGAGGGCGACTGACCTCCGCGTTGTTTGGGTGCGGCGCGGTCCGGCAAGTGCATAATCGCACGGAGCCGGATCATGACCTGCCCCAAGCACGACGAAGCGGTCACGGCACGCGGACGCTCGGGAGGACTGCATGGCGTGGCTGCTGGTGATCGTCGCCGGGTTGCTCGAGACCGGCTTCGCCGTGTGCCTGAAGCTGTCGCACGGGTTCACCCGGCTCTGGCCGACCATCGCCTTCTGCTGCTTCGCCCTCGGCAGTTTCGGGCTGCTCACCCTGTCCCTGAAGAAGCTCGACGTGGGCCCCGCGTACGCGGTGTGGACCGGCATCGGCGCGGCGGGCACCGCCATCTACGGCATGGTCTTCCTCGGCGACCTGGTCTCCACCCTGAAGATCGTCTCGATCAGCCTGGTCATCATCGGGGTGATCGGGCTCCAGCTGTCCGGTTCCGCGCACTGACGCGACGGCGCTGGGCGCGGCCGGGTCAGGCCAGGTGGCGCGGGAGCGCGGCGCGCGCCAGGCCGGCGACCCCGCCCCGGTCCGGCGGCGCGGCCACGCACGACAGGGCCAGGCGCATCACCAGCTCGCAGGCACGGGCCAGTTCGGCGGTGTCGGCCCTGGGGGTGCCGGGGGCGGAGAGCAGGGTCGCGGCGCGGTCGCGGACGATCGCCACGAAGTCGCCGGGCGACGGCAGCGGGCCGTCGGCCCGGCGCTGCGCGGGAACCGCGCTGGAGGACGGCACCGCCGGCAGCGGGGGTGAGGGCAGCCGTTCGCTCCAGCAGCCGGTGAGCATCGCCTTCACCAGTACGTTGTCCCGGGCGGCGGACACGGTCCACTCGGCGGCGGCGGTGAGCCGCTCGCGCGGGTCGGCGGGGGTGGTCAGGGCTCGGTCGACCCCGGCGAGATAGCCGTCCGCCTCCCGCCTGACCAGGGCCCGCGCCAGTCCGTCCTTGCTGCCGAACTCGTTGTACAGCGTCTGCCGGGAGACCCCGGCGGCCGCGGCCACGTCGACCATGCGGACCGCGGACCACGGCCGCCCTGTCAGCGCCGAGTAGGCGGCGTCCAGCAGGGATTCCCGCGCTGCAGGCATCTACGCCTCCCTGGGCGAGCGGCTCTGCGCCCAGATTTGACGCCCCTGAACGCACTGTCAAGGGCCCGTGACGGCACGTGCGCACCAGGGGGTGCCCACCCGCGCGTCCGCTGACTGCCCCCAGGGAGCGTCCCGGCTCGCGCGTACCCCGGCCCGCTCCGCCCCCCGTGGCCCCGGGTCGCCCCGGGCGGATACGGTTCTGGCATGCCGGACTACCTCGACGACCTGCGCCTGGCCCACGTCCTCGCGGACGCCGCCGACGCCGCGACCATGGACCGTTTCAAGGCACTCGACCTCAAGGTCGAGACGAAGCCGGACATGACCCCGGTCAGTGAGGCGGACAAGGCGGCGGAGGAACTCATCCGCGGCCAGCTCCAACGCGCCCGCCCCCGCGACGCGGTCCTCGGCGAGGAGTACGGCATCGAGGGCACCGGCCCCCGCCGCTGGGTCGTCGACCCGATCGACGGCACCAAGAACTACGTGCGCGGCGTCCCGGTCTGGGCCACGCTCATCTCCCTGATGGAGGCCGGCGAGGGCGGCTTCCAGCCCGTCGTGGGCCTCGTCTCCGCCCCCGCCCTGGGCCGCCGCTGGTGGGCCGCGAAGGGCCACGGCGCCTTCATGGGCCGCAGCCTGGCGCAGGCGAGCAGGCTCCGGGTGTCCCGCGTGGCGGACCTCTCGGACGCCTCCTTCGCGTACTCCTCGCTCAGCGGCTGGGAGGAGCAGGGCCGCCTGCACGGCTTCCTTGATCTGACCCGCGCGGTCTGGCGCACCCGCGCCTACGGCGACTTCTGGCCGTACATGATGGTCGCCGAGGGCTCGGTCGACTTCTGTGCCGAGCCGGAGCTGTCCCTGTGGGACATGGCCGCGAACGCGATCATCGTGACCGAGGCCGGCGGCACCTTCACCGGCCTCGACGGCCGGCCCGGTCCGCACAGCGGCAACGCCGCCGCGTCCAACGGGCTGCTGCACGACGAGATGCTGGGGTATCTCAGCCGGCGCTGACGGGCGACGGGCAACGCCTGCGCGCGCCCCCGCCGGACCGCGCACGCCCCCTTGTTGACCCGTGCTTTGCCTGAGACTCTGGGAGTTCCCCCCTTGTGAACTTGTGCAGTGTCCGGGAGGCAGCCCACCCGCCGGGCACGCACCAGCCGGATTCCCCCGAGGAGGTGGCTCCATCCCATGCTCGTCCGCGACGCCATGAGCACGGTGGTCCTCACCATCGGTCCCGCACACACCCTCCGACAGGCGGCGGCCCTGATGTCCGCGCGCCACGTCGGCGCCGCCGTCGTCCACGACCCCGACGCGGGCGGCATCGGCATCCTCACCGAACGCGACGTCCTCAACTCCGTGGGTCTGGGCCAGAACCCGGACACGGAGCGCGTGCACGCGCACACCACCACCGACGTCGTGTTCGCCGCGCCGTCCTGGACCCTGGAGGAGGCGGCGGGCGCCATGGCCCGGGGCGGCTTCCGGCACCTCATCGTCCTGGACCACGACGAGCCGGCGGGCATCGTCTCGGTCCGCGACATCATCCGCTGCTGGGCGCCGGTCCGGCAGCACGCGGCGGCCGCGGGCGCGGGCACGGCCTGAACGCACGCCGGCGGGCCGGGCCCCCGAAGGGACCCGGCCCGCCGTCCACGACAAGCGTGTCCAGTGCTGGAGTCAGCCGCGCAGGGCCTGGACCGCGGCCTCCAGCCGCTTGCCGAAGTCGTCGTCCGCCTGACGGAAGTTGCTGATCGCCCGCTCGGCGATGTCCTCGCGCGAGACCTGCGCGATGGAGCCCGCCAGGTTGCCGATCAGGCGCTCCTTCTCCTCGTCCGACATCAGGCGGTAGAGGTTGCCGGCCTGGACGAAGTCGTTGTCCTCGGCGTGGACCGGCGCCTCGTGGTCACCGGTGACGCCGGTGACCGGCACGGGCTGCCACAGCGGCCGGTCCGTCTGGAACGGCCCGCCGAAGCTGTTCGGCTCGTAGTTCTTCGCGCCCTTGTGGCGGCCGTCGTACAGATGACCGTCACGGGAGTTGGTGCGCGCCTCGGTGGCGTGCGGACGGTTCACCGGCAGTTGGTCGGCGTTGATGCCGACGCGGTAGCGGTGGGCGTCGCCGTACGCGAAGAGGCGGCCCTGGAGCATCTTGTCCGGGGAGGGACCGATGCCCGGCACGAAGTGGGCGGGGCTGAAGACCGACTGCTCGACCTCGGCGAAGATGTTCTCCGGGTTGCGGTTGAGCTCCAGCTTGCCGATCTCGATCGGCGGGTAGTCCTCGTGCGGCCACACCTTGGTGAGGTCGAACGGGTTGAAGCGGTAGGTCGCCGCCTCGGCCGCCGGCATGATCTGCACCTGCACGGTCCAGGACGGGTACTCACCGCGCTCGATGGCCTCACGCAGGTCCCGCTGGTGGGAGTCGGGGTCCGCGCCGGCGAGCACGGCGGCCTCGTCGGCGGTGAGGCTCTTGATCCCCTGGTCGGTCTTGAAGTGGTACTTGACCCAGAAGACCTCGCCGGCCTCGTTGTTCCACTGGTAGGTGTGCGAACCGAAGCCGTCCATGTGGCGGTACGACGCCGGGATGCCGCGGTCGCCGAACAGCCAGGTCACCTGGTGCGTCGACTCCGGCGACAGGCCCCAGAAGTCCCAGACGTTGTCCGCCTCCTGGCTGCCCGTGTAGGGGTCGCGCTTCTGGGTGTGGATGAAGTCGGGGAACTTGATGGCGTCCTTGATGAAGAACACCGGGGTGTTGTTGCCGACGAGGTCGTAGTTGCCCTCCTCGGTGTAGAACTTCAGCGCGAAGCCGCGCGGGTCGCGGACCGCGTCCGCGGCGCCGAGGTTGCCGGCCACGGTCGAGAAGCGCAGGAAGGTCTCCGTCCGCTTGCCGACCTCGGAGAGGAACCCGGCACGCGTGTACTGGGTGACGTCGGCCGTGACCGTGAAGGTGCCGTAGGCGCCGGCGCCACGGGCGTGCACCACGCGCTCCGGGATGCGCTCGCGGTTGAAGTGGGCGAGCTTCTCCAGCAGGAGCTGGTCCTGGACGAGCACCGGGCCGCCGACCCCCGCCGTCTCGCTGTTCTGGTTGTCGGCAACCGGAGCACCGGTCCCCGTCGTGAGCGGCCCCTGGGTCACGTCGCCTCCTGCGTCATTTCCATCGTTCCTGTCGCTTGGCCAAAGCCAGTCTCGATCCTACAATGGACTTAGTCCAAGTCAAGCAGAGCTCCAAATTCACACTGATTCGGGATCTATTCCCCCTTGCTGTTAGGCTGGTCGGTATGAGTGACCTTCTGGAACGGCTGCGCGGACGCGGATGGCGGATGACCGCGCAGCGGCGTGTGGTGGCCGAGGTCCTCGACGGCGAACACGTCCATCTGACGGCCGACGAGGTCCATGCCCGGGCTGTCGCCAAGCTGCCCGAGATCTCCCGGGCGACCGTGTACAACACGCTGGGCGAACTGGTCTCCCTCGGCGAGGTCCTGGAAGTCAGCACCGACAAGCGCGCCAAGCGGTACGACCCCAACGCGCACCGGCCGCACCACCACCTGGTCTGCGCCGGCTGCGGCGCGATCCGGGACGTCCACCCGAGTGGCAACCCGCTGGCCGACCTGCCCGACTCGGAGCGCTTCGGCTTCACGGTCTCGGACGTGGAGGTCACCTACCGCGGCCTCTGCCCGAACTGCGCGGCGGCCTGACGGCCCCATTCGCAAGCCACACTCGCGAGACGAGAGAAGGACCCCCGGCACCTCGACGGTGCGCGGGGGTCCTTCTTTTGCGATCCGCTCCCCGAAGCGTCTCCGGAAAACACCGAGGGCCGGAATCCTTGATCGGATTCCGGCCCTCGGCCTTCAGTAGCGGGGACAGGATTTGAACCTGCGACCTCTGGGTTATGAGCCCAGCGAGCTACCGAGCTGCTCCACCCCGCGTCGGTGAATGCAACATTACGTGACCGGCGCACCGAGAAGCAAATCGTTTACGGGGACGCGGGAAGGACCTGCGTCACACGACCCGCGTCACGCCGACAGCTCCTCGCGCAGCGCGTCCCGCAGGCGCGCGGCCCGCTGGGCGACCTCCGCCGGCCCCAGCGCCACGGCCCGGTCGGCCCACCCCTGCCCCTCGGCCAGCTCGCCGCGGCGCGCGTGCACCAGGGCGAGCCGCAGCGCCGCCCGCCCGTGCCCGGCGTCGGCCGCCCGCGCCCACCAGGTGGCCGCCTCCGGCTCACTGCCCTCCCGGGCGAGCAGCAGTCCCAGGTTGAACGCGCCGTTGCGGGAGCCGGACTCCGCCGCCCTGCGGTACCACCGCGCCGCCTCGACCACGTCCCCGCGGGTCGCGGCCAGCATCCCGACCCGCACCTGCGCGCGCCGGTGTCCCTGGCCGGCCGCCCGCTCGTACCACTCCTCGCACTCGGTCTTCTCCTGGATCGCCGGCTCCCCCAGCTCGTGCGCGGCCGCCGGTGGCCGCCGGGCGTCGAGCACGGTGGCGAGCCGGTACGCCGCCTCCGGGCTGCCGCCGCCTGCCGCGCACCGCAGGTGCCGCTCGGCCGCCCGCTCGTCGCCCGCGCGCAGCCGGGCGATCCCCACCTGCAACGCGGCCTCCGTGTGCCCGGCCGCCGCCGCCCGCTCGTACCACCGCAGGGCCTGGGCGTCCTCGCTCCGTCCGGCGTAGAGGATCCCCAGGTTGAACGCGGCGTCGACGCTCCCGGCCTCCGCCGCCTTGGAGAACCACGGCTCGGCCCCACTGGTGTCCCCGCCCTGGAGCAGCAGGACGGCCAGCGCGTTCGACGCCTCCCGGTGCCCGGCGTACGCCGCGCGCCGGTACCACTGCTCGGCCTGCGCGGTACGCCCCTGCTCGGCGCAGAGCAGTCCGAGGTTGTAGGCGCCGTTGATGTCGCCCGCGTCCATCGCCGCCCGGTACCACCGCTCGGCGGTCTGCGTCTCGCCGCGCTCGGCGTGCAGCGCGCCCAGCGCGTTCGCCGCGTTGCCGTCGCCGTCCTGCGCGGCCCTCAGCCACCACAGGGCGGCGTTCTCGGGGTCGCCGGCGTCCCGCAGCAGGAACCCGAGCGCGCAGGCGGCCCTGGCCTCGCCGTCCTTGGCGGAGGTCAGGTACCAGCGGCCGGCCTCCTTGAGGTCGCCGCGCTTCTCCAGGATGGCGCCGAGGTGCAGGGCGGCCCGCCGGTGCCCGCGCGCGGCGGCCTGGCGGTACCACTGCTCGGCCTCCGCCAGCAGGCCGGGACCCTCTCCGCCGGACTGCCGGCCGGCCCGCCGGTCCAGTGCCCGCGCCAGCCGGTACTCCGCCTCCCGGTGCCCCCGCTCGGCGGCGACCCGCATCCAGCGCTCGGCCCCGGCGTCGCCGCGGTGCTCCAGCAGGTCGGCGAGGGCGTAGGCGCCGAGGACGTGCCCCTGCTCGGCGGACTGGCGCAGCCAGTACTCGGCGGCGGGCTCGTCGCCGCGCTCGCGGTGGTACCGGCCGAGCGCGTGCGCGGCCGCCGCGGAGCCGGCGACGGCGGCGATGCGCCACCATCCGGCGGCCTCGTCGGCGTAACCGCGCTGGTGGAGCAGGACTCCCAGGTTGTTGGCCGCGGCGCGGTCGCCGCCCGCGGTGGCGGAGCGCAGATGAGGTTCGGCGGCGTCGAGGTCACCGCGCCGCAGCAGCATGGCCCCGAGAACGCTCATGGCCTCGACGTCGCCCGCCTCGGCGGCGAGGCGACGGCGCGCCAGCTCCGCGGTCTCGTCCGCGGCCGCCACGGACTCGTCGCGCGCCTCGCCTCCGGTCTCACCAGAGCCGGAATCCTGCACAAATCGCCCCGTCCCGAACAGAGTTGCCTTGTCCCCCATAACGTCCATCGTCGCACCACCTGCAACCCGGGTACATCCGTAATACCCCAGCCAGTGAGGTCACTTCAGCGTTTTGTCGACATGCCCACAGAGAGACAAGTCAAACACAGATCGCTCAACTCCCCACGGCGGCACGGCCGCAGGGCACGTCGGTACATGCGTTCGCACACGGCGAAGGGCCCGGATCCGCGGGACGGATCCGGGCCCTTGGACTCGGCGGGAGCGATCAGCCCCCGCTCGGGCTACCGCTTGGACTGCTGTTTGGTGCCGGACTGGCGCTCGCACCCGGGCTCGCGCCGCCCTTCCCGTCGCCGTTCTTGCCGCCGGCGCCGGGCTTCTCCGCCTGCGCCTGCGCGTCCTCGGCCCGCTTCAGGGCGTCCTGAAGGTCCTTCTGCGCCTGGCCGTACGCCTGCCAGTCGCCGTTCTTCAGGGCGGTCTGACCGTCCTCGAAGGCCTTCTGGGCGTCCTTCAGCGCGTCCTGGACCGTCGGGTTGTCCGACGCCGGCGGGTTCTTCTCGCCGCTGCCGGTGCCACCACCGCCGGTGTCGGAGCCGGTGCCGGTGCCGGTGCCGGAGCCGGGCGGCTCGGTGGCCGAACCCTCCGTGCCGAACACCTTGTTGAGCGCCTTGTCGAGCGTGTCCTCGAAGGCGGTGTTGCCGCCGTACGTCACCAGGACCTTGCGCAGCAGCGGGTACTTGAGGCCGCCGCCGCGCAGGTAGACCGGCTCCACGTAGAGCAGTCCGCCGTCGAGCGGCACCGTCAGCAGGTTGCCGTACTCGACCTCCGAGTCGCCGCCCTTCAGCAGCCGGATGGACTCGGCGATCGAGGGTTCGGAGTTGAACTGGCTCTGCACCCGTTTCGGGCCGTCGATCGTCTTGCCCGTGGGTAGCTTCAGGATGCTGATCTTGCCGTAGTCGCTCGTGTTCGCGTCGGCGGCGACCGTCATGAACGCGCTCAGGTTGTCACGGCCGTTCGGCGTCATCGTCGTCGTCAGCGAGAACGTCTGGGACGACTCACCGGGCATCTTGAGGCTCAGGTAGTACGGCGGCACCGCGTCGCCCGACCTGTTCGTCGGGTCGTTGGGGATCTGCCACACCTCGCTGCCGCTGAGGAAGGTCTGCGCGTCCGTGACGTGGTAGCGCGTGAGCAGTTCGCGCTGCACCTTGAACAGGTCCTGCGGATACCGGATGTGGGACAACAGCTCCGGGGAGATGTCCTTCTTCGGCTCGACCGTGCCCGGGAACGCCTTCATCCAGGTCTTCAGGACCGGGTCCTGGGTGTCCCACTGGTACAGCTTGACCTCGCCCGTGTAGGCGTCGACGGTCGCCTTGACCGAGTTGCGGATGTAGTTGACCTGGTTCTGCTGGGCCACCACCCGCTGGTTGTTGGCGGCGGTCAGCGAGTCCAGCGTCGTGTCACCGAGGGTGGTGCGCGAGGAGTACGGGTAGCCGTTGGTCGTCGTGTAGGCGTCGACGATCCACTGGACGCGCCCGTCGACCACCGCCGGATACGAGACCCCGTCGATCGTCAGCCACGGGGCGACCGCCTCGACGCGCTGCTTGGGCGTGCGGTTGTACAGGATCCGCGAACCGTCGCCGATCGCGCCGGAGTAGAGGATCTGCGGCTCGTTGAACGCCATCGCGTACGCGGCCCGGTTCAGCGGATTGGAGAGGCTGACCCCGCTGTTCCCCTTGTAGCTGGTGGTCTTCTCACCGCTGTCGTCGGAGTAGTCGATCTCCTTCTGGGGACCGCCGACGATGGAGTAGGTGCTGGTCTTCTCGCCGTAGTAGATCCGCTGCTCGTACCGCGGGAGATCGCCCGTGGACGGCAGGTTGTACTCGGTGAACACCGGGCGGCCCTCGGAGTCGGCCTCGGTGCCCTTGGCCGCGACCACGCCGTATCCGTGGGTGTAGCGGAAGTGGTCGTTGATCCAGTTGTTCTTCGGGATCCCGGCGAGGTTCAGCTCGCGCAGGCCGATGACCGTGTCCTGGACCTTGCCGTCCTTGGTCTTGTAACGGTCGACGGCCAGGTTGGACGGGAACCCGTAGTAGTTGCGCACCTGCTGGAGCTGCTCGAACGTCGGCGAGACGATGTTGGGGTCCATCAGCCGGTAACTGGCCGCGTCGGCGGCGGCGTCCCGCAGCTTCGCCTTGTCCTGGGTGTCGCTCGTGCCCGCGTAGTCGGTGACCTTGGTGTCGTCGATGCCGTACGCCTCGCGGGTCGCCTTGAGGTTCTTCTGGACGTACGCGGCTTCCTTGGCCTGCTCGTTGGGCTCGACCTGGAACTTCTGGACGATCGCCGGGTACAGGCCGCCGATGAGGATGGCCGACAGCACCATCAGGCCGAAGCCGATGACCGGCAGCTGCCAGGTGCGCCGCCACAGGGTGGCGAAGAACAGCACAGCGCAGATCACGGCGATGCAGAACAGGATCGTCTTGGCCGGCAGATAGGCGTTGGCGTCGACGTACCTCAGGCCCGTCCAGTTGCCGGTCGCCTTGAAGTCACTGGACTTCACCGCCAGTCCGTACCGGTCCAGCCAGTAGGCCACCGCCTTCAGCGTCACGAAGACGCCGAGGAGGACCGACAGATGCCCGGTCGCGGCGGCCGTGGCACGCGCGCCGGGGCTGGTGACGCGCAGCCCGCCGTACAGGTAGTGGGTGAGCACCGCGGCGATCAGGGACAGGATCGTGGCGGCGAAGCCGAAGCCCAGCAGGAAGCGGTACCAGGGCAGGTCGAAGGCGTAGAAGGAGACGTCCAGATGGAACTGCGGGTCCGTCTTGCCGAAGGCCACGCCGTTGACCCACATCAGCCAGGTCCGCCACTCGCTCGCGGCGGAGGCACCGGCGATCAGCCCGACCAGCGCCGTGATGCCGCACAGCAGCCACTTCTTGTACGGCGCGATGCTCATCCGGTAGCGGTCAAGGCTCTGCTGCTCCACCGACATGGCGCTCAGCGGCGGCCGCAGCCGGTGGGCCAGCCAGATGTTCAGCCCGACCGCGGCCGCCATCAGCAGGCCGAAGACGAAGAACAGTCCGATCTTGGTCCACAGGGTGGTGGTGAACACGGACGAGTAGTGCACCGACCGGTACCACAGCCAGTCCGTCCAGAAGCCCGCGAACATGGCGAAGACCATGCCGAGGACGGCGAGGACGCCCAGTGTCATGAGCAGGGTCCTGGCACGCCGGGACGGGCGGCCCACTCTCATCCGCGGCCCTGTCGGGCCTCCGCCGCGGTCCGGCATCTGGAAAGCCAAGGTGTGCACCTCGAAAGTCGCTGTTGGTTCGGATTCGTTGCGTCAGGCCCCCGAGTCCGCGGACCGTACGGTGGGCCCCAAAAATCGTGGGCCCACACCTATGCAACTTACTCACCGTTTACTCGGTTCCCGATTCCGCCCAGGAACGAGGCAGGATTGTGACCATGTCCAACACTCCCATGGCAGCGAACCCGCTCACCCGGGCGGTACTCGAGATCGACGAGTACACCTCCGGCCTCGGCTGGGACCAGCCCGCTCGCCTCTTCGCCCTCGTAGACACCGCGCGGCTGCGGGCCCAGGAACCCGCCCTCGCGGCACAGCTCGGCCTGGCGGACGAGCAGGAGACCTCCGGTCTCACCCCGGTCGAGCAGGACGAGGTCCCTGCCGACCGGCCCCTAGACGAGTTTCTCGCCACCATCGCCTGGCCCGAGGCGGTGGCCGGCTGCGCGCTGACCGTGGAGCGCATGATGCTGCCCCCGTCCGCCGAGGCACAGGTCCCGCAGGGACTGGACGGGGCGAAGCTGGCGAAGTGGGTGGCCGCCCACCCCGAGCGCCAGGAGGTCCGCATGACGGTCGCGGTCCTGCGCGACGGCGCCCGGGAGTCGGCCCTGCGCCTGCGTGAGAAGGACTCCGCCACGGAGGTCCTCACCGGCTCCGACCTGGTGCCGGGGCTGGCCGAGGCCCTGACCGCGACCTTCGAGGACTGAGCCGGGGGCCCTGGGCCCGCCGCACTCCCCTACCCGACCGGCACACGGCCGGGGCGCTGCCCGTCAGCCCTTGGCCGTGCACTTCGGCAGATCGGCGGCCTTGCCGCCGCGGATGTCCTTCAGGGCGCTGAGCGCGTCGCCGATCGTGTGCACCTTGACGAGGGTGAGCCCCGAGGGGGTGTCCTTGGCGGCGGCCGCACAGTTCTCGGCGGGGGTGAGGAAGAACTGGGCACCCTTGCTGCGCGCGCCGACGGTCTTCATCTCGATGCCGCCGATCGGGCCGACCTTGCCGTCGTCGTCTATCGTCCCGGTGCCGGCCACGAACTTCCCGCCGGTCAGGCTGCCCGGTGTGAGCTTGTCGTAGAGGCCGAGCGCGAACATCAGCCCCGCGCTCGGTCCGCCGACGTCGGCGAGCTTGATGTTGATCTCGAACGGGAACGTGTGGTCGGTCCCTGCGGAGATCCCGACGATGGCGCGCTTGGTCCCGGTGTCGGCGGACTGCGCGGTGGTGATGGTGACGTCCTTGGTGACGGTCGCCGCCCTGTGCTGCTTCGCGGCGGCGGCCTGGTCCTTGGCCGGCACGATCGTGAAGACCACGGCCTGTCCGGGCTCGTGCCTGGTGACCAGCCTGGCGACGTCCGAGGGCTGCTTGACCGGCGTGCCGTCGACGGCCCTGATGACGTCGCCCGCGTGCAGCCTGCCCTGCGCCGGGGTGTCCTTGATGACCGTGGAGACGATCACCCAGGACTGCACCGGGATGTGCAGTTCCTTCAGGGCGGCGACCTTGGCGCTCTCCTGGGAGAGGGTGAACTCCTCGGCGTTCTCCTGGGTCGACTGCTCCTCCGTCTTTCCGTCGGGGTAGAGCGTGTCGTGCGGAACGATCTTGCTGTCGTGCGCCAGCCAGCCGTAGACGGCCTCGACGAGGTTCATGCGGTAGTCGGCGCTGGTGACCCGGACGGTGGTCATGTTGAGGTGGCCGTCCGTCGGGTAGGTCTTGCGGCCGGAGATCTGCAGCACCGGCTCGCCGCCGTGGTCGCCCAGGGTGTTGACCGTCGGCCCCGGCGACATCTCCGAGTAGGGCACGGGGAAGAGGATTCCCGCGCACAGGAGCGCGATCAGCATCAGGGTGGAGGCGAGCATCGTCGCGGTGCGGCGTGGCATGACTCGACAGTACGGGACGGTTCTGTCAGCGCACCGTCAGGGCGGGACGCTCACGTACTGGAGTGGGACCTCTCCATGGCCTCACGGAAACGGGCGTAGCCGTCCAGTTCGGGACCGTCGCTGCGCGCCTTGCGGGTCCGGTTCGCCCAGCTCCCCCACAGTCCGGCGCCTATCGCAGCCACAAACGGAATCAGCAACCAGGCGAGCGCCGCCATGCCGACCTCCCAACCCCTGATACGCGACCGCGACTGACTGATCAGCAGATTAACCATCCGCACTGACAACGCTCACGCCAGGGGTTCGGTTACGCAACCGGAGCTGCGGCCATGGGGTTGGGGCGTCAGGCGCCGACCCATTCCTCGGTGCCGTCCGAGAACCTCTGGTGCTTCCAGATCGGCACCTCGTGCTTGAGGTCGTCGATCAGCTTCCGGCAGGCCTCGAAGGCCTCGCCCCGGTGCGGGCACGACACCCCGACGACGACCGCGAGGTCTCCCACCCTCAGATCCCCCACACGGTGGACGGCCGCCAGCGCCCGGACCGGGTACCCGGCGGCGACCTTCTCGGCGACCCGGCGCATCTCCGCCTCCGCACTGGGATGGCAGGAGTACCCGAGCGCGTCGACCCCGGCGCCCCCGTCGTGGTTCCGCACGGTCCCCACGAACAGCGCGGTACCGCCCGCGGCATCGTCCCCGAGCGCCTTGAACACCTCGTCCAGGGAGAGGGGGGTCTCCCGGACGCCGATCAGCTTGACGGGGTCCTCGGCGGCGTACTCGCCGGGATGATCGTTGGTGGCTGCCATGCGTCCATCGTGCCGCACATGCGGAAGGACCGGGAACAGCGCGATCACCCGATACGCGCGCGTGCCGGTTCGGAGTCTCATACAGGACTGGCTCGCACGGGACCGCCGGGTAAAGGAGGTGGAGGGCCGCGCACGAGAACGGGCTTCTCAGCGCCGGCGTGCCTTCCGCGCCCGTCGAACCACCGCCGCCGCGCCCAGCAGGGCCACCGTCGCCCCGGCCGCGCCCGCCGCCGTCGCGTCCTTGCGTCCCAGGCGCCGCCCGGCGACCGTGTGCCGCCCGGACACCTCCTCCAGCAGCGCGGTGAGAACCTCCTCGTTGGTCCACCGCGGCCGCCATCCGGCGTCGTGCAGCCGGCTGCCGCTCACCACCCAGGGGTACATCGTGTACGCCAGGTCCCCCGCCGGAGACGGCGTCAGCCCGATCCGGTGCAGCCGGGCCGCCGCCCCGAGCGCGACCGCCGAGGGCAGCTCCATCCGCCGGATCCCGCTGAGCTCCTCGACCTCCTCCTGCTCCAGCCATCCGTCGCACCCGACGGCCAGTTCCCCGTCGACCTTCTCCAGCACTGCGTACTCCAGGGCGCTGCACAGGTCCTCGACGTGGCAGAACTGCCACGCGGGCCGCGACCCGGCCACGACCAGCAGACGCGGCGATTCGAAGTACCTGGTCAACGCGGTGTCCGTGCCCCCGACCAGCACCGCGGGCCGGACCACGGACACGTTCAGTCCGGGATGCGCCCGCGGAGCGCGCCGCGCCAGCCGCTCGATCTCCAGCAGGTCCCCGACGCCCGTCGCCTCGGCGGTCGCCCGCAGCTCTGCGTCCTCCGACAGCGGCAGCTCGTTGTCCGGCAGCGCCCCGTAGACCATCGCGGAGGTGCACAGCACCACGCGGTGCACCCCGGCCGCGGCCGCCGCGGTCAGCACGGTCTGCGTCCCCCTGACGTTGTACGCCGTCCGGGCGGCCGAGTCGGTCTCCAGGTCGAGGTCGAGCGCCAGGTGCACGACGACGTCCGCGCCGCGCAGCTTCTCCGCGATCGCCGGATCCCGCACGTCGAGGATGTGCCACTGCGCCGCCGCGCACTCCCCGCGCCGCTCGTCGATCGCGACGACCTGCCTGATCTCGGCGGACTCGGCCAGCCGCTCGGTGAGCAGCGCGCCGACCCCGCGGGCGGCTCCGGTGACCGCGACGACGGGCCCGCGCACGGCGGGAGTGCTCTCTTGGTTTCGCGCTGCGCGAACCTGTGGATCTGGGGAACTCACCGGGCGTCTCCAGCGGTTGTCTTCACATACGGGCGCGAATGACGCGTACGTACCAGGTGGCATCCATCCTGCCGCAGGCGATGTGTCGGCGAAGCACCGAGGCCCGAACCGCCCATGGTGTCTACGCTGGGTGGTGTTGTCGGGCAGCCGCGCCGCCGGAGAGAACCGGTGGCCTTACCAGCCGAGGAATCCCGTGAGTGACACCCCATTCGGATTCGGCCTTCCGCCGGAGGAGCCGGACGACGGCGACGAGGGCAAGAAGAAGGACCAGCAGAGCGGCGGTGAGCAGGGACCGGCCAACCCGTTCGGTTTCGGGCTGCCCGGAGCCGGAGGCTTTGGCGGGCCCGGCGCCGACAATCCGCTCGCAGCCATGTTCGGTTCGCTGAACCCCACCGACCTGGGTGCGGCCTTCCAGCAGCTCGGCCAGATGCTCTCCTACGAGGGCGGCCCGGTGAACTGGGACATGGCCAAGCAGATCGCCCGCCAGACGGTGGCCCAGGGCACCCCCGACGGCACCAAGGACGCCAGCGTCGGTCCTGCCGAGCGCACCGCGGTCCAGGACGCCGTCCGGCTGGCCGACCTGTGGCTCGACGACGTGACGTCCCTGCCGTCCGGCGCCGGCTCCGCGGTGGCGTGGTCCCGCGCGGAGTGGGTCGAGGCCACCCTGCCGGCGTGGAAGGAGCTCGTCGACCCGGTGGCCGAGCGGGTCGGCACCGCCATGGGTGACGTGCTGCCGGAGGAGATGCAGGCCATGGCCGGCCCGCTGATCGGCATGATGCGCTCCATGGGCGGCGCCATGTTCGGCACGCAGATCGGCCAGGCCGTCGGCGTGCTGGCCGGCGAGGTCGTCGGCTCGACCGACATCGGCCTGCCGCTCGGCCCGGCCGGCAGGGCCGCGCTGCTGCCGGTGAACATCGAGACGTTCGGCAAGGACCTGGGCGTGCCCAAGGAGGAGGTGCGGCTGTACCTCGCCCTGCGCGAGGCCGCCCACCAGCGCCTGTTCTCGCACGTGCCGTGGCTGCGCTCGCACCTGTTCGGCGCGGTCGACGGGTACGCGCGCGGGATCAAGGTCGACACCGCGAAGCTGGAGGACGTGGTCGGCCAGTTCGACCCGCAGAACCCCGAGCAGCTGCAGGACGCGCTCCAGCAGGGCATGTTCCAGCCCGAGGACACCCCGGAGCAGAAGGCCGCCCTGGCCCGTCTGGAGACGGCGCTGGCCCTCGTCGAGGGCTGGGTGGACGCCGTGGTGCACGCGGCGGCCAAGCCCCGTCTGTCGTCCGCCGACGCGCTGCGCGAGACGCTGCGCCGCCGCCGGGCCTCGGGCGGCCCGGCCGAGCAGACCTTCGCCACGCTGATCGGCCTCGAGCTGCGTCCGCGCCGGCTGCGGGACGCCTCCCGCCTGTGGGCCTCGCTCACCGACGCGCGCGGGGTGGAGGGCCGCGACGGCCTGTGGGCGCACCCGGACATGCTGCCGACCGCCGCCGACCTGGACGACCCGGACGGCTTCGTGCACCGCGAGCACATGGACTTCTCTGAGCTGGACAGGATGCTCGGCGAGGCGGCGAGCGGCTCGACGCCGAAGCCGGACCTGCGCAAGAAGACAGAGAACGACAAGGGCGACGAGAACGACAGGGGCGACGACGCCGAGTGAGCCTCCACGACGACGCGGTCCTCGTCCTGCGGGAGTACGGGGACCAGGAGGACCTGCGACCGCTCTACCTGGAGCACCTTCGGACGCATCCGGACGGCCTGTGGAAGGCCTGCGCGGACGGGCACATCACGGCGAGCGCTCTGGTGGTCGACCCCGAGCGCGGCCGGGTGCTGCTGACCCTCCACCGGAAGATCCGCATGTGGCTGCAGACGGGCGGCCACTGCGAGACGGAGGACACCACGCTGGCGGGGGCCGCCCTGCGCGAGGCGACCGAGGAGTCGGGCATAGAGGGGCTGACCCTGCTGCCCGGCGGTCCCGTCCGGCTCGACCGTCACCGGACGCCGTGCGCCTGGCACCTCGACGTCCAGTACGCCGCGCTCGCGCCGAGCGGCGCGGTGACGACGATCAGCGACGAGTCCCTGGACCTGCGCTGGTTCGCCTACGACGAGGTGCCGGAGGTGGCCGACAAGTCAGTCGTCCGCCTGCTGGAGGCGACCCTCGCCAGGCTCTGAACGGGCACGGTGCGGCGGCGCGGCGGTCTCCGGCCGTGGGTGGGACGGCCGCGCGGCGGTTCACGGCCGTGGCAAGGGACAGCCGCGCGGCGGTTCACGACCGTGGCAAGGGACAGCCGCGCGGCGGTTCACGACCGTGCGGGGGACGGCCGTGCGACAGTTTCCGGCCGTGCGAGGGGCGGCCGCCGGTGGTGGTCGCCCCTCGCACGCGGTCCCCGGCTCAGCCCCAGACGTTGCCCTGGTTCTGTCCCCGCGCCCCCTGCTGTCCCATGCCGAACTGGGCGGCGAGGCCCTGCCCGATCACCGCGTTCTGCGGCGGCAGCAACTCGCTGGGCTGGACGAGCGCGTAGCCGCTGCCCATGAAGCTGAGCTCCCAGCCCTCGCCGGTGCCGCCGCGCCGCCGCCACACCCCGCTGGAGTGCGTCTGGGCCTGCATCTGCACGCGCAGCGCGGTGGACCAGGCGACGATCGCGTCGGCGTCGCAGTTGACGTACTTGTCCGGCGTCACCTGCATCAGCAGCGGCGCGCCCGAGGTCATCAGGGCGACCCTGCCGTGGCCGGTGATGTTCAGCTGGTACTTCCCGGAGCCGGAGATGCCGTGCGTGCTGTCGACGGCGACGGCCTCGTGGTACAGCGTGGAGTCCATCGCCAGCACATAGCTGCTGTCGACGGTCAGACCGTCCTGCTCGACGTCCATGATGTGCACGTACTGCGCGAGGTTGGCGAGATAGACCGTGCCCTGTCCGTGACAGCGCATCAGGTCCAGGCCCTCGCCGGTGTACGCGCGCGTGCGTGCCTGACCGCCGCTCTGGTACTCCGCGTCGAACTCGATCAGGCCCTGGTAGGCGACCATCGTGCCCTTGCGGGCGAGGATGTCGTCGTGGCCCTCCAGTGTGACGCGCAGCATCTGCTTGTTCTGCAGGCTCCAGCGCTCCTGCGTCTGGGCCTCGTTGAAGGCGAAAAGCGGGCTCTGCATGGTCTACTGTCTCCCCCTCAGCCGCGCATCCGCAGGCGGTCGGTGCTGTCCTCGCTGGGCTGTACGACGACGATGCCCTGCCCGGAGAAGGCCATCTGGTAGGCCTCTCCGCTGCCCCGGCCGATCAGGGACTGCGCCCTGAAGCTGCGCTTGCCCTTCACCTTCAGGTTCGGCGACCAGGCGACGAGCGCGTCCGGGTCGACGTAGGTCTCGTTCTCGCCCTCGCCGCAGTCGACGACGATCGGCTCGCCCCGGGAGGTCAGCGCCACCCAGCCCTGTCCGGAGATCCGCGTGTTCCACAGGCCCTGCCCGGCGAACTTCGCCAGCCCCTTGACCCGCTCGACGCCCCAGCTCAGTCCGGCGTCGAAGGCGAGCAGGTTGGTGGCGTTGACGGAGATCGCGTCACCGCCCAGGTTGATGACGACGACGTTGGCCCCGTAGTCGGCGAGGTAGAGCAGTCCGTCGCCGGAGCACTTCATCAGGGGTGCGCCCTCGCCGGTGACCCAGTCGCGCGCGATCTGGCGCACGGCCGACGGGCTGGGCTCGTACTGGATGAAGCCCTCGTAGGCGACCATCGACCCCACGCGCGCGAAGAGGTCGTTCCCGGTCTGCATGGCGACCTTCAGCATGTGGCTGCCGTGGTTCTCCATGCGGGCGGTGACGGGTGCGGGGACGTGACCCGCGAGCGGCTGGTTCATGACGGGCTCCCTCAGACCTCGTAGGGCTGGACGACGACGAAGCTGCCGGGGGCGGCGCGGAACTGGAGGTTGACGCCCTCTCCGGTGTCGCCCGGGTAGGCGTTGCGGCGCATCCGCACCTGGCTGGAGACGATCACCTGGGCGGCGGCCGACCAGGCGACCACGGCGTTGGAGTCGACGAACGTCGTCGGCGTCACGGGCAGCACGACCGGGGTGCCGTGCGTCTTGACGACGATGGTGCCGGTGCCCTGGAACTGCATGGTGAACAGGGCGCCGCCGGGGATGCCGTGTCCCTCGACACGGCGGACCTCGTACTCCAGGCTCTCGTCGAAGGCGAGGACGTTCTCGGCGGAGACGCAGATCGCGTCGCCCTGGAGCTCGACCGGATGCAGATGGGTGGAGTTCTCGGCGAAGAACACCTGGCCCTGGCCGGTACAGCGCATCAGCTGCATCTCCTGGCCCGTGACGTTGCCCGTGATCCGGCCCGCGAAGCCGGCGCCCTTGTAGGTGAAGTCGACCTTGCCCTGGTAGAGCACCATGCTGCCCTGCCGGGCCAGTACGGGCCGGCCTCCCTCCGTGCCGAGGTCGGCCCGGATCAGCTTGCTGTTCTGCAGGGTCCAGCGCCGTCCGGTGGGCGCCTCCTTGTACAGGTTCAGCGCGGCGGACACCCCGGCGGCCTGGGGAGCGGCCTGCGGCACTCCGTGGGGCGCGGGCCCGCCGGGAACCTGGCCGAACGGCGGCTGGTGTCCGTAACCGGGGGGCGGTGGCGGGGCCTGCGGTGCCTGGTGGTGGCCGGGCGGCGGGGGCGGGGTCTGGCCGTGCCCCTGGCCGTGCGCCGGGCCGTACGGGGGCTGACCGTAGGGGGCGGGTGCAGGGGCGGGCGGCGGGACCGGGGCGCCGGGCGGGGTCAGGGGGGCGATGATGGTCGGCGCGGCGTGCACCGAGAACGCCGGGCCCGGCGCCGGGGGCGGGGGCGGAGGCGGCGGGGTGGCTCCCAGCGGCGGGGGGAAGCCGTGCGCGGCGGGTGGCGGGGTGGCCCCCGGGGACGGCTCGATTCCGGGCGCGGCGGGCGGGGGCATGTGGGCGGCCGGGGGTGGCACAGGGGCCGGGGCGGCCGGACCGGAGGGGACGGCGAACTCCGGGGGCGCGGTCGCCTGTGCGGGCGGGGCGAAGCCGGGAGCGGCACCGGGCTGCGGGTCCTGGCCCGCGGCGGGCTCCTCCTCTTCCAGGACCTCGCCGCCGAAGTTCTTCAGCAGCGCCTCCAGGCCTCCGTCGAAGCCCTGCCCGACGGCCGCGAAGCGCCATACGTCCTTGACGTAGAAGTCGCCCAGCATCACGGCCCGTTCGGTGGAGAACTCCGAGCCGTCGAACGCGTACCGGGCCACCTCCTCGCCGCCCGCCACGATGCGCAGGTACCCCGAGTCGATCTGCGACATCTGCCCGGCGCCGTCGATGGCGGCCGTGAACGAGAGCTTCTGGACATGCGACGGGATCTTCTCCAGCGTGACCCGGAAGGACTCCGTGTCGCCTGCCTGGGCGCCCAGCAGCTGGATGGCCTCCTCGGGGGACTTCGGCTGGTTGAAGAAGACGAAGTACCGGTCGTCCGAGAGGCGTTCGTCGGCGTCCAGCCCGAAGCAGCTGATGTCGACGGTCAGTCCGGGCGCCGAGATCTGCACGCCTACGTACAGATCCGTGCCCGCGGTCAGGTCACTGATCCTGGCCTTGTGGCCGCGCTGGAATTCCCTGGGCATGCGTAACGACCGTCCCCCGTCCCGAAGCGAGTGCGTCGCGCCAGGCTAACGGCAAACTCCGACACCGGACGAAGTCGGTACAGACCCGGTACACAAACACAGTCGGGCGGTACCGGACGCCCCGGCGGCCCCGTCACTCGCCCTGTGTTCCCGGCGGATGCGGCAGCCGCGCGGCCGCGGCCACGCCTTCCAGATAGCCGCGGGCCCGCTCCGTGCGCGGGTACGCCTCCAGCAGCCGCCAGAAGTCGGGCCCGTGCCCCGGGACGAGCAGATGGGCCAGTTCGTGCAGCAGTACGTAGTCGACGACGTACTCCGGCATCCCTTGGAGACGGTGGGAGAGACGGATGCTGCCCTCCGCCGGGGTGCACGAGCCCCAGCGCGTGTTCTGGTTGGCGACCCAGCGGACCGAGGCGGGCCGGGCGCGGCCGTCGAAGTACTGGGCGGACAGCCGCTCGGCACGTTCGGCCAGCTCCGTGTCGCCGAGCGCCCGCCTGCTCTCCTGGGCGGCCAGCTTGTCGAGCATGACGGTCACCCAGCGCTTCTCCTCCGCCTCTGACATCCGGGCGGGGATGAGCACGACGGTGCGACCGCCCTCGCGGTACGCGGAGACCGTCCGGCGGCGCCGGGCGCTCCTGCGGACCTCGATCTCGTTCGCCGCCGTGGCGTCCGGCGGCCGGCTCGTCTCGCCGCGCTGTGGCTTTCCGGCACGGTGCAGTGGATCGGCGGACACGCTCCGACGTTACCGGGTGCGCGGACCAGAAGTCCCGGGCCGGGAACGCTTCCGTGCCGGTCCCTGCCGGGGGTGCTCGGCCGGGGTCCGATTCATACGACGATTACCCACTTCCTGTGGATAACTTTCGGCACGCCCCCTTCGAGCCGGGCATCCTGGGACTTCTTCCTCCTCCCCTCTCCCCATCTCGTTTCTCTTCCCGTTCTCTCCTTTCTCCTCGTTCTTCTCCTTCCTTCTTCTCCTTCCTTCTTCCTTCTTCTTCCTTCTTCGGCTGGGGGCTCGCACATGCATCCGATGGTGAAGCCCGCGCTCAGGCGCGGCTGGCGTGATCTTGGCACCGTGCAGTTCGGGATGACTCCCGCGCACGCGATGACACTGGGCCCACTGGACACGGCGACGGGCAGCTTCCTGGACCTGCTCAACGGCACGCGCGGGCTGCCGCTGCTGCGGGAGGAAGCCCGCCGCATGGACCTGCCCGACGGCCACGTCGACCGCCTGGTGGAGAGGCTGACCCAGGCCGGGCTCCTCGACGACGCCAGGGGCGGCGGCGCGGCGGCCGACGCGCTGCGCGCGCGGAAGGAGGCGATGGACCGGCTGGGGCCCGATCTCGCGTCCCTCTCCCTGACCACGCGCGAACCGGGCGAGGCGATGGGGCGCCTGGCCGCCAGACGTGAGGCACGTGTGCAGGTCAAGGGCGCGGGCCGGGTGGGCGCCGTCCTGGCCGCGCTGCTGTCCGGGGCGGGGGTCGGCGAGGTCGACGTGCGCGACGGCGGCTGCGTGGAGCCGTGGGACGTCGCCCCGGGCGGACTGTCCGCCGAGGCCGTCGGCGAGCGCCGGGACACCGCGGCACGGCGGGCCGTGCGCGCGGCGGCCCCGGACCGTACGGCCCGCCGCACCCCCCGGACACCGTCCGAGCCGGAGGAGCGGGGGTTCTCCCTGGTGGTCCTGGCCCCGCGGGACGACATCGCCGCGCACGCGCCCGACCCGTCCGCGGCCACCGCCCTGATCGAGTCCGGCACACCTCATCTGTACGCCGGGGTGGTGGAGGGCACGGGCGTCGTGGGCCCGCTCGTCCTGCCGGGCGAGACCGGCTGCGCCGGCTGCCTCCACCAGGAGCGCACGGACCGGGACGGGACCTGGCCACGCCTGGTGGCGCAGTGGCGCTCGGGCAGACCACGGCACGTACGTCCGTGTGATCTCGCTCTCGCCGCGACCGTGGCCGCCCTGGCGGCCGCCCACGCACTCGCCTTCCTGGACGGGGAGTCGCCCTCCAGCTCGGGCGCCCGTTGGGAGGTCTCCCTGCCCGGGCTGCACTGGCGCGCGCGACCGGTGCGGCCGCATCCGGCCTGTGCGTGCGGCGCGGCCGGGAAAGCCGAAAGGGAGCAGGCCTCAGAGAACGGGCAAGCACGCGCGACAATGGCTGAGCAACGGCCGTCATCGGCACCCTGCCGCCGGGCAGAGGCTGCGCGGCTTGCTGGGACTTGGAGGGCGCATGTCTGATCTTCCCCGGAAGGCGGTCACCCGGACCGCCAAGCTCGCCGCGCTCCCGCTGGGTTTCGCCGGGAGAGCGACCTGGGGACTCGGCAAACGGATCGTCGGCGAGTCCGCCGATCTTGTCGGCCGCGAGCTGCAGCAACGCACCGCCGATCAGTTGTTCAAGGTGCTGGGCGAGCTCAAAGGCGGGGCGATGAAATTCGGGCAGGCGCTGTCCGTCTTCGAGTCGGCGCTGCCCGAGGAGGTCGCCGGCCCCTACCGGGTCGCGCTGACCAAGCTCCAGGAGGCGGCGCCACCGATGCCGACGCGCACGGTGCACTCCGTGCTGGAGGAGCGGCTCGGCGCGCACTGGCGTGAGCTGTTCGAGGAGTTCGAGGACAAGCCCGCCGCGGCGGCCTCGATCGGGCAGGTGCACCGGGCGGTGTGGCACGACGGCCGCGAGGTCGCGGTCAAGGTGCAGTACCCCGGCGCCGGCGAGGCCCTTGTCTCCGACCTGACCCAGTTGAGCCGGTTCGCCCGTCTGCTGGGGCCGCTGGTTCCCGGCGTGGACATCAAGCCGCTGATCGCCGAGCTCAAGGACCGCGTCTCCGAGGAACTGGACTACGGGCTGGAGGCGCAGGCCCAGCAGGCTCACGCCGATGAGTTCGCCGACGACCCGGACGTCGTCGTTCCGGCGGTCGTCCACCAGCGCGACCAGGTCCTGGTCACCGAGTGGATGGACGGTGTCCCACTGTCCGAGGTGATCGCGGACGGCACCCAGGCCCAGCGCGACCGCGCCGGCCAGTTGCTGGCCCGCTTCCTGTTCTCGGGCCCGGCCCGCACCGGCCTGCTGCACGCCGACCCGCACCCCGGCAACTTCCGCCTCCTGCCCGGCGGACCGGACGGCGAGGACGACTGGCGCCTGGGCGTCCTGGACTTCGGCACCGTCGACCGCCTGCCCGGCGGCCTGCCGCCGATCATCGGCGCGGCGCTGCGCATGGCGCTGGGCGGAGAGGCGGACGCGGTCTACGAGATGCTCAGCACGGAGGGCTTCGTGAAGGAGTCCATCGAGCTGGACCCGGAGGCCGTACTCGACTACCTCCTGCCGATCATCGAGCCGGCCCAGGCGGAGGAGTTCACCTTCACCCGTGGCTGGATGCGCAGTCAGGCGGCCCGGATCGCCGACCCCCGCTCCCCTGCCTACCAGTTGGGCAAGCAGCTCAATCTGCCTCCGTCGTACCTGCTCATCCACCGGGTCACGCTGAGCACCATCGGTGTGCTGTGCCAGCTGGGGGCCACGGTGCGGCTGCGGGAGGAGCTGGAGGAGTGGCTGCAGGGCTTCGCCGCCGGTCCTGAGGCCGAGGAGCCGGACGACGAGGGACCGGACGACGAGCAGGCGGCCGCCGAGGCGTGAGCGCGGAGGGGGCTGCGCTGCCAGGGGGCTACCACCAGGTGGAGTCCAGGCGCCCCTCGATCGAGCGGAGGTTCTCGCGGGAGCAGGCGTCGCAGAAGTAGCGCCGCGTGCCGTTCTCCACGGAACAGGTCCAGGTGGGCGGCAGTCCCTCCGCCGGAGTGCCGCACCGCGCGCACACCAGCGCGGGACGCTCCGCGCTCGCGCCGCCCGTGCCGGCACGGTCCGTGCGGTCGCGCGCCGTGTCGTCGTGCGCCGTGTCGTCGTGCGCCGTGCCCGCGTGGCCCGCGCTCGCGTGGTTCGTGCCTCCGGGAAGACTCGTCACTCCGCGACCATACCGCCGGGCCGCGGCTCGGCGGGGACAACGCACCGCGGGGGCCGGTCCGTACGGACGGACCGGCCCCCGCGGGAAGAGTTCCGGCCTCCCGGGCCGGGAGGCCACCGCCTGGCGGTGTGGAACAGCCTGACGGTCAGTGCATCACTGCCATGGCGAGCGCGCGGCGGGCACGCAGCGAGGCGCGCTCGGCGCGACGCTGCATCCGGCGGGCGGCCACCAGGCGCAGGGCCCGGCGTTCCCGCTCCGCCTCGTACAGCCGCTCGTGCATATGCGCACGGGCCAGCGCTTCTGGGATGAGTTGCATCTCTCGGTTCCTGTTCTGACGCGATTCGTTCGCGCCGGTGGTGGTGACGTCTTCGGTCGCGGAGCCTGCGGGCTCACTGGCGGACGGCTTCATCGGGGCCTGCTTCTGGGGGTCGTGCGTGAGGGGGCGGTCGATCGTTCCTGCGGTGTTCATGCCGTGACCGGGTTCTTCCGCGGACGGCCACGCGGCCGCTTCCGGGCGACGACGACACCTTGGACGAACAGCTCGCCACCCCAGACGCCCCAGGGCTCACGCCGCTCCTTGGCGCCGGCGAGGCAGGCCTCGATCAACGGGCAGGTGCGGCAGAGGGACTTGGCGTACTCCACGTCCGCCGGCGACTCGGCGAAGAAGACCTCGGGGTCGTAGGAGCGGCACGGTACGGGCACGCCGAGGTTCTCGATGGCGTCGTCGAGCGCGGTGAGCGCGGTGAGCGGGGTCAAGGCGGGGTCCTCCGTGAGACCGGGCTTGGGGATCGTGTCGGAAGGCGGTACGGACGGGGCGTGCGCTTCGAGTTGCACGGTTCGTCTTCCTCGTCTGGTCGGGTCGGCCGGTCGGCCGGGTGTCGGCCGACTGCCGGGTTCTTGTCTTGTCCCGAGGCCCCTTCGCTCCGCTGTCCCCGTTCGGGGAAAACAGAAGGGCCGCGGATCCCGGATGGGGTTCCGCGGCCCTGAAGGCGCCGGCCTGATCGGCGATCAGGCTGGATCTCTCCAGGGTTCTGGCCCACGGAAGGCCCACGTCAGGTGGTGCTGCTTCGTCTGCTCCCGGTTACCGGCACCGGCCGCCTCAACGGCATAGGCCTGTGCCTGCGCCGCTACTGCTTCCAGTGCCTCGGTCGGTCGCTCGTCGCGCTCACGGATGGGAAGACCCGCGAGGGACGCAAAGGACGCCGGGCGCACGGCAGCGATGCCGGACAGACCGGTGCCCTGGTTGAAGGCGCCGAGCATGCACAGGGAGGCGACCGAGCGATCGGTCATTTTGGCGGTGCTGATGGAGCTGCTGTTGATGCTGATCACTGGACTCGCCTCCTCTCGGCGTCTGGGGGACTGGGGGTGAGCCAGTCCGTACGGATATGCAAGTACAACACGGAATCAGGGCCTCAGGAAGGCCACCGTTCCCGTGACCAAGAACCTATGGGGACGGACGGCGGGTGCGCAAACTATTTTTTCGACGAGTTCCCGCGGGTCTTCGGCCAGCCCCTGATCAGTCCTCGATCGCCTCTCCCGCGGGCTCCCGGCCTGCGCAGAGGTCGAGAACGTCCGATCCGTACCGGCGGAGCTTGCGCATCCCCACTCCGGGGATGCGCGCCAGTTCGCGCTCGTCGTCCGGGACGGTCTCGGCGATCGCCATGAGCGTCTTGTCGGTGAAGACGCAGAACGCGGGCTGCCCGCTGCGTCCCGCCTGGACCGCCCGCCACTCGCGCAGCCGCTCGTACAGGCCCTCGTCCATGTCGGAGGGGCAGCCCTCGCAGCGCATCAGCTTCATCTCGCCGGCGTCGGTGAGCGTGCGGCCGCAGACCCGGCAGCGGGCGGGGGTGCGTTGCGCGCGCCGCGGGGCGGGCGCCCCCGGCGTCCCCGCGGCTGTGGTGAAGCCGCGCTCGATGCCCCCGGAGCCGCCGGGCGCGGCGCGGCCCGCGGTGCCGGCCGAGCCGGGGCGCAGCCCGTCGAGGAAGCGGCTGGGACGGCGGCCCGGGCGGCCGCCGGGCGAGCGGGACAGCGACCAGGAGACGTGCAGCCGCTCACGGGCGCGGGTGACACCCACGTAGAGGAGGCGGCGCTCCTCCTCGACCTGTTCGTCCGTCCGGGCGTAGGTGATGGGGATCATGCCCTCGGCGACGCCGACCAGGAAGACGACGTCCCACTCCAGGCCCTTGGCCGAGTGCAGGGAGGCGAGGGTGACGCCCTGGACCGTGGGTGCGTGCTGGGCGTTCGCCCGCTCGTCGAGTTCCGCCACGAGGTCGGCGAGTGTCGCACCCTGCCGGGCGGCGGCGAAGTCCTGCGCCAGGCTCACCAGGGCGGCCAGCGACTCCCAGCGTTCTCTGACCGCGCCGGAGCCGGCCGGCGGCTGCGCGGTCCAGCCCTCCCCCGACAGCACGGCACGCACCTGTGAGGGCAGGTCGACGGCGTCGTCGAGGAGGGAGTCGTTGCCGCCGAAGCGGGCGGCGGCGCGCAGCGCGACACTGGCCTTGCGCACCTCGGGACGGTCGAAGAAGCGCTCGGCGCCACGCAGCTGATAGGGCACGCCGACGTCGGCGAGGGCCTGCTCGTAGGTCTCGGACTGGGCGTTCGTCCGGAACAGGACGGCGATCTCGCTCGCCGGGACGCCGGAGGCGATGAGGTCGTGGATGCGATGGGCCGCCCCCTCGGCCTCGGCGGGCTCGTCGGCGTACTCGGTGTAGGCGGGCTCGGGGCCGGGGGCGCGCTGGGAGACCAGTTCCAGCCGGTGGTCGGCGGCCCGGCCCCGGGCCTGGGCGAGCAGTCCGTTGGCGAGGTGGACGACCTGAGGGGTGGAGCGGTAGTCGCGGACCAGCTTGACGACGGTGGCTCCGGGATGACGGGTGCGGAAGTCGAGCAGGTGGTCGGGGGTCGCCCCGGTGAAGGAGTAGATCGTCTGGCTGGCGTCGCCGACGACGCACAGGCTGTCGCGGTCGCCCAGCCACAGCTCCAGCAGGCGCTGCTGGAGCGGGGAGACGTCCTGGTACTCGTCCACCACGAAGTGCTGGTACTGGGCGCGGACCTGCTCGGCGACGTCGGCCCGGTCCTGCAGGACGGCGACGGTCAGCAGCAGGACGTCCTCGAAGTCGATGACCGAGCGGTTTCGCTTGAGGTCCTCGTACACCGAGTACAGCTGGGCGATCTCGGCCGGGTCGCGGGGGGCGGTGCGGCCCTCCTTCGCGGCCGCGCCCGCATAGTCGGCCGGGACGGTCTGGGTGACCTTGCACCACTCGATCTCGGCGGTGACGTCCCGCAGCTCGTTGCGGTCGAGACGGATGCGGCAGGCGGCGGCCGCGTCGGCGACGAGCTGGATCTTGCGGTCGACCAGCCGGGGCATGGCGCCACCGATCGCTTTCGGCCAGAAGTACTGCAGCTGTCGCAGGGCGGCGGAGTGGAAGGTGCGGGCCTGCACGCCGTGCGCGCCGAGCTGGCGCAGCCGGCCCCGCATCTCCCCCGCGGCACGGTTGGTGAACGTGACGGCCAGCACGGTGGAGGGGTGGAGGACGCCCGCGCGCACCCCGTAGGCGATGCGGTGGGTGATCGCCCGGGTCTTGCCCGTGCCGGCGCCCGCCAGGACGCACACCGGCCCGTGCAGAGAGGTGGCCACCTCGCGCTGCTCGGGGTCGAGCCCGTCGAGCACCGCGTCGGCGGAGTCCGGGACCCGAGGGAAGAGCGGGGAGTGCGTTGCTGCTGTCACACAGCCATGCTGCCAGGTCGCTCCGGGACGCATGAGCCGGTTGTCCACAGGCAGCCCCGGCGGTCGTACTAATGCCGTGCGCCCTCGTGCCGGACGTCCTCGTGCCGCGCGCCACGTCCGTACGGATACCCCCGGTGGGAATGCCGGAGCGATGGCGTACGTTCCTTCCCAGCGACGAATACGTCCCCGAGCCGCCGAAGGAGCGCGAGAGACATGCCGGGCACTGTGACGATGTACAGCACCACGTGGTGCGGCTACTGCCGTCGGCTGAAGAGCCAGATGGACCGCGAGGGCATCGCGTACACCGAGATCAACATCGAGCACGACCCGGACTCCGCGGCCTTCGTCGAGAAGGCCAATAGCGGAAACCAGACGGTTCCGACCGTTCAGGTGGTTCCCTCCAACGGCGGTACTGAGGTCGTGATGACGAACCCGAGCCTTGCCCAGGTGAAGCAGGCGCTCGGCGTCTGACCCTCGCGAGACGCAGCCCCCCGACCGGCCTGACGCTGATCGGGGGTTTTGTGTGCCCCGGGGAGACCGCATTCGGCAGGACAAGGGCCGCCCTCGGCACCCACTGCTGTGGATGGGAGGCCGTCTCCTGAACGCGCCCTGCAGGGCGCAGAGAGACTGAGCGCTCCACCTGGCGGCCGTCGCCAACAGAAGCTCCGAGCGCGCGGTAGCCAAGCCGCAGATTCAGAGCGCGAGCACAGGCCGAGTAGAGAAGTCCTCTGAAAGGTCTTCACCATCCGGGCCATACACGAACTCGACCATGGACGGGTTGCGATTGGCGGTGGCCAGGGGCAGCCATGCCAGCATGTGGCCGTAGCCGCCGCACACCGACTCGCCACCGTCTCCGCCGTGGACCGCTGTGACGTCGCTCGTCAGCTCCGTGCGGTAGGTGTCGTAGGCGATGCGCAGGCCGAAGGCGCTCAGCTGGTTCTGCGGGCCTGTGCGGTCCCCATAGGGGATGCGGTCGAGGGGGCAGTCGTTCCCCCACCGGAAGAGGGTCTCTGCCCCAGCTCCACAAGCGTGCTCCCACTCGTCGGGGCTTGGCATCCGCAGGCCACGAGCCGCGAGAACATCTGGCATGTCAGCAGGCGACTCGGTCAGGTTCTCGTCCTCCACAGCCATGAGCACAGTGGCCAGGACGACGCTCCGGCGAGGGCTGAGCACCTGCGCGAGGTGGGCCCGCAGGTCGGGTCCGTAGCCGGCGACCTGGCCCGGCAGCGTGCAACACGCTGAAAACAGGAAAGGCCCCCATGGTCGGGGGCCTTCCGTGCTTGCTTGTCAGCGTCAGGCGGGAGTCGGAACCTTGTTGGCCCCATCTGCTGCCTTGGCTTCCTCTTCGGCCTTCGCTTGCTGCGCGGCACGTTCCGCTTCGAAGCCCTCCCAACGGCTCACGATTTCCCACTCCACCCCAGTGAGCGTCGGATGCTTCTCGTACGGCTTCGCAGACAGCGAGACAGGCACGATCGGCGCCAGCACCTGCGAAGCCTTGACGGGAACGTCCCACCAAGAGACACCCTGCTGCCGGATGTTCTCGATGAGGTCGCCTGGATCGATGGCGAGAACATCGGGCCGGAAGTACGCCTTCACCTTGTGCTTCTTCAGGAACTCCCGGCGCTCGTCGGTGCTCGACCGCTGCCACCAGTCCGTGTAGCTCTCCCCCGTTCCCGTCCATACGGTCACGGGCTTCGGCCCTTCCTGGCTGGTGACCTTCTCGCGTTCCTGGGCAAGGCTCGCGACCTGCGAGGCGTATGCGACCGCGCCAATCTCGTCCTGCCGGAGTTCCTGGAGGAGCTGGTTCATCTTGCCGTCGATCACCGCGAGCTTCGCCGCACGGCTGTCATCGATGGTCGTCGTCGACTCCATCCGTTCCGGGTGGCCGATCTCCCCGAGCAGGGCCGACTCCAACCAGGGGTACAGATCCTCAGCCCAGAACCTCTGCTTCGGGCAGGCGTCGATGCCCTTGCTCTTGTTGCCATGACAGCGGTACCGCTCACGCTGCCCCTTGGACAGGTTGCCCTTGACGTAGTACAGCGGGCTCCCGCACGTCAGGCAGAACGTCACGCCCACGGTCGGCGAGGTTGAGCCCTTCGGCTTCTTGTACTTGACCGAGGCGACGGCTTCCGACAGCTTGGCCCACTCCTCCTCGTTCAACACCGGTTCCGACCGCATGACGGGCGTTCCGTCGTCGTTGCGGACCACGGAGCCGTTGGCCCGCACGTACTCCCCAAGAAGGGATCGACTGGTCAGTACAGCCTGCACCGTCGTCGCCGTCCACCTGCCTCCACGCGGCTTCGGAGCAGCCAGCCGCGTCGTGCTCTCCCCAGCCGCCGCGCGGATACGAGCGATGTCCTGAGCCGTAGGTACGCCTTGCTCGTTCAGCCAGTCGGCCACACCCGAGAAACTCGGCTTCTCAACGAAGCGCCGAATCATCTCGATCAGCGTCGGGCCGTACTCAGGGTCGAGTTCCAGAGTGAACCCTTCCTCGCCCTTCACCGCCCTGCGCCCGAACGGGACAAAGCCACCGGGCCAGCGGCCCGTCTTACGCATGGTCTCCCGGGACGCCTTGTTGCGGGCCTTGATGGCGTCCAGCTCCGCCTCTGCGACCACGGCCAGGATCTTGGCGATCGTCTTGCCCCACGGCTTCGAGAGGTCGAAGCCCTCCTCACAGGAGATCAGGCCCTTACCGTTCACCTCGCACCACTCGATGGCCTCCGAGAGGTGACGGACCGACCGGGCGATGCGGTCGATCTTCAGGATGATGATGTGGTCGATCTGGTCCCTCTTGTTGTTGAGCCAGTCTCCCAGGGACGGGCGCATCCACGGCGAGATGGACGCCGACACATCGAGGTCGACCGCGAAGTCGA
Organism: Streptomyces sp. NPDC087787; assembly: GCF_044743035.1. Lineage (NCBI taxonomy): Bacteria > Bacillati > Actinomycetota > Actinomycetes > Kitasatosporales > Streptomycetaceae > Streptomyces > Streptomyces sp. NPDC087787. Next base: position 129,327 of record NZ_JBIUVQ010000017.1, read on the forward strand.
CCAGCTCCATCTCCTCCGCATCCGCCCGCTTGCTGATCCGGGTCCGCTGCGTTTCCTCGCCGGTCTGGTTCTCGTTGCCTACAGACAGACGGACCACGCCGAGCGCCCTGGGCTTGTCGCTCGCCCTTGCCCCTCTCCAAGGCATGGGCGACCCTCCCTGGCCGCCACAAGCAAGAGGGAAGTCCACAGACCGTCACACCGTGCTCTTCGCGGACGGCTCGACCCTCACGAACCCGTCGCTGGCCCAGGTCAAGGAGAAGGTCGGCGCCTGAGCGCGGCGCGTCGCACGACGGACGACGCGAGGGCGGCCTCCCCGGAATGCCGGGGAGGCCGCCCTCGCGTTGCCGGGCCCCTCAGACAGCGCTCCTCGTCGGCAGCGGCTTGCCGTACCAGAGTTCGATGAGCCGGGCCGCGATGGAGATGCCGTAGGGCGGCAGGACCTCGCCGGACTCGAAGGCCGCGCGCAGCTCCTCGCGGGAGAACCAGCGGGCCTCGTGGATCTCGTCGCCGTCCACGTCGATCGCGGTCGAGGTGGCGTGCGCCATGAAGCCCAGCATGAGGCTGGAGGGGAACGGCCAGGGCTGGCTGGCGACGTACTCGACCTCGCCGACGGCGACGCCCACCTCCTCGTGGACCTCGCGGCGCACCGCCTGTTCGATGGACTCCCCCGGCTCGACGAATCCGGCGAGCGTGGAGAAGCGCCCCTCGGGCCAGTGCACCTGGCGGCCGAGCAGGATGCGGTCCTCGTCGTCGGTGACCGCCATGATCACGGCGGGGTCGGTGCGCGGGTAGTGCTCGGCGCCGCAGGCCGGGCAGCGGCGGATGTGTCCGGCCGCGGCGATCACGGTGCGCTCGCCGCAGCGGGAGCAGAAGCGGTGCAGCCGCTGCCAGTTCTCCAGGGCTACCGCGTGCGCCAGCAGGCCGGAGTCCCGGGGCGACAGGAGCAGGCCGGCCTCGCGCAGGCCGGCCGGGCGGGCGGACTGGTCCATGCGGCCGGGCAGGGAGTCCTTCTGCAGGGCGAAGTAGCTGACGCCCTCGGCGTCCGTGCCGAGGAAGTAGCGGTGCGCCTCGGTGAGGGGGGCCTCGAAGGAGGGCGTCGTGACCAGCTCTGTCCGGCCGTCGGGGGTCTCGTCGATCAGGGCCTGACCGCCGGAGACCACGAAGCAGCGCGTCGAGGGGTGGCTCCACGCCGCGGCGAGCCAGGCCTCGTCGAGCCGGTGGTGGGCGGCCCGGTCGATGCCGCTGGGCGCGGTGAGCGAGATGGGTCGGTCTGCGGTGTGGTCGGTCCAGGTGGTCACGGGTGCTTCCAACTCCCCCGGTGCAACGGTTGTTTCGGCGGCGGTTCAGCGGGACGTGCGGCAGGAGGCGTCCGCGTCCGGCGGGGCCTGGGAGTGTGCGACGGCCTTACCAGTGTGCGCCCGTGCCGGTGGGCACCCCTCAGGGCGCATCGTGCCAGTGCTCCGCGAGGTCGCCCCACAGGTACGCGCTGGTCTCGACGCCCTTGAGCAGGAGCTCGAGCTCGACCTTCTCGTTCGGCGCGTGCCAGCCGTCGGAAGGGACGGAGATGCCCAGGAAGAGGACGGGCGCGCCGAGCACCTCCTGGAGATCGGCGGCCGGGCCCGAGCCGCCCTCGCGCGTGAAGCGGACGGGGGCGTCGAAGGCACGGCCCATGGCGCGGACCACGGACTGCAGAGCCGGGTGGTCCAGCGGCGTCAGGCACGGGCGCGTGGCCGAACCGAACACGATCTCGTGCCGTATCCCCGCGGGCACTTGCTCGGCGGCCCAGGCGCGGACGGCCTTCTCGATGTGGTCGGGGTCCTGGCCCGCGACCAGGCGGAACGACAGCTTGACCATCGCCGTGGAGGGGATGATCGTCTTGCTGCCGGGGCCCTGGTAGCCGCCGCCGATGCCGTTGACCTCGGCGGTGGGGCGGGCCCAGATGCGCTCCAGGGTGGAGTACCCGGCCTCGCCCTGGGTGGCGTACGACTTGGCGGTGCGCAGCCACTGGTCCTCGGCGAAGGGCAGTTCGGCGAAGAGCCGGCGCTCCCGGTCGGTGAGTTCCACGATGCCGTCGTAGAAGCCGGGGACGGCCACGCGCGCGTGCTCGTCGTGCAGCGCGGCGACGAGGCGGGCGGCGGCGGTCGCCGGGTTGGGCACCGCGCCGCCGAAGGAACCGGAGTGGATGTCCTGGTCGGGTCCGTACAGCCGGATCTCGCATTCGGCGAGGCCCCGCATCCCGGTGCACACCGTGGGGGTGTCGGCGGACCACATGCCGGTGTCGGAGACGATCACCGCGTCGGCGGCCAGGCGCTCCGCGTGCTGTTCGACGAGCGCCCGGAAGTGCGGGGAGCCGGACTCCTCCTCGCCCTCGATCAGCAGCTTCAGATGGACGGCCGGGGCGGTGCGGCCGGTGGCGGCGAGGTGGGCGCGGACGCCGAGTGTGTGGAAGAACACCTGGCCCTTGTCGTCGGCCGCCCCGCGCGCGTAGAGGCGGCCCTCGCGGACGACGGGCTCGAAGGGCTCGCTGTCCCAGCCGTCCTCGCGGGCGGCGGGCTGGACGTCGTGGTGGCCGTAGACGAGGACCGTGGGGGCCTCGGGGTCGTCGGAGCGCCACTCGGCGAAGACGGCGGGGGCGCCCGCGGTCGGCCAGACCTCGGTGGTGGTGAAGCCGGTCTCCCGGAGCTTGCCGGCGAGCCAGTCGGCGCTGCGCCGTACATCGGGCGCGTGGTCGGGCTGGGCCGACACGGACGGGATGCGCAGCCATTCGGCGAGGTCGTCGAGGAAGGCGGTGCGGTGCTGCTCGATGTACGTACGGACGGCGCTGTCCGGGGTCTGGCTCATGGAACCGAGCCTATCGGCCCGCGGTGGCTTCCCGTTCGGGCGGTTCGTCACACTGCGGCCCGGCCTGCGGTTCCTCCGTCAGCAGCCGTTCCAGCTCCGCGCGACCTGGGAGGCCGTCGTGCCGTACCACCTCGCCGGTACGCACGTAGACGAACGCGGCGGTGACACGGTCCAGGGGGACACCGCGCTGTTCGGCCCAGGCCAGCCGGTACACGGCGAGCTGGAGCGGGTCCGCGGTACGGGAGCGGTGCGTCTTCCAGTCCACGATCTCGTACGTCGTCCGCTCGCCGTCGCTTTCCTTGTAGACGGCGTCGATACGGCCCCGGACGACACGGCCGGCCAGGGCGAGCTGGAACGGCGCTTCGACGCGGTGGGGCGTGCGGTGGGCGTACGGGGTGCGTTCGAAGGCCTCCTTCAGGGCTTCGAGGTCGCGTTCGTCGGCGATCTCGGCGTCGTCACCGGGCAGCTCCCCGGGCTCCAGCATGGGCAGCGTCAGCTCTTCGAAGCGGGTTTCCACCCAGGCGTGGAAGCGGGTGCCGCGGCGAGCGGCCGGTTGCGGGGGGCGCGGCATGGGGCGCGCGAGCTCCCGCGCGAACCCGTCGGGGTCGGCGGCCAGGTGCAGCAGCTGCGATGCGGTCAGGGTCGTCGGCAGGGGGACGTCGGTGACGGTCTGCCGGGCACGCCGGAGTTCTCCGGCCAGCGCTTCGAGATCGCGGTCCCAGGAGGCGACCGTACGGGCCTCCTCGGGGGTGAGGGCGCGTCCCCGGGATCCGGGTGCACGGTCCGATGCGGGGTGCGCCGGATGCTCGCGCGGGGGCGCGGCGTGGTCGTCGGGCGGGGGCGCCTGGTGGGGGACGGTCGGGCGGTCGCCGCTCCAGGAGTCCCAGTCGCCGGGGTGCCCCTCGAAGGGGTCGTCCTCTGCGAAGAGGGCGTCGTCCTTGAAGGGGTCGTCCTGTTCCAAGAGGTGGCCCTCTTCGAAAGGGTCGCCCCCGCCGAACGGGTCGTCGGCCTCGAACGGATCGTCCTCGCCGAAGGGCGGCTCGTCGCCGTACGCGGACGCGTCGTCGTCCGGAAGCGCTTCGTCCTTCGCGGGCACGCCGTCCCGCGGTGGCACGGGCCACTCGGGGGCGTCGTGGGAAGCGGGCTCGTGCGTGGCCTCCGGGCGGCCGTTCGCGCCGGAGGCGAGGTCCTCCAGGTGGGCGAGGACGATCGCCGCGGCCTCGCGGCGGCGGGCCAGGGCGGCCTCGTCCAGCGGCAGGGGCCACACCTGGTCGGCGGTCGCCCGGTGCAGGGCCGGGTTCTCCTCGTCCTCGCCGGGCTCGTCCGCCCAGGCCTCGATCTCGCCGTGGCCGGCGGCGCAGTGGTCGTACAGGGCCTGGAGGAACGCGGACGGGCCGCGGCGCCGCTTCTGGCTCGGGCCCCACCAGTGGCCGGAGCCGAGGAGCAGGGAGCGGGGGCGGGTGAAGGTGACGTAGCCGAGGCGGAGCTCCTCGGTGTGCTGGTGGTCCTTCATGGCCTCGTGGAAGGCCTTCATGGCGCGCGCGTCCCAGCCGTCGATGTCGGGGAGGGTGTCGGCGTCGCCGCGCAGGGCGTGCGGCAGCACCTTGCCCTGGCTGGTCCATTTCTCCCGGCCCTGCCCGCTGGGGAAGGTGCCGGTGACCAGGCCGGGGACGGCCACGACGTCCCACTCCAGGCCCTTGGACCTGTGCGCGGTGAGCACCTTGACGGTGTTCTCGCCGCCGGGCAGCGCGTTGTCGAGGCCCTTCTCGTACTGGGCGGCGGTGCGCAGAAACCCGAGGAAGGCCAGCAGGCTCGCCTCGCTCTCGTTCGCGGCGAAGGAGGCGGCGATGTCCAGGAAGTTCGCCAGGGTCTCGCGGCGGCGGGCGGCAAGGGCGTGCGGGGAGGCCGACAGTTCCACCTCGAGACCGGTGACGGCCAGGACGCGGTGCAGGACGTCCATCAGTGGGTCGGACAGGGAACGCCGCAGGTCGCGCAGTTCGGCGGCGATCCGGGCGAACCGCACGCGCGCGTCCGGGGAGAACGGCAGCCGGTCGTCGTCCCCGGCACCGTCCAGGGGTGTTTCGAGGAAGGTGTCGAGGGCGTCCGCGAGTGAGATCACCTCGGCCGGGTCGACGCCCTCGACGGCCCCGGCGAGCCGGCTGTCGGGGTCGTCGCCGCTCTCCACGCGCGCGTGGGCGACGAGCCGTCTCGCGCGGCGGCCCAGGAGCGCGAGGTCGCGCGGGCCGATGCGCCAGCGCGGGCCGGTCAGCAGCCGTACCAGCGCGGCGTTGGCGCCGGGGTCCTGGAGGACCTCGCAGACGGCGACAAGGTCGGCGACCTCGGGCAGGTGCAGCAGCCCGGACAGGCCGACCACCTCGACCGGGACGTCACGGGCGACCAGGGCGCCCTGTATCTCGGCGAAGTCGGTCGCCGTACGGCACAGGACGGCGACCTCGCCGGGTGCCGTCCCGGTCTTCACGAGGTGGGCGATCGAGTCGGCGACCCACTCGATCTCCTCGGCGTGGGTGGGCAGCAGCGCACAGCGCACCAGGCCGTCACGCTCGGCGCCGGGGGCCGGGCGCAGGGCCTCCACACCCGCGTGCATGGCGCGCAGGGGTTCGGCGAGACCGTTGGCGAGGTCGAGGAGGCGGCCGCCGCTGCGGCGGTTCTCGCTCAGGGCCTGGCGGGTGGCCGGACGGCCGTCGGCGTGCGCGAAGTGCTCGGGGAAGTCGTCGAGGTTGGCGACGGAGGCGCCGCGCCAGCCGTAGATCGCCTGGCAGGGGTCGCCCACGGCGGTGACGGGGTGGCCGGTGCCGTCGCCGAAGAGGCCGGCCAGCAGGATGCGCTGGGCGACGGAGGTGTCCTGGTACTCGTCGAGCAGGACCACCCGGAACTCCTCGCGCAGTACGCGGCCGGCCTCCGGCAGGCGGGCGAGCCGTGCGGCCAGGGCGATCTGGTCGCCGAAGTCGAGGAGGTCGCGCTCGCGTTTGGCGGCCCGGTAGCGGAGTACCAGTTCGGCCAGCTCCCGGCGGGCGGCGGCCGTCTCCGGGACCTTGCGCAGGTCGGCGTTGCTGAGCTTGGCGCCTTCCAGGGTGTGCAACAGGCCGGTGTCCCAGGCGCGCAGGTCCTCCGGGCGTACGAGGTGTTCGGACAGCTCGGCGTCGAGGGCCAGGAGGTCGCTCACCAGGTCCGGGAAGGAGCGGGCCAGTGCCGGATAGGGGCCGGGGGCCTCGCGCAGCACGCGCGCGGCGAGCTGGTAGCGGGTGGCGTCGGCGAGCAGGCGGGCGGTGGGTTCGAGCCCGATGCGCAGTCCGTGGTCCTTCAGGAGACGGCCGGCGAAGGCGTGGTAGGTGGAGATCAACGGCTCGCCCGGCGGATTGTCGGGGTCGATGGCCTCGGGGTCGGTGACGCCTGCTCTGATCAGGGCCTTGCGGACGCGTTCGGCGAGTTCGCCGGCGGCCTTGTTGGTGAAGGTCAGCCCGAGGACCTGCTCGGGGGCGACCTGTCCGGTGCCGACCAGCCACACCACACGGGCCGCCATCACGGTCGTCTTGCCGGAGCCGGCGCCGGCCACGATCACCTGCGGGGCGGGCGGCGCGACGATGCAGGCCGTCTGCTCCGGGGTGAACGGAATCCCGAGGAGCTCCTTGAGCTGCTCGGGATCGGTGATACGGGCGGACACGTCACAGAGGCTAGCGGCGGGCACTGACAATCCGTGCCAGATGGCCGCCGGGGTCGAAAGACGCGCAGGTCAGCGGGGGTGGTGCCGTTCGTCACGCGGGTCACTCGACGATGTGGCGTCCCTCCGGCCGCGCGCTGCAGGACGCCCGGAAGGCGCAGTGCGCGCAGTGCTGGCCGGCCGTCGGCGTGAACCGCTCGTCGAGAACCTTTCCGGCGGCGGTGGCCAGCAGCTCGCCGGCCCACTCCCCCTCCAAGGGCTCCTGTGTCTGCACCTTGGGCAGGGCGTCGCCGCCGTCCCTCTTGGCCGCGCCCTGGCGCAACTGGACCAGCTCGGCGCCGCCCGGCTCGGGGCGTTCCCCGTCGAAGACCCCGTCGACGGCGCCCTCGCGGACGGCGAGCTGGTAGACGGCGAGCTGCGGATGGCGGGCCACCTCGGCGCCGGTGGGCGCCTGCTTGCCGGTCTTGAAGTCGACGACGTAGGCACGCCCCTCGGCGTCCGCCTCCACCCGGTCCATGGAGCCTCGGATCCGCACCTGGTAGCCGCCCGCTTCCAGGGTCACGTCGAAGTCGTGCTCGCCGGCCACCGGGGTGCGGCCGGCGCGCTCCAGGACGTGCCAGTTCAGGAAGCGTTCCAGCGCCACGCGCGCGTGTTCCTTCTCCTGGGCCGACTTCCACGGTGCGTCGAAGGCGAGCGCGTTCCACACCGTCTCCAGGCGTTCCATGAGGACCGCGAGGTCGGCGGGGCTGCGCCCGGAGGCGACCTCGTCTGCGAGGACGTGCACCACGTTGCCGAAGCCCTGCGCGGCGGTCGCGGGTGCGTCGGCCTTGACCTCGCGGCTGAGGAACCACTGCAGCGCGCACGTGTTGGCGAGCTGGTCGAGGGCGCTGCCGGACAGCGCCACGGGCTGGTCGCGGTCGCGCAGCGGCACCTTGCTCTCGGTCGGGTCGGCCATGCCCCACCAGCGGTAGGGGTGAGCCGCCGGCACCAGCGGACGGCCCTCGTCGTCGGCGAGCGCGGCCAGCCGGGCCAGCCGGTGCGCGGCGGCCTGCCGGAGGGTGGCGGAGGCGCTCGGGTCGACGGTCGTGGCCCGCAGCTCGGCGACCAGGGCCGCCACCGACAGTGGGCGGCGCGGGCGGGAGGTGACGTCCCTGGGTTCGACGCCGAGCTCGGTGAGGAAGCGGGAGGGCTGGTCACCGTCGTCAGCGGGGGCCTTCACCGCGGTCACCACGAGGCGTTCACGCGCGCGCGTGGCGGCCACGTAGAACAGCCGCCGCTCCTCCGCGAGCAGCGCGCCGGGGGTGAGCGGGGCGGCGAGTCCGTCGCGGCCGATGCGGTCGGCCTCCAGCAGGGAGCCGCGGCGCCGCAGGTCCGGCCACAGGCCTTCCTGGACGCCCGCGACGACGACCAGGCGCCATTGCAGGCCCTTGGACCGGTGCGCCGTCATCAGCCGCACGGCCTCGGGGCGCACGGCACGCCGGGTGAGCGTGTCGGCTGCGATGTCCTCGGCCTCGATCTCGGCGAGGAAGTTCAGGGCGCCCAGGCCGCCGGTGCGCTCCTCCGCGCGGGCGGCGGTCGCGAACAAGGCGCACACCGCGTCGAGGTCCCGGTCCGCGTTGCGGCCCGCTGCGCCGCCGCGCCGGGCCGCGCGCTCCAGGCGGGAGGGCCACGGTGTGCCGTCCCACAGGTCCCACAGCGCCTCCTCGACGGTCCCGCCGCCCGCCAGTCGTTCCCGTGCCTTTCTGAGGAGCGCGCCGAGACGCTGGGCGCCACGCGCGTACGTGGGGTCGTGCGCGACCAGGCGCTCGGGTTCCGCGAGCGCCCTCGCGAGGAGCTGGTCCGAGGGCGGGGGCAGCGGGTTGCCGGCGGCGCGTTCCTCCTCGCGCAACGCGCGGCCCAGGCGACGCAGATCGGCGGCGTCCATGCCGGCCAACGGCGAGGCGAGGAGAGTGAGCGCGGTCTCGGTGCCGAGCCAGCTGGAGCCGTCCTCCGCGTCCGCCTCGGCCTGCTCCCGGGGCTGCACGAGGGCGGCCTGCTCCTCGGCGTCGGCCGACTGCTTCCCGGCGTCGGCCACCGGATCCCGGGTGTCGGTCGGCCGCTCCCCGGCAACCGCCGCCGGCTCCCCGGCAGCCGCATCCTCCGTGCGCCGCCCCGTCTCCGCGGTGGCCACCGCCCGCAGGGCCGTCACCAGGGGCGCCACCGCCGGCTCGTGGCGCAGGGGCAGGTCGTCGCCGTCGACGTCCAGGGGCACTCCGGCGGCCGTCAGGGCGCGGCGGAGGCCCGGGATGGAGCGGCCGCCGGCACGCACCAGGACGGCCATCCCGCTCCACGGGACACCGTCCTCCAGGTGCGCCCGGCGCAGGATGTCGGCGATGTTGTCCACCTCGGTGCCCGGCGTCGGGTACGTCTGCACCTCGACGCGGCCGCCGTCGCGCACCGGGGTGAGCTCCCGGTGGGCGCGGACCTTGTCGGCGGGCAGGCGGGTGAGCGGCATCCGCCGGGTCAGCAGCCGGGTCGCGGCGAGCAGGGCGGCGCCCGAGCGCCGGGAGGTGCGCAGGACCTGTACCGGCGCCGGAGTGCCGTCCGCGCGCGGGAACGTCTGCGGGAACTGGAGGATCCCGTTCACGTCCGCGCCCCGGAACGCGTAGATCGACTGGTCGGGGTCGCCGAACGCGAGCAGGGTGCGACCGCCCCCGGCCAGCGCGCGCAGCAGCCGTACCTGGGCGGGGTCGGTGTCCTGGTACTCGTCGACGTAGACCGCGTCGTACCGCGCGGCGAGCCGTTCGGCGACCTCGGGGCGGCGGGCGAGGAGCACCGCGCGGTGGACCAGTTCGGCGTAGTCGAGGACGCCCCGCAGGTCGAGGACGTCGAGGTACTCGGCGAGGAAAGCGGCCGCGGCCTGCCAGTCGGGGCGGCCGATGCTGCGGGCGAAGGCGGCCAGGGCGTCGGGCCCGAGACCCAGTTCGCGGCTGCGGGCGAGGACCGCGCGGACCTCGTCGGCGAAACCGCGGGTGGTCAGGCAGGCGCGCAGCTCGTCCGGCCAGCGCACGTGCGCCAGGCCCAGCCGCTCCAGGTCGACCTGGCCGGCCAGCAGCGAGCGGACGGTCACGTCCTGCTCGGGCCCGGACAGCAGCCGCAGCGGCTCGACGAACAGTTCACTGTCCTGATGGGCACGGACCAGGGCGTAGCAGAACGAGTGGAAGGTGGTCGCCTGCGGGACGTGGGCGGCGCCGGTGCGCAGCGCCATGCGGTCGCGCAGGTCGACGGCGGCCCTGCGGCTGAACGTCAGCACCAGGATCCGCTCGGGGTCCTGGCCATTGGCGATCCGGGTGGCCACGGACTCGATCAGCGTGGTGGTCTTGCCGGTGCCCGGACCTGCGAGAACGAGCAGCGGACCGGTCCGGTGGTCAACCACGGAGCGCTGCGCTGCGTCCAGGTGAGGGGGATCGGGTCTGGTCGGCGGGGTACGCACCAGTCGGTAGGCGCCACGGTTCCCCTGCCGCACCCGGGGGTGCGGCAGGTGCCTGGTGGAGGAAGAGGAGCTCACGTGGTTCGCCGGTCCTGGTGGGTGTGCTGGGGTCTGTCACGGCCGGCGCGCAGCGCCGTCGTCGCGGGGACGGACGGCCCGGGGGAGAAGGCGGTGGCCGCTGGGGTGAGGAGGACACGCGGAGCCGACGCTACGCCGCTGCCGGGCGCGGAAGGAGTGCTTCGCCCTCTTCTCCCGGTTCTCCCTCGCTACCGCCGTCACACGTGTCCCTCGACCCTCGAACGTACGGCATGCCACGGGCGTGCCCCGATTCCCTCGTACGGGCCATGGACTCCCCATGGCCCCCTCGAATGGCGGAAGCTGTCAGGTGTGACCCTGCGCACGTTCGCCGCCGTCCCACCGGGCCCGTCTCATGTCGAGGCGGGGCAGGTGGCCCTCCGCCGCCCTGCTCGCCTCCTTGAGGGGCGTGCCCTCCGTGCGGTAGTGGGCGAGAGCACGCAGCTCGTGGCCCGGGAGCAGGACCCCGTCGGCGCGTACGACCCGCCACCACGGGACGGCGCCGCCGTACAGGGCCATCACGCGGCCCACCTGGCGGGGGCCTCCCCGCTCCAGCCACTCGGCGACGTCGCCGTACGTCAGGACGCACCCGGGCGGGATCGTCTCGGCGACTTCCAGGACCCGCTCGGCGTACTCGGGCAGCGCGTCGGCGTACTCGGGCAAGGCGTCCGGGTGCTCGGGGCGGCCGTCGTCCGGAGGGCTCACTTCGCTCATCCGTCCCATCCTGCCCCACTCCACCGACAGCGGACCGGGCCGCGTCCGGGGCGCGGCCCTCGCTCCCGTGCGGCGCCTCGGGCAGACTGTGCGGCTCCGCACACGCACCCTGATGCCCCTGTGTGCCGGTGGAACATGCCACCATCATGCGGGCGGTGACCGGTGATACGAGACCAAGAAGAGACCATGAAGCAGCAGGGCGTGCACCCCGATGACGCGGAGGGCACCTCTGGGGCTTCGGCGCGTCCCGGCACCGACGGCACACATGCTCCGAAGGCGCAGGACACGGACGCTCCGAAGGCGGTCAGGAAGCCCGCGGAGGAGGAGGCCGTGACGCGCGCCGACGAGATCGAGGGCGACGAGCCCCTGCTCCCCGCGCGCGTGCACCGCCCCTCCGACCTGATGCGGCTGCTGGTGGGTGTACTCGCCATCGTCGTCCTGCTGGCGATCGCCGGGTTCGCGCACGGCACCACCTCGGGCCTCGAACAGGACATCAACAAGGGCACCGGTCAGGCCCCCGATCTGCTCATCAAGATCGCCGGGCTGGTGTCCAGCATCGCGATCCTGCTGGTCCCGGTCGCCTTCGCGATCGAACGGCTGATCAAACGGGACGGGCTGCGGATCGCCGACGGCGTGCTCGCGGCCGTCCTCGCCCACGGGGTGACGCTCGCCACCGACCTGTGGGTCGCCAAGGGCGCCCCGCACTCGATCCAGGACGCGCTCACCCAGCCCTCCCCCGGCAACGTCCACGCGCTCACCGATCCGGTGCACGGCTATCTCGCCCCCGTCATCGCGTACATGACGGCGGTCGGCATGTCCCGCCGGCCGCGCTGGCGCGCGGTGCTGTGGATCGTGCTGCTGCTCGACGCCTTCTCGATGCTGGTCACGGGCTACACCACGCCGTTCTCGATCATCCTGACGGTGCTGATCGGCTGGACCATCGCGTACGGCACCCTGTACGCGGTCGGCTCACCGAACGTCAGGCCCACGGGGCGCACCCTGGTGGCGGGACTGCGGACCGTCGGTTTCCACCCGGTCAGCGCCGCCCGCGAGGAGGTCTCGGACACCACCGACAACGGTGACCGCGGCCGGCGCTACTTCGTCACCCTGGAGGACGGACCCCCGCTGGATGTCACGGTCGTCGACCGCGAGCAGCAGGCACAGGGCTTCTTCTACCGCGTGTGGCGCAACCTCACGCTGCGTGGTCTGGCCACCCGCCGCAGCCTGCAGTCGCTGCGCCAGGCCCTGGAGCAGGAGGCGCTGCTCGCCTACGCGGCGATCGCGGCCGGAGCCAACGCGCCCAAGCTGATCGCGACCTCCGAACTCGGCCCCGACGCCGTGATGCTCGTCTACGAGCACACCGGCGGCCGCACGCTCGACTCGCTGGCGGACGAGGAGATCACCGACGAGTTGCTGCACCGCACCTGGGAGCAGGTGCGGGCGTTGCAGTCACGGCGCATCGCGCACCGCAGGCTGGCCGGAGACGCGATCCTGGTGGATCGTTCCCGCAGAGTGATCCTCACCGACCTGCGCGGCGGCGAGGTCGCGGCCGGTGATCTGCTGCTGCGCATGGACATCGCCCAGCTGCTGACGACGCTCGGCCTGCGGGTGGGTGCCGAGCGCTCCGTCGCCTCCGCGGTCGGCGTCCTGGGGCCCGACGCGGTCGCCGACTGTCTGCCGATGCTCCAGCCCATCGCTCTGACGCGCTCCACGCGCGCGACGTTGCGCAGGCTGGCCCGGGAGCGTGCCCAGCGGGAGCGCGAGGCGGTCCTGGAGACGTCCCGGCAGGCCAAGCAGGCCCGCCTGGAGCAGGCAGCCCAGAACACCGGCGAGACCGGCCCGGCCATCTCGGAGAAACCAGAGGGACCCGAGAAACCGGAGAAACCGGGGAAGGCAGAGAAGCCCGACAAGAAGGACAAGAAGGCCGAGCGTGCCGAGGCGCGGGCGGAGAAGCGGGCCATCGGCGAGGCCCTGGAGGAGGCGCGCGAGGAGGATCTGCTCACCCAGATCCGCCACCAGGTGCTGCGGATCAGGCCGCAGGCGCCGGTCGAACCGGCCCGGCTGGAGCGGATCAGGCCCCGGACGCTGATCAGTTTCATCGCGGGTGCCATCGGCGCCTACTACCTGCTGACCCAGCTCACGCACATCGAGTTCGGCACGGTCTTCGCCCACGCCCAGTGGGGCTGGGTGATCGCGGCGGTGCTCTTCTCGGCGCTCAGCTATGTCGCGGCGGCGATGGCGCTGCTGGGCTTCGTGCCGGAGCGTGTCCCGTTCGTGCGGACCGTGGCGGCGCAGGTCGCCGGCTCGTTCGTGAAGATCGTGGCACCGGCCGCGGTCGGCGGCGTGGCCCTGAACACGCGCTTCCTGCAACGCTCGGGCGTGCGCCCCGGACTCGCGGTGGCCAGTGTCGGCGCCTCGCAGCTGTTCGGGCTCGGCTGCCACATCCTGATGCTGCTGTCCTTCGGCTATCTGACCGGCACCGAGAAGACGCCATCCCTGTCGCCGTCCCGGACGGTCATCGCGGGTCTGCTGACGGTCGCGGTGCTCGTGCTGGTGGTCACCTCGGTGCCGTTCCTGAGGAAGTTCGTCCTCACGCGCGTGCGTTCCCTCTTCGCGGGGGTAGTGCCGCGCATGCTGGACGTGCTCCAGCGGCCGCAGAAGCTCATCACCGGCATCGGCGGCATGCTGCTGCTGACGTTCTGCTTCGTGATGTGCCTGGACGCCTCGATCCGGGCCTTCGGCGACCAGTCGACCTCGCTCAGCATCGCCAGCGTCGCCGTTGTCTTCCTCGCAGGCAACGCGCTCGGCTCGGCCGCACCGACCCCGGGCGGCGTCGGCGCGGTCGAGGCCACCCTCACGGTCGGTCTGATCGCGGTGGGCCTGCCGAAGGAAGTGGCCGCTCCCGCGGTGCTGATGTTCCGGCTGCTGACGCTGTGGCTGCCGGTCCTGCCCGGCTGGCTGGCCTTCAACCACCTGAGCCGCAAGGGCGCCCTGTAGGGCACGTCCCGGCCGTACTCCGAACGGCCCGCGTCCCGCGCGGGAGGCGGGCCACGGCGTGAGGATGGGGTCATGCACAAGCGCCACGGGCTGCGCGCCGCCGCCCTGACCACGACCACCGTCCTGTTGAGCGCCCTGACGGCGGGCTGCGGCGGGCTCTCCGTCGGCGGAGGGCCGACGGACCCGGCGCTGGACTGGAAGAACTGCCCGGCGCCGTCCACGGCGGAGGGCGACGGGGCGTCGCCCTCGGCGCCGCCCGGCGGCGGCAAGTGGCAGTGCGCCACCGTGAAGGCGCCGCTGGACTGGAGCAAGCCGCAGGGCGACACGATCGACATCGCGCTGATCCGGGCGAAGGCGACGGGGCCCGGCAAGCGCATCGGCTCGCTGCTCTTCAACTTCGGCGGCCCGGGCGGCTCCGGCATCACCACGCTGCCCGCGATCGCCCACGACTACACCACACTGCGCACCCGCTACGACCTGGTGAGCTTCGATCCGCGCGGGGTGGGGCGCAGCACCGGCGTGAAATGCAAGACCGACGCACAGCTCGACCAGTACTTCCAGCAGGACGCGGTTCCGCAGACCGCCGCCCAACGTGCCACGTTCGTTAACAACACCAAGCAGTTCAACGCCGCCTGCGAGAAGAACTCCGGGAGGATCCTGCCGCATGTGCGCACCACCGACGCCGCCCGCGACATGGACCTGATCCGCCAGGCGCTCGGCGACTCCAGGCTCCACTACTTCGGGATCTCCTACGGCACCGAACTCGGCGGCGTGTACGCCCATCTGTTCCCCAGGCACGTGGGCCGCGCCGTCTTCGACGCGGTCGTCGACCCCACCCAGACCCCCGAGCAGACCTCGCTCGGCCAGGCCAGGGGCTTCCAGCTCGCCCTCGACAACTTCGCGAAGGACTGCACGTCGAAGGGCACCAAGTGCCTGATCGGCAGCGACGCCCAGGACGTCGAGAACCGTGTCGCCGCACTGCTCAAGAAGCTCGACACCAACCCGATCCCCGGCATCTTCCCGCGCCGGCTGACCCGGACCGCCGCGACCAACGGCATCGCCCAGGCCCTGTACTCCAAGGCGTTGTGGGCCCCGCTCATCGAAGGGCTGCAGCGGGCCTACGCGGGCAACGGCGAGATCCTGATGCTGCTCTCCGACGCGATGAACGGCCGCAGCATCAACGGCAAGTACAGCAACCTCACCGCCGCGAACGCCGCCATCAACTGCGCCGACCAGAAGCAGCGGTACACGCCGTCCTTCGTGGAACAGAAGCTGCCCGAGTTCCGGGCCGCCTCCCCGGTGTTCGGGGACTTCCTCGCCTGGGGCATGCTCAGCTGCACCCAGTGGGCGGTGCCGGGCGCGGCCGCGCACGCCGACGTGAGCGCGCCCGGTTCGGCGCCGATCCTCGTGGTGGGCAACACCGGCGACCCGGCGACTCCGTACGGGGGCGCCAGGAGGATGGCGGACGCCCTGGGCAAGGGTGTCGGCGTCGAACTCACCTGGCACGGCCAGGGGCACGGCGCGTACGACAGCAAGGACCCGTGCGTGCAGAGCGCGGTGAACAGCTATCTGCTCGACGGAAAGGTGCCACCGGCCGGAAAGGTCTGCGCGTAGCCGCAAGGGCCACACAACCTCTCATCGCCACCGCGCCCACGGCGGCGGGACCGGAACCCAGTCCGGGCCGCGGTGTTCCAGCCACCACCTGCCGATGACGTGGAACTTCTCCTCGAAGCCGCGATCCCAGTTGAGGAACCCGGTGATCGGCGCCCGCAGGCGGGTACGGCGGCCGCCCGCCTCGTAGATCACGACGGTCCGGTTTCCGAAGAAGGACTCGATCCGGATGGCCTGGACGTTCGACCACGGGATGGTCCGGCGGCGGAAATTGTGCACGACAGCCGCCGACGGCGTGAGAGTGACCCCGAAGAACCGCGAGGTGATCACCGCCAGGAGCAGCAGGGCGCCCCACGCGAACAGTCCTGGGACGACCACATGACCGCCCACGTCCAACCAGAAGGAGACCTGGAAGGCCACGGCGATCATGCTCGGCAGCAGGGGCAGCAGACGTTGGGGGCGGGTCAACCGGTAGCGGACGCGCTCCGGTCGTATGGCCGTGACCTGCGATTGCACGATCAGTCCCCGCCCCTCACCCCATGCGGCCGTCGTTCGGCCCCGTCACCGACCGGGAAGCATGGCGGACGAGGGGGCGCGCTGTCCATCCGCGGCTCGGCGACGGCAGAAGCCCACGGCGTCCGGGATGGTCGGAGCCGTGGGCTTCCTCAGTCTCGCCGGTGAGCGAGACCCTCTGTCAGTAGACCGGCTTGTGCGGTTCGATCTGGTTGACCCAGCCGATCACGCCGCCGCCGACGTGCACGGCGTCCGCGAAGCCCGCGGACTTCAGCACGGCGAGGACTTCCGCACTGCGGACACCCGTCTTGCAGTTCAGGACGATCTTCTTGTCGTGCGGGAGGCTCTCCAGGGCGGAGCCCATGAGGAACTCGTTCTTCGGGACCAGCCGGGCGCCCGGGATGGAGACGATCTCGAACTCGTTCGGCTCGCGGACGTCGATGAGCTCGATGTTCTCACCGTCGTCGATCCACTCCTTGAGCTGCTTGGGAGTGATCGTCGAGTCTGCGGCCGCCGCCTGGGCCTCCTCGGAGACGACGCCGCAGAAGGCCTCGTAGTCGATGAGCTCGGTGACGGTCGGGTTCGTGCCGCAGACCGCGCAGTCGGGGTCCTTGCGGACCTTGACCTGGCGGTACTGCATCTCCAGGGCGTCGTAGATCATCAGGCGGCCGACCAGCGGCTCGCCGATGCCCGCCAGCAGCTTGATGGCCTCGTTGGCCTGGATGGAGCCGATGGACGCGCACAGCACGCCCAGGACGCCGCCCTCGGCGCAGGAGGGGACCATGCCGGGGGGCGGCGGCTCCGGGTAGAGGCAGCGGTAGCAGGGGCCGTGTTCGGACCAGAAGACGGAGGCCTGGCCGTCGAAGCGGTAGATCGAACCCCACACGTACGGCTTGTTGAGCAGCACGCACGCGTCGTTGACCAGGTACCGGGTCGCGAAGTTGTCCGTGCCGTCGACGATCAGGTCGTACTGGCTGAAGATCTCCTTCACGTTGTCGGCCTCCAGCCGCTCCTGGTGAAGGACGACGTTCACGTACGGGTTGATGCCCCTGATGGTGTCCCGCGCGGACTCGGCCTTGGGGCGGCCGATGTCGGACTGGCTGTGGATGACCTGGCGCTGCAGGTTCGACTCGTCCACCTCGTCGAACTCCACGATGCCGAGCGTGCCGACGCCCGCCGCGGCCATGTACATCAGACCCGGCGAACCCAGCCCGCCGGCGCCCACAAAGAGCACCTTGGCATTCTTCAGCCGCTTCTGCCCGTCCATCCCCACGTCGGGGATGATCAGGTGGCGGGAGTACCTGCGAACCTCGTCTACGGTGAGCTCGGGAGCCGGCTCGACCAGGGGTGGCAGCGACACGGGGACTCCGTTGGTCGGTCAAACACTACGGTTGTTCTCCTCGTAACACTGCCACGCCCTTCTTCATTCCGAGACACCTCGTCCGATCCGCGAGACGATTTCGTCCCAGTAACCGGGCATGTTCTCCCAGGGGCCGGCCGTGCGGTCGCGGTCGGAGCGGTCGGTGAACCAGATGGTCGCCGCCCCCTGCCAGCGGGCGATGCGCAGCGCCTCGTCGAGGTGGCCGCGCGGGACTCCGTGCACGAAGTGACAGAAGCGCTCGGGCGGGTGATCGGCGGTCCACTGCGCGACCTGCGACCAGCGGTAGGCGCTCCACGAGCCGCGGAAGGTCACCAGTTGGTCGGCGTTCTCCGCGTAGCCGGGGTGCGGGTGGGTGCCGTGACCGAGGACGATGTGGGTGTCGTCACGCACCGCCCGCAACGCGTCGATCGTCCGGCGGACCTCGGGCAGTCCGGCGCGGTCGGCGGGGCAGTGGTCCAGCAGGAAGCCGTCGGCCCGGTACCACTCGAGGTAGCGCCGCGCTTCGGAGACCAGCTCGATGAAGGAGCGGGCGCCGTGCGCGGCGTCGAGGTGGCCGAGGACGCGGACGCCCGCGTTGCGCAGCCGTCCCGCCGCCTCCAGACAGTGCGGGTCGGGCTGGACGCCGGGGCCGTCGGCGACGTTGAGGACGACCCAGTGAAGGGGTGTGCCGGGCCGGGTGAGTTCGTTCCACTCGGCCGGGGCGAGCAGGGGGTGGGCCCAGCCGGGCACACCGAGTCCGGTGCGCAGTGTGGTGCTCGGGATGCCCACGGGGGTGCTGGTCAGATACGGCATGCCGCCTCCATCCAGATGTCGGCGAGGGACTCTTCGAGGTTGATCCGGGGCCGCCAGCCGAGCCGGTCGCGGGCGGTGCGCACATCGGCCTGCTGCCAGCTGCCGCAGCCGTCGGGGTACGGGTACGCGACCGGGGCGGGGTGGTCCGCCTCCGTGCGGGGGTGCCCGATGGCGGTCCTGAGGTGGCCGCCGGGCGGGCCGTCGAGTTCGTGCAGGGCGCCGCCGTATCCGGCGACGCGGGCGAGGATCGCCGCGGCGTCACGCAGCCGGACGGCCCGGCCCGAACCGATGTTGATGACGCCCTGGGCCGCCGAGAGGGAGGCGGCGTGGACGGCGCGGGCCACGTCGCGGACGTCGACGAAGTCGCGCTGGACGCCGAGGCCGCCGAGTTTGAGGTCGCTGTCCCCGGACTGCATGGCGCGGCGCATGGCCTCGGCGAGCCGGCCGAGCGGCGAACCGGCCGGGGTGCCGGGCCCGGCCGGCGAGAAGACGCGGAGCACCACGGCGTCGAGACCCGAGCCGAGAACCAGTTCGGTGGCGGCGAGTTTGCTGACGCCGTACGGACCCCCCGGGCGGGGCACGGCGTCCTCGGCCGTGGAGGAGCCGGGCTGGCTCGGGCCGTACTCGGAACTGCAGCCGAGTTGCACCAGCCGGGCGCCGCAGCCGCTACGGCGCAGGGCCTCGCAGACCGTGGCGACGGCGACGGTGTTGTGCCGGGTGAGGTCGCGGGCGCCGCCGCGGGTGGCGCCCGCGCAGTTGACCACGACGCCGGGGTGGACCGCGTCCAGGAAGCGGGTGAGCGCTCCGGGGCTGCCGGCCGCGAGGTCGAAGCGGACGTCGGCGTCGTCGCCGCGGCCCAGCGCGGTGAGCTGGACGGCCGGGTCGGCGAGCAGACGGTCGGCGACGAAACGGCCGAGGTATCCGTTGGCTCCGATCAGCAGAACCCTCATCGGGCGGCTCCCGGGGTGTGCGCTCCGGTGGCTCCGGATGCTCCGGACGCTCCGGATCGGGCGGTGATCATCTGGTTTTCTCCTTCTAGGGGGTGGTGCGACGGGCTCCGGCGATGGGTCGCGGGCCCGCACTGGGTCGTGCGCCCGCGGCGGAAGGGGGAACGCGGGCGGCGTCCGTGTCCACGGCCGTACGGGGGCACGCGGGGGTGACCGGGGCCGGCCCCTCGCTCATCACGGCAGCCGCGCCCCTCACGGCCGCCGCCCCGCTGACGGCTGCCGCGCCTTTCACGACTGCCGCTCCGTCCACGCATGGGCGGAGGCCCGGGTCAGCGTGCGGGTCGCGTGCAGGAGCAGGGCCAGGGCGGCGGTTCCGCAGGCGAGGGCCGGTACGCCGCCGGGGCCCCAGGCGGACACGAGGGTGTCGACCGGGACGGCGAGCGCACCGCAGCCGGGGAGGCGGGCGGCGAAGACGGTGGCCTGGGCCGTCGCCTCGGACGCGGCCGCGGCGCCGAGGGCGACGGCCGGGGCGTGGGTGAAGCCGTGCGTGGTGAGGAGGCGCGCGAGCAGCAGCAGCGCGCCCAGCGTGAGGGCCTGGGAGTAGCCGGCGGGCTCGTCCAGGACCGCGCCGCTCACGGCGAGCAGGGCGGCCAGGGCACACAGGAACAGGCCGAACGTGCCGAGCAGCAGGGGCCGTACGGATACGGCGAACTCCTCCAGGCCCCGGCTGGTGGTCACCTTGTGCCGGGCTCCGGCGGTGAAGCGGTGCGTGGTCCAGGCGGCCGGTCCGCAGGCCAGGGCGAGGGCCAGCACGGGGGCGGTGGCCAGGGGCCAGGCTCCGGCCGCGGTGAAGTCGGGCAGTCCTTCGGGCCCGCCACCGACGGCCGCGCCGAGCAGGCCGTCGCCGAGGAGGGCGTAGCCGAGAAGCCAACACGTCCAGGTGCGGGTGCCGGGCGTGTGCGCGGGGGACGTACGCCCTTCGGCGCTCAGCGGGTCGCGGCGCAGTACCGCGCGCAGGGCCAGGCCCACGGCCACGACGCCGAGCGCGGCGACGCCCAGCCGGGTCCGGCCCCCGGTCAGGCGGAGCCCGGCGACGGCGGCCGCGCACAGGGCGCCGGGCAGCAGGCCGAACGCGGCCGGGCCGAGGCCCAGCCGGGGCACGGCGGTGGCCTCGTGCCGCGGGGGTGTCTCGGTGTCCCGGCCGATCCGGGCGTACATCTCCTCGGCGAGTGAGAAGACGTCACGGTGGCGGAAGCGGGCGGCGGTGCGGTCGGTGACTCCGTGGGCCTCCAGGCCCGCGGCGATCTCCAGGGGGTCGACGGCCCGTTCGCACAGCTCGCGGTGACGGTGCATCAGCACCTTGACCGGGTCGGCCGCACCACGCCGGGAGGGTGCGGAGAGGCCCTGGTCGAGGGCGGGCCCGCCGTCGAAGCCGTCGCCCGGACCGTCCCGGCCGGCCGGGGTGGCGAGGTGGTCCTCTGTTCTCGGGCCGGTCATCGGGAAGCCTCCGTGGTGGTCGTGGGGCCCGCGCACCCCGTCGGGGAGCCGGTGGCCCAACTGGGGCGCGAGCGCGCCGCGAAGCGGTCCGCGGCCCGGGTCCAGCGGCCGGGCACATGGGCCTCGGCGGGCGCGGCGAACGGCAGCGGCTCGCCGGTCTCGTCGAGCACGACCCGCCGGACCGGGCAGTGCGACACGACCTCGAGGTAGATGCCGTGGAAGGCCGCGATGTTCTGCTCGACGGTGAAGAGTTCGAGCGCGCGGGCGCGGGCCGCGGCGCCCAGGCGCGCACGGCGCTCGGGGTTGCGGAGCAGGTTCACGCACACCTCGGCGAGCGCCCGCGGATTGCGCGGGGGCACGACCACCCCGGTGCCGCCGACGACCTCGACGACCGCGCCGACGTCCGTCGAGACCGTCGCACGGCCGCACAGCATGGCCTCGGCCAGGCCCAGCGGGAAGCCCTCGACCACGCTGGACAGGACGACCACGGCGCCCGAGGCGTAGGCGTCGGCGAGGGTCGGCGCCTCCGGGCCCCCGATCTCCTCGAAGGACACCGGGTTGTCCCCGACGGTGTGCGGCCCCGCGGCCTCGTCGGGGAAGAGCTGGGCGGCGAGCACCCTGCAGTGGCCCAGGTAGGCGGCCCCGTCGGAAACGGTTCCCGCGCTCACGATCCGCAGCCGTGCCTTCGGTTCCTGCCTGTGCACCTCGGCGAAGGCGTGCAGCAGGGACACCAGGTCCTTGGCGGGCCCGACCCGGCCGACCCATACGAGCGTGTACGGGTCGGCGGCCTCCGGCGACTCGCCGGCCTCGGCGAAGGGGGCGGCGTCCATGCCGGGGTGGACGGTGCGCAGCTTGGCGCGGTCGGCGCCGCAGCGCTCCTGCCAGCGGCGGGCGTGCGCGTTGCCGTGGGTGACGACGGCGGCCCGCCGGTAGACCTCGGCGGCGAGACCGCCGTGGAAGGCGGCGAGCAGGGCCCGCACGGCCGGGGCGGTCCTGTCGGTGCCGGCGGTGAGGTAGTGCGCGCGCAGACGCACGCCGTACTCGGTGATCAGCAGGGGCACGCCGGTGAAGTGGTGGGCGAGCAGTCCGGACAGGGCCGCCGTGCCGCCGGCCGCCGCGTGGCAGAGGTCGGTTGCGCCGAGGCCGTCGTCCTCGTACCAGTCGAGCGACAGGGGGCTCAGCGTCTGCCGCAGGTGCGCTGCGACCGTGAGCAGATCGGGGACGCGGGCCTCGCGCGCCGCCCGCGGTGCGCCGGGCGCGCGGCAGGCGCGTTCCAGCGCGCGGACGGCGGATTCCGAGCGCAGCGCGCCCGCCAGGCCGCGCTCGTCGCGGGCGAGTTCGGCGAGGCCGTACAGCGCGCTGCTGAAACGGTCCGCCTCAAGTCCGGTGCCGCCCTTGCCCGCCGCCCTGCCCGCCTCGCCGAACTCGCGCAGATCGCCGCCGCTCGCCGCGACCAGCGCCGACGCCAGCTCCCCGTAGCACTCGGCGAAGCGCCGGCGCGCACGCCGTCCGTACACGGCGCCGTCGTCCTCGGCCGCCCAGGGCGACGCGGTACGGACCCGGCTGACCTGTGGTGGCAGGGGCACCCACCCCTCGTCCTCCTGCTGCCGGCTGCGGCTGAGCGCGTAGAGGTCGAACTCGTGCCGTTCGAGCCCGCGCACGAGCCGTTCGCACCAGAGTCCGGCGTCACCGCTCACATACGGGTAGCCACCCTCCGTCACCAGTCCGATGCGCACGCGTGCACCCCCGCTCTCCCGTCTGTCCCGTGTGGGGAGCCGCCGTCGCGACGGCGGCTCGCAGCGGAACGAACGTATGCGGACATGACGGTGGCGCGATGGACGGTTGTCCATCGCGCCACCAAAAGGGGTGAACGGTCGTAACTTTCCTGCGCGAACGGCGTTCCGTCGCGTCAGGACATCAACCGGACATGAAACGTCACACCGCGGGCCCTGCCGGCCCGGCTCCGGTCAGCTCCCCGGGTAGGGCCAGGGGTTGGGCAGGCAGTGGATTCCGTCGTGGTCCAGGAACTTCGTCTGCTGCTGCATGACCGGCGCGAGCGCGCCGTCCTTGTCGCAGGTGACGTGGCCGTAGCCGAGCCGGTGGCCGATCTCGTGGTTGATCAGCATCTCCCGGTAGGCGTACATCTCGTCGCCGTAGGTCTTCGAGCCCTGCGCCCATCGGTAGGCGTTGATCATCACGCGTTCGGTGGCGGCCGAGTCGCAGGAGACGTTGTCCTCGGTCGTGTCCAGACCGGACTTGGCGCACCATGTGGCCGTGGTGCCCGGGCCGGCGAGCGTGATGACGAAGTCGGGTTTGCCGGAGGAGACGCGCTCGAAGGTGCGGCCGCCGTTGTGGGCCCAGCTGCGGTCGTCGTTGAGCGTCTTCTGCACGGCGGCGGCGAAGTGCTCGCCGTCCAGGCCGAGGCCCTGCTCCACGTCGACGCGGTAGGTGTACTTGCGCCCCGTTCCGGGCGCCTTGGCGAAGCCCGGCACCGCGTCGAACCGGCCGGACCCCTCGAAGGTGGGGCTGAACGGGTACTTCGTGCTCATCTTCTGGTCGTACGTCAGCGCCGACACGTTCGGCGGCGCCGCCTTGGCGTGCGCACCCGTGTCCGTGCCCCCGATGCCGGCGGCGTCGGGCGCCGCCCGGTCGGTGGCCGACTGCGGGAGCAGCCCGGCGTCGGACCGGTCGTGGGCGACCTGTCCGGCGACGACGACGGCGAGCACGGTGGTGACGGCGGCGGCGGCGATGCCGGTGAACGTCTTCCCCTTGGTCACGGTGACCCGCGCGGACTCGCCGGCCGGTCGCGCGGCGTCGCCGTCCCCGCCGTCCGCCGCCTCCGGCCCGGCCGGGCCGGACGGGGGAGCCGCGCCCTGGTCCGCGGTGCGCGCGTCACCGCGGGGCGCGAAGACGTCGTCGTCCTCGCCGAAGGCGTCGAGGTAGTCCTGCCGCGGCCCGGCGGCTGACGCCCGCCGCTGCCGGGGAATGGGGGCGCGGGCACGCGCGGAGGTGGCGGGAGCGGCGGGGCCACCGAGGTCCGTCGAGTTGCCGAGACCGGCGGCCGTCGGCCCCTGTGCTCCGCTCCCGTCCACGCCATCCGCCCCCAACTGTCCCCAACCGCCGCCGGCTTCCCGCTGCTCCGGGTGCCCACCGCGAACCCGGGGAATCCCCCCGGCGGGGGTGCCGTCGGCGACTCGCGGAACGCCGCGCGCCGGAGTGCCGTCGGCCGGACCTGGCATTCCGTGGGCGGGCGTGCCGCCGGGCGGACGGGGTCCACCCTGAGCCGGCGCCCCGTCGGACAGCCGCGGGCCGCCGGGACCAGGGGCCCCGCCCGCGGCCCACGGAATCCCCTGCGCGGGCGTCCCGTCCGCGAAGTGCGGCACCCCATGAGGAGGGGTTCCGCCGTCGAAGCGCGGGGTGCCCCGGGGAGGAGTCCGGCCGTCGAAGCGCGGAGTTCCGTGGGCCGGTGTGCCGTCGTGGAGGCGGGGCCCTCCGTACGCCGGGCCCGCGGTTCCGCCGGCTCCGGCCCGCTGTCCGGGCACCTGGCCGGGAAGGGGCGCCTGGCCCGGACCCGGCCGACCGCTCGGGCCTCGCCAGGGCCCGGCGCCGCCCCCGAACTCGCGGGCCTCCCCGCCCTCCGGGCCGCCCTGCGCCTCATGGCCGTTCCCCGGCCCGTATCCCGGTGGGGGTGCGCTGTCGTCCTTGCCGGTGCTCGTCTTCGCGGCCTTGCCCTTGGGCGCGGGCCCGCGGCGGCTGTGGCGTCCCACTTCGGCCCTCAGCCCCCCGTGCTCGCGCCGAAGGGGGCTCCGCCGGTCTCCGGACCGGAGGCACCACCGGCCGTCCCGGAACCGCGAGCGCCACCGCCGCCGCCCGCACCGGAAGCCCGGTCCACGTGGTCGGCCCCGGCACCGGCGGGCTCGACGCCGGTCCGTTCCCCGCCATCGCCCCCGGCCTCGGCGCCCGCTCCCGGTTCCGTCATCGATCCGGTCTCCAACTCTCCCGTGTCCAGCAGCAGTTCGCGGAACGCCGTGGCCACGGTCTCCGGATACTCCATCATCGCCACATGGCCGGCGTCCGGCAGGGTGAGGAGGCGGGAGTCACGGAAGGCACGGGCCGCCCGCTGGGCCATGCGGAAGCCGACGAGTTGGTCACGGCCGCCGTAGATCAGCAGCGTGGGCGCGAGGACCCGCTCGGCCTGTCGCCACAGGCCGTGCTGACCGCCCAGCGTGTACGCGTCCACGATCCCGCGCGCGGAGCGCGACATCGCGTCCCAGAAGTATGGCAGTCGAAGCCGCCGCTCCATCTCCCCCACCGCGTTGCGCAGGCCCTCGTCGGTCACCCGTCCCGGGTCGCCGTAGCACAGGGCCATGACCCCGCGGACCCGCTGCTCCGCCGTCCATTCCCGGGTGAGCCGGGTGAACAGGGCGGTCACGCCGGGCACCGCGAGCAGGCCGGTCGGCAGGGCGGTGCGCTGCACCCGGAGTTCGGGCAGCGCGGGCGAGACGAGCGTGAGCGTCCGCACGAGGTCGGGCCGCAACGCCGCGACGCGCGTGGTCACGGCGCCGCCCAGCGAGTTGCCCAGCAGGTGCACCGGTCCTCGCCCCGAGGCGTCGAGAAGGCGGATCACCGCGCGCGCGTGCCCGGTGACGGAGTAGTCGCCGTCGTCCGGCGGCGGGGAGTCGCCGAAGCCCGGCAGGTCGACCGCCTCGCCGTCGACGACACCGTCGAGCAGCGGCATCAGGGCGGACCAGTTCCGGGAGGAGCCGCCGAGGCCGTGCACGTACAGCGCGGGCGGCAGTCCCTCCCGCGCGGGCGGCCGCGAGCGTACCGACAGCGTGATGCCCGGCAGTTCGACCGAGCGCAGCCGTTCGCCCTCCTCGACCCCGATGGGTGCCACCCTCGGCAGAACGTTGGCGGGCGGCACGAAAGGCAGCTCGGTCGAAGGCATGCGGCAATGTTACGAGACGATCACGCAGTGACTCATGTGTTCGCCTGTGTCAGCCGTCACAGATCATGCGCGTGCGAGACGCCGTCCGGGCCACGGATCGCATAGCGTCGCCAACGGGTGTCTCCTACGCTCATACAGAGGGCACCCGCACATGGCCCCTGCTTTTTCCAGGGACATCCGCAGGGACATTCCGCAGCATGCAGCAGGAAGGGAGCCCAGCATGTCATTCGACCCCACCGATCCCGAGACGTACGAGGACGAGGACGCCACGGAGATCGCCGTCGAGGCCCCGGAGGGCGACGCCGCCGAGCAGCACGCCGACGTCACGCCGGACCACGACGAACCCCTCACCGGGGATCCTGACCGCGCCAACGAGGCCGATCTCATCGAACAGGCGCGGGGCGTCTCCATCGACGAGGACGACTACCGGTGAGGGACGGGGCACACAAGGTGGCGCGTGGGGCGGCACTCGGGACGCGTGACGGGAAGGACCGCCGCTGAGCAGGAGCGCAGCCTTATGCCCACCTTGAGCCTGTTTGAAACCTTCTGTGCCGCTTCTGTCGCTGTCCGGTCCGTGAAATCCTGCGCTCGCACCGCGCACACCACGGTTACCGAAAAGTACGATGGCGACGCGGCGCACACCGCATGTGGACGACTTTGGGAGGCGGCGTGACAGCCATCGAGCAGACAGAGGCGGCACGCCCGCGTGGCACTCGCCTGCCGCGCCGTGCCCGACGGAACCAGCTGCTGGGCGCCGCCCAGGAAGTCTTCGTGGCGCAGGGCTACCACGCGGCCGCCATGGACGACATCGCCGAGCGCGCCGGCGTCAGCAAGCCGGTGCTCTACCAGCACTTCCCGGGCAAGCTCGACCTCTATCTCGCCCTCCTGGACCAGCACTGCGAGGCGCTCATCCAGTCGGTGCGCGGCGCGCTCGCCTCGACCACGGACAACAAGCAGCGCGTGCGCGCCACGATGGACGCGTACTTCGCGTACGTCGAGGACGACGGCGGCGCCTTCCGGCTGGTCTTCGAGTCGGACCTGACGAACGAGCCGGCGGTGCGCGAGCGCGTCGACAAGGTCACCAACGAGTGCGCCGAGGCGATCTGCGAGGTGATCGCGGAGGACACCGGCCTCTCCCGCGCGGAGTCGATGCTGCTGGCCTCGGGCCTCGGCGGACTCGCCCAGGTGGTGGCCCGCTCCTGGCTGCACAGCGACCGCAGCGTCCCGCGCGACCAGGCGGTCCAGCTGCTGGCGTCCCTGGCGTGGCGCGGCATCGCCGGTTTCCCGCTGCACGGCGCCGAGCAGCACCACTGACCACCCGCGGCACCACCGCACCCTGCCGGAGCACCGCCGTACAGCAGTTCTGTTCCCGCAGGCTGTTCGCTCCTGGCGTTCCCGGGCGGAGCGTGTTCGTCCCCTCACCGGGCTAATGTGTGCAGGTACGGCGCGCAAGGTCGCGCACTTCACTGACCGTCGGAGGGACATAGCCGTGGAGGTCAAGATCGGCGTGCAGCACGCGCCCCGCGAGATCGTTCTGGAGAGCGGTCAGAGTGCCGAGGAGGTCGAGCGGGCGGTGTCCGAGGCGCTGGCCGGGAAGTCGCAGCTGCTGACCCTCGTCGACGAGCACGGCCGCAAGGTGCTGGTCCCGGCCGACCGCCTCGCGTACGTCGAGCTCGGTGAGCCGGCGCCGCGCAAGGTGGGCTTCGGCGCGCTGTAGTCGCCGCGTCATCGGACGACGGGAGGGGGCCACGCGGTGGAGAGCCGCGTGGCCCCCTTCCGCGTTCCGCCGTCACGGGCGACTTCACGGGCTGCTTCGCGGGCGACTCACGGGTGGCGCACAATCCGCGCCCAGGGAGGGTTGCATTCCGCAGGTCAGGGGTAAGACCGGCTACGACCGCCCGGCACCGGCCGATCGTGTGGGAGGGAACAACATGTTCTTGGAAGCGCTCGTCTCCGCGTTGATCGGTCTGCTGCTCGGCTGGACCGCGTTCCACCGCCTGTCCCACCGGTTGCCGTCGCGTCTCCTGGTGCAGTCGACCGGTGTCGCGGGAGGCCTCTTCGGTGCCTTCGTCACCCACAGCGCGCTGGGCTCCGGCAGCCTGCTGCCGACACTGCTCGGCTCGGTGGTCGTCTCCGCCGCCTCGCTGTCCCTGCTGGTGCGCCCCGCGGGAAGACTGCGCCGGCGGTCGGCGCCGGCCTGATCCGACGCCGCCGGCGGCGCACCCCCTAACCGCCTCCCGCCGGGGCCTACGCGGCCAGGCCCAGCGCGGCCATCCGCTTGGTGTGCGCCTCGGTGATCCGGGAGAACATCCTGCCGACCTCGGCGAGGTCGAAGCCGTCCGCGACGCCGCCGACGAGCATCGTGGACAGCGCGTCCCGGTCGGCCACGACCCGCTGGGACTGCGACAGGGCCTCGCCCATCAGCCGCCGCGCCCACAGCGCGAGCCGGCCGCCGACGCGCGGGTCCGCGTCGATCGCAGCGCGCACCTTCTCCACCGCGAACTCGGCGTGCCCGGTGTCGTCCAGGACGGCCAGGACCAGCTCGCGCGTGTCGGAGTCCAGGCGGACGGCGACCTCCCGGTAGAAGTCGCTGGCGATCGAGTCGCCGACGTAGGCCTTGACGAGCCCTTCCAGCCAGTCCGAGGGCGCCGTCTGCCGGTGGAAGCCGTCGAGCGCGGCGACGAACGGCTCCATCGCCAGCGTCGGCTCCTCGCCGATCTCGGTGAGCCGGTCGCGCAGCCGCTCGAAGTGGTGGAACTCGGCCGACGCCATCTTCGCCAGCTCGGCCTTGTCCGCGAGGGTGGGCGCCAGCTTGGCGTCCTCCGCGAGCCGCTCGAACGCCGCGAGTTCTCCGTACGCGAGGGCGCCGAGCAGGTCCACGACCGCGGCGCGGTACTGCGGGTCGGCGGCGGCCGTCGCCCAGTCCTGGGCGGCGATTCCGGTGGGCTCGGCGGGCGTGTCGGAGGCGTTGTCAGACTTGTCAGAGCTCGTCATGAAGCGCACAATAGCCCGCTCTCCGCGCCTGCGAAGGACCTGGTGAACCAGTGTGACGACGACTACGTGACCGAATCGGCCATCACGTGTGCGCGTTTCCGGGGTATGGTGGTAATGCGCCTGCTGAGTACGCCGTCGTGTTTCGGCGTACGTCGACAGGCCGCACGCATGAGGATGCCCGGTCGGTGGCCCGATCGGCTCCGACCCGACAGCCCTCCCTGACCGTACGGCACTGTGCGTACGACGATCGGAGGGACCTCCAAGCGGTTCGAGCGCTAGAGCGTCGGCTGTGGTCCCGTGCCACACGGCCCGCCCGCGTGGGCGGCCGACGTCCCCGGCACGGTCAGACACGACCCCCGCGCTCGCCTCGCACCGCGCACACAGAAGAGGCAGCACCCTGACTACGACGTTCCGAGAACTCGGGATCCTTCCCGAGACCGCCGAGGCCCTGGAAGCCGTCGGCATCATCACTCCCTTCCCCATCCAGGAGATGACACTCCCCGTGGCCCTCACGGGCACGGACGTCATCGGCCAGGCCAAGACCGGCACCGGCAAGACGCTCGGCTTCGGTCTTCCGCTCCTGGAGCGCGTCACCGTCCCCGCCGACGTCGAGGCGGGCCGCGCGCAGCCCGAGGACCTCACCGACACCCCGCAGGCGCTCATCGTCGTTCCCACACGCGAGCTGTGCGTGCAGGTGACCAACGACCTGCTGACCGCGGGCAAGGTGCGCAACGTGCGCGTCACCGCGATCTACGGCGGCCGGGCGTACGAGCCCCAGGTGGAGGCGCTGAAGAAGGGCGTCGACGTGGTCGTCGGCACCCCGGGCCGCCTGCTGGACCTGGCCGGCCAGAAGAAGCTGAACCTGAAGCACGTCAAGTGCCTGGTGCTCGACGAGGCCGACGAGATGCTCGACCTGGGCTTCCTGCCCGACGTCGAGAAGATCATCGACATGCTGCCGGCCAGGCGGCAGACCATGCTGTTCTCGGCCACCATGCCGGGCGCGGTCATCGGTCTGGCCCGCCGCTACATGTCGCGGCCGACGCACATCCGTGCCACCGCGCCGGACGACGAGGGCGCGACGGTCGCGAACATCAAGCAGTTCGTCTACCGCGCGCACTCGCTCGACAAGCCCGAGATGGTCGCCCGCATCCTGCAGGCCGACGGCCGCGGACTGGCGATGATCTTCTGCCGGACCAAGCGCACGGCGGCCGACATCGCCGAGCAGCTCCAGCGCCGCGGCTTCGCCTCCGGCTCGGTCCACGGCGACCTCGGCCAGGGCGCCCGCGAGCAGGCGCTGCGCGCATTCCGCAACGGCAAGGTCGACGTGCTCGTCTGCACCGACGTCGCCGCGCGCGGCATCGACGTCGAGGGCGTCACGCACGTCATCAACTACCAGTCGCCCGAGGACGAGAAAACGTACCTGCACCGCATCGGCCGTACGGGCCGCGCGGGCGCGAAGGGTACGGCGATCACGCTGGTCGACTGGGACGACATCCCGCGCTGGCAGCTCATCAACAAGGCGCTGGAGCTGGACTTCAACGACCCCGTCGAGACCTACTCCTCCTCGCCGCACCTCTTCGCCGAGCAGGGCATCCCCGAGGGAACCAAGGGCGTCCTGCCGCGCTCGGAGCGCACCCGCGCCGGGCTGGATGCGGAGGAGCTGGAGGACCTCGGCGAGACCGGTGGCCGCGGTGCGCGCGGTCGCGGTGGCCGGGGCGGCCGGAACGAGGGACGCCCGGCGGACCGTGATCACTCCGCGGACCGTGAGCGCCCGGCGCGTACGCCGCGTCGTCGGCGCCGCACCCGTGGCGGGGCGCCGCTGGACTCGGCGGCGGTCACGCCGGCCGCCGGTACGCCGGCCGACGCCGCGCCCGTCGAGGGCACGGTCGTGGAAGAGGCGTCCGGCACGCGTACTCCGCGCCGTCGGCGCCGTCTGCGCGGCGGTGCGCCCGCGCAGCCGGTGACAGCCGGCGAGCCGACGGCACCGTCCGAGCCGCTGGAGACCGTCGAGCCCGCGGAGTCCGCGGTGGCGACGGCCGAGGGCCCCGCTCTCGACGCCGCCGAGGCGCCCGCGAAGCCGCGTCGCCGCCGTACCCGCAAGTCGGCCGAGCAGGCGGTCACGACGGCCCCGGCCGGGACCGGCACCGAGGCCGCCCCGGAACCGGCGGCTCCGGCCGAGACCACCGCCGAGGCGGCCCTGGACACGGCCGAGTCCACCGGGGACCAGCCCGAGGCCAAGCCGCGCCGCCGCACCCGCAAGGCGGCGACCGCACCCGAGGCCGCGGCGGACGCCGCCGAGAACGTCGTCGACGAGGCGGACACCAAGCCGCGCCGCCGGACCCGCAAGACCACGGCCACCGCGCCGGAAACCGCGCCGACCGCCGCCGAGGGCGTCGTCGACGAGGCGGAGACCAAGCCCCGTCGCCGCACCCGCAAGGCCACTGCGGCCACGGTCACCGCGGAAGCGGCGGAAGCCGCCGTGGACACCGCCGAGGCCAAGCCCCGCCGCACCCGGAAGGCCGTCGCCGCGGTCGCCGCGGAGATCCCGGCGCAGGTGGCCGACGGACCGGACAGCGCCGCCGAGGCGGCGGTCGACGCCGCCGAGGGCGCGGAGGCCAAGCCGCGCCGCCGCACCCGCAAGGCGGCCGCGACCGAGGCCGTGGCGGACACCGCCGACGAGGCGGAGACCAAGCCGCGTCGCCGGACCCGCAAGACCGCCGAGACGGGCGACGCGCCCGTCGCCGACGAGGCCACGGCAGCCAAGCCCCGCCGCACCCGCAAGGCCGCGGCCACCGCGGACGCGCCGGAAGCCGCCGAGGCCAAGCCGCGCCGCACCCGGAAGTCGGTCGCGGCGACGGCGGAGGCCGACGAGGCGGAGGCCAAGCCGCGTCGCCGCACCCGCAAGACCGCCGAGGCCCCCGCGGAGGCCGCCGACGCGGTCGCCGAGCCGAAGCCGCGCCGTACGCGCAAGACGGCGGCCGCCGCCAAGGCGGCGGTGGACACCGCCGAGATCCCGGCGCAGACCACCGCCAAGGCCGCCACCACGGCGGAGCCCACGGACGCCTGACCGGCACTCCGGACGCCCGTACACCCCTGCGGCCCGGCCCCACCCCGAGTGGGACCGGGCCGTCGGCGTACCCGGCCGCCGCTTCACCCCGACCGCCCAACCCACCACGCCGCACCCGCAACGCGACGGCGCACACCGCCGAGATCCCGGCGCGCGCCGCCGCCAAGGCGGCCGCCGCACCGGAGCCCACGGACGCCCGTACACCCCGCGGCCCGTCCACCCCGAGTGAGGCCGGGCCGTCGGCGTACCCGGCCGCCGCTTCACCCCGACCGCCCAACCCACCACGCCGCACCCGCAACGCGACGATGGAGACCGCCGGCAGGGCCGGCCACCACACCGGAGCCCACGGACGCCCGTACACCCCGCGGCCCGCCGCCCGTACGCGGCGCGTCCCGGCTGTCGGTTCACCCGGTCGTCCGACCTCGGCTGCTTCACTCGAACTGCCGTCCCGGTGCCCCCGAAGGCGTCGTGACCGATAGCCTCGGCGCATGAGCAGGCCTCCTACGTTCGTCCCGCCGCCGGGGGCGCGTGCCTACCGGCTGCGTACCGCGCGCGGCGAGTTCGCCGTGGTCGACATGGCCGTGGCGGCCGGTGCCGAGCCGCGGGGCACCGCGCTGCTGCTGCCGGGGTTCACCGGGAGCAAGGAGGACTTCAACCCGCTGCACGAGCCGCTCACGGCGCGCGGGTACCGCACCGTGGCCGTGGACGGACGCGGGCAGTTCGAGTCGGACGGACCGGTGGACGACGAGTCCGCGTACGCACAGGAAGAACTCGCGCGGGACGTCCTCGCGCAGGCGGACGCGCTCGGCACGCCGGTGCATCTGCTGGGGCACTCGCTGGGCGGGCAGATCGCCCGCGCGGCCGTGCTCCTCGACCACTCCTCCTTCGCCTCGCTCACCCTGATGGCCTCCGGCCCGGCGCAGATCTCCGTCTCCCAGCAGCAGCGGGTGAAACTGCTGCGGGACGCGCTCGGCGTGATGTCGATGGCCGAGGTGTGGGAGGTCATCCTGGCGACGGAGCCGCCCGAGGAGACCGACACCGGCGCCGGACTCGACGCGGGCCTCGGCGACCAGGCAGACCTGCGCCACCGCTGGCTGGGCCACAAGCCCGCCCAACTCCTCGCAACGGGGCTCCAGTTGTGCACCGAGCCGGACCGCGTCGCCGAACTCGCCGCCCGGCCGCTGCCGTTCCACGTGCTCTCCGGCGCGCGGGACGACACCTGGCCCGTGCCCCTCCTGGACGACATGGCCCGGCGACTGGGCGCCCTGCGTACGGTCGTCGAGGGGGCCGAGCACTCCCCCAACTGCGACCAGCCGCTCGCCACCGCCCGTGCCCTCGCCGCCTTCTGGGACGGCGCCACCGGGGCGGCCGGCTAGTCAGAACTGCGCCTGAAGGTGCTCCCAGAAGCCGTCGCGCAGCGAGCGCCGCAGGTCGGCCTGGCCGCGCAGGGAGTACTGGAGGATGCCCTCGGCCTCGACCAGCAGGTCCTGGTCCACCGAACCGGGCAGATACGGATGGCCGGGGAGCAGTTCCAACACGGATTCACGGCCGCGCGCCGCGAGCCACTTGGCGGCGATCTGCGCGCCCACGAAGCGGACGTTCTCACGGGTCGGGCGGGCCGTCTGGGCGGGGTCGTAGGCGGGCGCGGTGCGCCGGGAGACGTACGGCTTGAAGAACTCCAGGTCGAGGGTGCGCTGGCTGTCGACCTCCCAGAGCAGCGGCTCGGCCTGGTTGCGGGCCTCGGGGGCCTCGATGCCCCACAGGTGCACGCGGGCGCCGTAGCCCTGGGCGGCCTCCACCGCCGAGACCAGGTCCTCGTCGCCGCCGAGCAGCGCCGCGTCGCTGATGGCGCGGTGCCGGGCCAGTGACTCCAGATCCGTGCGGATGAGGGAGTCGACGCCCTTCTGCTGGTTGTTGGCGTTGAGGTTGCCCAGGCGGACCTTGACGTCCGGCAGTTCGGCGATCGACTGCTGCTCCGCGGTGTGGATGCGCCGGCGGGCGCCGTCGTACCAGTAGACGCGCAGCAGCCGGCTGTCGGCGAAGACGGTACGCGCCCGGTCGATGAGCGCGTCGATCAGCCCCTCGGCGTCCAGGTCGAAGGCGCGGCGGTCCTCCGTCCCAGCCACCAGCCGCCCCGCCGCCGCGTAGAGGTACCCGGCGTCCACGAAGATCGCGTGGGTCGAGGGCGTCTTCGCCACCTCGGCGAGCATGCGTTGCAGCAACTCGTTGGTGCGGTCGATGCGGGCGCTCAGCGCCCCGAGGTCACCGTTCATCGCCTTCCATTGTCCCGGCGGTCACGCTGTGAACACAACCGGTCCCAGTCGGTCAATTGAAGCTGCCTTACCGGTCACTCATTAGTCACTCGAAAAATTTCTTTAGCGTAGGGAATGTTTGCACGGTGCAGTCCGTTGTACCCGAGTGAAGCCAAGTAGTTCTCCTCAGGAGGATGACCAGACGAAGGGAGAGGCAATGCGCTTCGAAATCATGCGACTCGACGAGGTCGACGGTACGCCCGTGGACTGCACTGTCGTGGACGCCGCCTCCGTCAACAGGATCGTTCAGCAGGCCGCCGCTGTGGGACAGCGGCTGTGGATCCGCCCGGCCGAGACCACGGCCTCATAACAGGAACGGATCACCGCGGATACTTCGAAGCCCCCGTACGGCTGCCGTACGGGGGCTTCGCGCATGCGCGCGGTCAGGCGCCCCGGATCACCTGCGTGACCCCGTTGATGATCTGCTGCACGGCGATCGCGGAGAGCATCATGCCCGCGAGCCGCGTCACCAGGACCACGCCGCCGTCCTTGATGACCCGGATGATCAGCAGCGAGTAGCGCATGACCAGCCACAGCACCACGTGGATGGAGAGGATCGCCGACCACACCGAGATCTGGCCCGCCACGCCGCCGGCCTTCTCCACGGCGAGGATGACGGACACGATCGCGCCGGGACCGGCGAGCAACGGCATGCCGAGCGGGACCAGCGCGACGTTGACGTCCTTGGTCTGCTTGGGTTCGTCCGTCTTGCCGGTGAGCAGGTCGAGCGCGATCAGGAGCAGGAGCAGTCCGCCGGCGATCATCAGCGCCGGGACGGACACGTGCAGGTAGCCCAGGATCTGGTTGCCGAGCACACCGAAGACGGCTATGACCCCGCCGGCCACGCAGACGGCCTGGAAGGCCATCCGCTTCTGCGTCTTGGCGGGTCGTCCGGCGGTCAGCGCGAGGAAGATCGGGGTGATCCCGGGGGGATCCATGATGACAAAAAGGGTGAGGAACAGGGAGCCGAAAACGGCAGCGTCGAACATCGGTGAGAGGCCTTGCGGAAGAGAAGTGACGTGAGAGCGGGAGCGGTGGGCCTCAGACCCCGCCGGCCCCCGGCACCGGGAACGCCCCGGTGGCCCGCCGCGTGATCTCCCCGTACACGTCGGGATGCGTCGTGAACTCACCGAGCGAGACGGTCTTGCGGCTGCCGTGGTAGTCGCTGGAGCCGGTCGTGAGCAGCCCCAGTTCGCCGGCCAGGCCGCGCAGCCGTGCCCGGGCGTCGGGGTCGTGATCCATGTGGTCGACCTCGATGCCGTCCAGCCCGGCCGCGGCCATCTCCGCGATACGGGCCTCCGGCACCGTACGACCGCGCTTGACCGCCGCCGGGTGGGCGAAGACGCACACTCCGCCCGCGCCCTTGACCAACCGGATCGCCTCGAAGGGATCCGTCTCGTGCTTCGCGACCCAGGCGCGGCCGCCGTCGGCCAGCCACTCCTGAGTGAAGGCGTCGCCCACGGTGGGTACCAGGCCGAGCTCGACCAGCGCCGTGGCGATGTGCGGCCGCCCGACCGAACCGTCGCCCGCGATCCGCGCGACCTGCTCCCAGGTGACCGGCACGCCCAGCGCGTTCAGCTTGGCGATCATGGCCTTGGCCCGGGGCACCCGGTCGTCGCGGACCAGCTCGCGCTCGGCGAGCAGCGCGGGCTCCGCGGGGTCGAAGAGGTAGGCCAGCAGATGCATGCTGATGCCGTCGACCCGGCAGGAGAGTTCGGCGCCGGTGACCAGGGTGAGCCCCTCGGGGAGCGCGGCGATCGCCTCGGCGTGCCCGCGGGTGGTGTCGTGGTCGGTCAGGGCGACGACGTCCAGACCGGCCGCGGCGGCGTTGCGCACCAGCTCGGCCGGGGTGTCCGTGCCGTCGGACGCGCTGGAGTGGGTGTGCAGGTCGATGCGCACGACACGGACTCCAGGCTCTGACAGGACGGAAGGGGACACCCCAGGATAACGGGCCCCGACTGGTGTTCTGTCACACCCGCGACCGCCGAGCGCCCCCTACGGCTCGCGCAGCCCGCGCGGCTCGCGCTCCCCACGGAGGCCCGCCCGACCCCCACGGCGGCCCCCGCACGCCCTACGGATGCAGCAGTCGCGGCGACAGGGCCCCGCACGGGACCAGTTCGAGTTCGGGGCCCGCGTCCCGCAGGTCGGCCAGCACCAACTCGTCGTACATCAGCAGCCCGGACTGCTCGGGCCACACCACCGCCCACAGCCACAGCCCGAGCGCCTCGCCGGCGAAGACGGCCCGGTCGTCCGGGGCGCCGGAGACGTGCCACAGCGGGGTGGGGCGGCCGCCGGCCAGGACCTTGGCGTCGGGCGGCTTCTCCACGTCCAGATAGGTGCCGGGGTCCGGGCCGTCGATGCCGGCGTAGCGCGCGCCGAGGCCGACGCCGAGTTCCTCGGCGACCAGGATGAGTTCGCCCATGCCGCCGAGCGGCCCGGGTCCCGAACAGGCCACCGCGGTGGCACGGCCGCCGCTGCGCTCGTCCCCGGCGTAGGCCACGCCGGTGAACAGCCAGCCGACCGGCAGCGGCCACGGCATCCACACCGGCACCTGGGTGCGCTGCGCCACGACACCGAGGGCTTCGACGCTGGGCGGGATCACGGGCTGCAGCGGATACACGGTCCCGTGC
This sequence comes from Streptomyces sp. NPDC087787, assembly GCF_044743035.1. Classification (NCBI taxonomy): domain Bacteria; kingdom Bacillati; phylum Actinomycetota; class Actinomycetes; order Kitasatosporales; family Streptomycetaceae; genus Streptomyces; species Streptomyces sp. NPDC087787. Next base: position 165,794 of record NZ_JBIUVQ010000017.1, read on the forward strand.
ACATCGCACTGCCAGGAATCGCTGAAGAGTCCGGGAGCCCTGACCCGGCCACCGCACTTCGGGCAACTGGGTTCGCCCCTCATAGGGCCCCACGGTCCTACCCCGGCAGCGCCACGTCAAGGACGATCACCCGTCCGGCCCGGCCGCCCGGCCACGACCAACTAGATGCATGTTGCACCAATTAGGGTAGCTAACTTATTGTGTGTAAATAGCAACGATCGGAGGAGTCAGCATGCACAGCAGCACAGGGGGTCCCGCGGAGGGCGAAGACCCGTTCGACGCGGGCGCGGGAGGCATTCTGCGGCAGCCCCGGGCGGTCTGGGCGACGGCCGGCGCGTCCGTCGTCGCCTTCATGGGCATCGGGCTCGTCGACCCGATCCTGCCCTCCATCGCCAAGGGCCTGAACGCCACCGCGAGCCAGGTCTCCCTGCTCTTCACCTCGTACTTCCTGATCACCGCCGTCGCGATGCTGGTGACCGGCTTCGTCTCCAGCCGTATCGGCGGCCGCAAGGCCCTGCTGCTCGGCCTCGCCCTCGTGGTGGTCTTCGCCGGACTCGCCGGCACCTCGGGCTCCGTCGCCCAGCTCGTCGGCTTCCGGGCCGGCTGGGGCCTCGGCAACGCGCTCTTCGTCTCCACCGCCCTCGCGGTGATCGTCGGCGCGGCGAATCCCATAGGGGCCGGTGGGCGACGGGCGGGAAGCGCGGCGGCGATCCTGCTCTACGAGTCGGCGCTCGGCCTCGGCATGGCCTGCGGCCCACTGGTCGGCGCGCTGCTCGGCAACGCGAGCTGGCGCTATCCGTTCTTCGGCACCGCGTTCCTGATGGCCGTCGGCTTCCTGTGCATCACGGCGTTCCTGAAGGAGCAGCCGAGGCCCGCCCGCAAGACGTCCCTGCTGGACCCGGTCAAGGCGCTCGGCCACGGCGGTCTCGCCTCGGCGGCGGCCTCGGCGTTCTTCTACAACTACACGTTCTTCACGGTGCTGGCCTTCACGCCGTTCGTGCTGAACATGACCCCGTACAAGTCGGGGGCGGTGTTCTTCGCCTGGGGGGTGCTGCTCGCGCTGTTCTCGGTGGTGGTGGCGCCGCTCATGCAGGCGCGGTTCGGCTCGCTGAAGGTGCTCGGCGGCTCGCTGGTGCTGCTGGCCGCCGACGTCGTCGTGCTCGGCTACGGCGACCACACCACCGCCGTCGTCTGCACCGTCCTGTCGGGCGCGTTCATCGGCGTGAACAACACCGTCTACACAGAGCTGGCCCTCGGGGTGTCGGACGCCCCCCGTCCGGTGGCGAGCGCGGGCTACAACTTCGTGCGCTGGTTCGCCGCGGCCGCCGCGCCCTTCCTCGCGCCGAAGATCGCGGAGTGGACCGACCTCCACGTGCCGTTCCTGGTCGCGGGGGCGACCGCGGTGGTGGGCGCGCTGGTGGTCGCGGTCCGGCGTCGGGCCCTCACCGTCCCCCAGGCTCTCGACTCCGCTCGAGCAGGGGGGACCCCCACCGCGGAGGAGCCGCAGCCGCGGCACGCCGCCGAGGACAGCGTCACGGCCTTCGTCAACTGACGTGGGCCGACGGCCTGTTGGTGAGCTTGCTCACTCCGGCTCACTCCGGCTCACTCCAGCGGGACGGAACCGCGGGCCGGGTCCCGCAGGTCCGTCCCGTGGCTCAGCCAGCGCTCCCGCAGTGCCTGCGCGCCGTGCACCCGCTTCCAGGCGGCCTCGTTCGGGGTCATCGGCAGCAGCGGCAGGAACCGTACGGGGTCCCGCGGCTCGTCGAGTTCCAGGTCCTCCACCAGGCCGCCCGGCTCGGCCACCAGGACCGAGGTGAAGGGCGCGCCGGGCCACAGCGGCTCGCCCACGTCGAGCGAGGCGCCCGGCGCCACGACCACGCCCTCGACCTGCGGAGACGCCCCCAGCACGGCGAGCGGGCGGAGCACCTTGTCGGTGTCGGCGAGGCCGGCGCGGACGGAGAGGACCAGCTCGGCGCGCGGCCCCTCGACCGGATCCGCGACCAGCGCGGTGGGGTCGGTCATGGGCCGGGCGGACATGCCGAGGGTGGCGTACCGGACGATGTCCCCCTCGTGGAAGCGCAGCACCTCGAGCCGGTCCGTGCCGAGGAAGGTGACCGCGGCGCGGGCGTCCGGTTCGCCCAGCGCGGAACGCAACCGGGCCTCTACCAGAGGAAGAACATCAGCCATGCGGCGAGCATAGAACTCGTCAGCGGCAGGCAAAGCGGCGCCTTGACACACCGGGCTGCTGATACTCTGGGCCGGTCGTCCGGGGCAGCGCGCAACGGGGTGCCCCCCAGGTGTTCGACCCTGGGGAGGCCCTGATCCGGCCCCGGCGCCGATGGGACTCCCTTACGAGGGACCGGCCGGAGGAGGTGGGGCTGTCATGGATCGAAGTCGACCGTGCAGTAGCACCCGCTCTTCCCGCCGCTGATGTCGTCGCTCTGACTCCGGTCGGTCGCCACCTCTCGCGTTCGTGCCTTCGCGCACGTCATACGGAAGAGCACTTCGTTTCGTTTTGATCTGTCTGATCTGTCAGTGACGAAGCTCGCCACCGTGACGGTGCGGTGCTCCCCGCTTTGTGGACGTGCCAAACATCCCTGAGGCCCCCACGTCCTCATTCCGGGCAGTTCCGACCGCCCTCGGCCGCTCGTCGCTCGCTGCGAAGGAGCCCGCCATGTCGATGATCCGCGACCTGCGTTCCGTGGTCCGCACCTCCCGCCCGGCCCCGCGCCGGGACGACGGGGCGTACGACACCACGCGCGACCCGGCGGCCCCCTCGGCCATCGTGGACTGCGCCGTCTACCGCGACGGCTCCCGGGTCCCGACCGACCGGCCGCTCACCCCTCCGGAGGCGATGCGCCAGGTGCGGCGCGACGGGGGCTTCGTGTGGATCGGCCTGCACGAGCCGAACGAAGCAGAATTCGCCGGTATCGCCGCGGAGTTCGGGCTGCACCCGCTGGCCGTGGAGGACGCGGTCACGGCCCACCAGCGGCCCAAGCTGGAGCGCTACGACGACACGCTCTTCACGGTCTTCAAGACCATCCACTACGTCGACCACGACGAGCTCACGCCCAACAGCGAGATCGTGGAGACCGGCGAGGTGATGTGCTTCACCGGCCGGGACTTCTTCATCACCGTCCGGCACGGCGGCCAGGGCTCCCTGCGCGCGCTGCGGCACCGCCTGCAGGACGACCCCGAGCTGCTGGCCAAGGGCCCCTCCGCGGTGCTGCACGCCATCGCGGACCACGTCGTCGACGGGTACATGGCGGTCGCGGACGCGTTGCAGGAGGACGTCGACGAGGTCGAGACGGAGGTGTTCTCGCCGGGCCGTGGCGGCACCCCGCGCGGCACCGACGCCGGCCGGATCTACCAACTCAAGCGCGAGGTACTGGCGTTCAAGCGGGCGGTGTCGCCGCTGCTGCGGCCCATGCAGCTCCTGAGCGAGCGTCCGATGCGGCTGATCGACCCGGACATCCAGAAGTACTTCCGGGACGTGGCCGACCACGTGGCCCGCGTACAGGAGCAGGTCGTCGGCTTCGACGAGCTGCTCAACTCCATCCTCCAGGCCAACCTGGCGCAGGCGTCCGTCGCGCAGAACGAGGACATGCGGAAGATCACGGCCTGGGCCGCGATCATCGCCGTGCCGACGATGGTCTGCGGTGTGTACGGCATGAACTTCAAGTACATGCCCGAGCTGCACCTCAAGTACGGCTACCCGCTGATCCTGGGCCTCACGGCCGTGATCTGCCTGGGCATCCACCGGACGCTCAAGCGCAACGGCTGGCTGTGAGCGGGCTCGTTACTCTTCTGCCATGAACACCGAGCTGCTCGACCAGGCCCTCGTCGAGGAGGCCACCAAGAAGTCCGGCCTCGTCTGGGTCAAGGGCCCCGGCGTCCCGGCCCGCGCCCTGTGGCACGTCTGGCACGAGGGCGCGGCATGCGTGGTGGGCGACGGGCCCGGCGAGCAGCCGCTGCCCGGGCTGGCCGACGGAGCCGGCGCCGAGGTGACGGTCCGCAGCAAGGACAAGGGCGGCCGCCTGGTCACCTGGGCCGCGCGGGTCGTCGAGGTCGCGCCGGACTCCCCGCGGTGGCAGGAGGCGGTGGCCGAGCTGAAGGGGAAGCGGCTCAACGCGCCCGACGGCGAGGCCATGACCGCGCGCTGGGCCCGCGAGTGCCGGGTGCTGCGCCTGGAGCCCACCGGGACGACCGCGCCGCTGCCGGAGGACTCGCTGGCCGAGGCACCGCTGCCCACCCCGGCGACGACCCGCCGACCGGCCCCGGACGGGCTGCCGCGGCTGCTGGTGAAGCGGAAGCGGCGGAAGTAGCCCCCATTCCGGGGAACGGGAGTCAGGACGTCGGCAGCTGCTTGCCGTAGTCGACCGTCTCGCTCTTCTCCGGCCGGGCCAGGGTGAAGTCCTTGCCCCAGTCCGAGAAGCTCAGCGTTCCCGCGTCGCCCGCGCGCACCAGGCGGAGCGGGTAGGGAGTGCCCTCCAGGGAGACGTCCAGGGTGCCGCCGGAGCCCTTGCCGCCGGTGATGCGGATCGTGCGGACGCCCGCCTGCTCGTGGTGCCCGTCGGTCGCCAGCGTGCCGTGCAGCGTCAGCAGCCCGTCGAGGAGGACGTCCTTGTCCGTGAAGCCGCTGAACCGCTGGTACGAGGGATCGCCCTGCGGCACCTTCACATACTTGCCGTCCAGCTTGTCGGCGGCCCCGGTGGCCTTGCCGCTGCCGTCGACCTGGCCCCAGAACCCGGCGTCCGCCTTCAGGTAGAGCTGTTCCCCGATCCGCAGCAGCCCGAAGGCCGTCCCCTGCGAGGTGACCGAGCCGGTGCCGCCCTCGTCCTTCAGACGCATGTCGATCCGGTACGTACGACCGTTGCTGACCACGTTCCCGGACAGGTGCACGGTGTCCGCGGTGGCGGCCGCCGCCTTCGTCCTCGCCTGGATCTTCTCGGCCGGCAGTTTGCCCACCCCGTTGGTGCCCGCGTCCGGATCGTCCCCGGAACACCCCGTCAGACCCGCGACCGCGACGACCAGGGCACACAACGCGCTCGTCAGCGTGGTCCGGCGGGTACGGCCCTGGGGAATCACGGTCACAGGGGGAGCTGCCTTTCCGACGGGTGTCCTCAAACGGCGTACGGCAGCGTACCGGGGCCGCGCACGCCCGGCGGAACCGGCTCGTCCGGACCCTCACCAGGGCGTATCCGAGGTGGACGGGCTAGCCTGAAGCGCACCTGAGCGGGCAATTGGGAAAAGAAACCCGGCACACACGACACGCACCACACGCACCACACAGCCGCGCAAAGGAGGCGCAGCCATGGCAGCGGGCGCCCCCCGGATCTTCGTCTCGCACCTCTCCGGAGTCGCCGTCTTCGACCCGACGGGCGACCAGGTGGGACGCGTACGCGATCTGGTCGTCATGCTGCGCGTCGGGCGCCGGCCGCCCCGTCTGCTCGGACTGGTCGTCGAACTCGCCACCCGGCGGCGCATCTTCCTGCCCATGACCCGGGTGACCGGCATCGAGTCCGGCCAGGTCATCACCACGGGCGTGCTCAACGTCCGCCGCTTCGAGCAGCGGCCCACCGAACGCCTCGTCTTCGGCGAGCTGCTGGACCGGAGGGTGACGCTCGTGGAGACCGGCGAGGAGGTCACCGTCCTGGACATGTCGGTGCAGCAGCTGCCCGCGCGCCGGGACTGGGAGGTCGACCGCGTCTTCGTCCGCAAGGGCAGGAAGGGCGGCGCGTTCCGGCGCAACCGGGGGGAGGCACTGACCGTGGAGTGGTCCGCGGTCACCGGCTTCTCGCTGGAGGAGCAGGGGCAGGGCGCGGAGAGCCTGCTCGCCACCTTCGAGCAGCTGCGCCCCGCCGACCTGGCCAACGTGCTGCACCACCTGTCCGCCAAGCGGCGCGCCGAGGTCGCCGCCGCGCTGGACGACGACCGGCTCGCCGACGTCCTCGAGGAGCTCCCGGAGGACGACCAGATCGAGATCCTCGGCAAGCTGAAGGGCGAGCGCGCGGCCGACGTGCTGGAGGCGATGGACCCGGACGACGCCGCCGACCTGCTCGCCGAGCTGCCGGCGGAGGAGCAGGAGCGGCTGCTGGGGCTGATGGAACCCGCCGACGCGGCCGACATGCGCCGGCTGATGTCGTACGAGGAGCACACCGCGGGCGGTCTGATGACGACCGAGCCGATCATCCTGCGCCCGGACGCGACCGTCGCCGACGCCCTGGCCCGGGTCCGCAACCGCGACCTGTCCCCCGCGCTGGCCGCCCAGGTCTACGTCTGCCGCCCGCCCGACGACACCCCGACCGGGAAGTACCTGGGCACGGTGCACTTCCAGCGGTTGCTGCGCGACCCGCCCTACACCCTCGTCGGCTCGATCCTCGACGACGATCTGCAGCCCCTCCCGCCCGACGCCACGCTGCCGGTCGTCGCCGGGTTCTTCGCGACCTACGACATGGTGGCGGCGCCCGTCGTCGACGAGGCCGGGGCGCTGCTCGGAGCGGTCACCGTGGACGACGTCCTGGACCACATGCTGCCGGACGACTGGCGGCAGACGGAGTACGACCTGGACGAGGGGGCGGCGACGCATGGCGGCTGAGCGAGAGAGCACCCGCGAGCGGCTCCCGGTGGGGGCCACCGCCGCCGGACGGCCGCGGTCCGGCCGGCTGGACCAGCCGCGCCCGCCCCGGCGCCGGCTGCTGCCGGAGTGGGACCCGGACGCCTTCGGGCGGCTGTCCGAGCGCATCGCGCGGTTCCTGGGCACCGGGCGGTTCATCGTCTGGATGACGGTGATGATCATCGTGTGGGTGCTGTGGAACGTGGCCGCGCCCCGGCATCTGCGGTTCGACGAGTACCCGTTCATCTTCCTGACCCTGGCCCTGTCCCTCCAGGCCTCCTACGCCGCCCCGCTGATCCTGCTGGCGCAGAACCGGCAGGACGACCGGGACCGGGTCAACCTCGAACAGGACCGCAAGCAGGACGAGCGGTCGATCGCCGACACCGAGTTCCTGACCCGTGAGATCGCCGCGCTGCGCATGGGCCTGGGCGAGGTGGCCACCCGCGACTGGATGCGCTCGGAACTCCAGGACCTGGCCAAGGAACTGGAGGAGCGCACCGTCGACGGGCACCGCCGGCACGGTGTATTCCCGGCGGATCACCCGCGCGCGGGTGACATGGACGACCGCTGACGGGGTCCCCGGGGCCGCACGGGGCGCCGTACCATCGTCCTATGGCTACGGAAGACGCGGTGCGCGCAGCTCTGGCGACGGTTGACGATCCCGAGATCCACCGGCCCATCACCGAACTCGGCATGGTCAAATCGGTGGAGATCGGCGCGGACGGAGCGGTCGCGGTCACCGTCTACCTGACGGTCTCCGGCTGCCCGATGCGCGAGACGATCACCCAGCGGGTGACCGACGCCGTCTCCCGCGTCGAGGGGGTCACCCGGGTCGACGTCACGCTCGACGTGATGAGCGACGAGCAGCGCCGGGAGCTGGCGACCGCGCTGCGCGGCGGCCAGGCCGAGCGCGAGGTCCCCTTCGCCAAGCCCGGCAGCCTCACCCGCGTCTACGCCGTCGCCTCCGGCAAGGGCGGCGTCGGCAAGTCCTCGGTGACGGTGAACCTGGCGGCGGCGCTGGCCGCCGACGGCCTGAAGGTGGGCGTGGTCGACGCCGACATCTACGGCCACAGCGTGCCGCGGATGCTGGGCGTGGACGGCCGCCCGACCCAGGTCGAGAACATGATCATGCCGCCGTCGGCGAACGGCGTGAAGGTCATCTCCATCGGCATGTTCACCCCGGGCAACGCGCCGGTCGTCTGGCGCGGCCCGATGCTGCACCGCGCGCTCCAGCAGTTCCTGGCGGACGTGTACTGGGGCGACCTGGACGTCCTCCTGCTGGATCTGCCGCCCGGCACCGGCGACATCGCGATCTCCGTGGCCCAGCTGGTGCCCAACGCCGAGATCCTGGTGGTGACGACGCCTCAGCAGGCGGCGGCCGAGGTGGCCGAGCGGGCGGGCTCCATCGCCGTCCAGACCCACCAGAAGATCGTCGGCGTGGTCGAGAACATGTCCGGCCTGCCCTGCCCGCACTGCGACGAGATGGTCGACGTCTTCGGCACGGGCGGCGGCCGGGTGGTCGCCGAGGGCCTGACCCGCACCACGGGCGCCACGGTCCCGGTGCTCGGCTCCATCCCGATCGACGTCCGCCTGCGCGAGGGCGGCGACGAGGGCAAGCCGGTCGTCATCACCGACCCGGACTCCCCCGCGGGATCGGCCCTGCGGGACATCGCCGACAAGCTCGCCGGCCGGCAGCGGGGCCTCGCGGGGCTGTCGCTGGGGATCACCCCGAAGAACAAGTTCTAGGCCGTACGGGGCCGTCCGCGGCCCGTACCGCCCGCACGGCGGCAGGGGCGCCGTCCCTCGTGGACGGCGCCCCTTTCGTGTCGTGTCCGCCCGCCGCGGGGCGTCAGGCGTACGCGCCGATGTCCTTGATCACGGCGAAGCCGAGCCCGTACGCGCTCATTCCCCTGCCGTACGCCCCCAGGTGGACCCCCTGGGAGGTCGAACCCGCGAGCACCCAGCCGAACTCCGACTCCCGGTAGTGGAACGGGGTCGGGACGCCGTCCACGGGCAGCGAGAGCATCGCCCACGCCGGTCCTGACAGATCGTCGGCCAGCTCCCACGCGGTCTCCGTCTGCTGCTCCAGCCAGTCGTCCCGCAGGGTGTGGTCCACCTGCCCGGGCCAGGTGAAGGAGAGCAGGCCCACCGCGGCCAGCCAGGCCGCCGAGGAGACCGAGGTGGCCTCCAGCTGGCCCGTGCCGTCGGCGAGGCGCCGTTCGGGGTGGGCGGCGACGGTGACGACGACCGCGAACCTCTCCTTGGGCTCGTCCGGCGACCCGGACACGAACTCGTTGCGTACGGACGGCTCGTCACCGTGCCCGGTCGAACCGTGTTCCACGGCACCGTCCGCCGAGGTCCCGACCTGCATCAGCCAGCGCGGCCCCGTGAAGGCCTCGTCGAGGCCGTACCAGGGAAAAGGCGCCAGCAGGTAGCCGTCGGCCGTACGCCGGGCGAAGGGGGACTGTTGGCCACCCTCCGCGGCAGACGCCTGCGCGCCTGCCCGACTTGTCGTCTCCATGTGCCGGACGCCTCCTCGCTCTCGTCGAACCGGGGCGGCCCGCCCCCCTTCGGGCGTACTCGTCCAGTCCGCACAACAACTCGGCAGCATATCCATCCCGCTTCGGGCAGCCGGGAAACCGCTCGGCGCGTGGGGCGCGGGTACAGCCGTTTCGCGCCGCGCACGGACCGCGCGCGGCGTGAAACGCGTCACACGGGACGCGGCTCAGCGGCTCAGGTGGCGTCCGCGTCGAAGGGCGGACGCTCGTCCTGGCCGAGGCCCCCGGGCTTCTTGGTCATGTCGATCCGGCCGCCGGACGGACCCGGGGAGCCCGCGGACGAGGAGGACGCGGCGGAGTCGTGCTCGTTGCCGTTGACCGCGTCCGTGATCTCGGCCATCTCCTTCTTCAGGTCGAAGCCGTTGCGGATCTCCTTCAGCCCCAGCTCGTCGCTTTCCAGCTGCTTGCGGATGAACGTCTTGGGGTTGAGGTCCTCGAACTCGAAGTCCTTGAACTCCGGGCCGAGTTCACTGCGGATGTCCTGCTTGGCGCTCTCCGAGAACTCGCGGATCTTCCGGATCGTGCGCGTGACGTCCTGGATGACCTTCGGGAGCTTTTCGGGGCCGAACACGAGCACGGCCACGATGATGATCGTCAGCAGCTCGAGCGGTCCTATGTCATTGAACACCTGAAGCTCCTTGCGATGTCCTCGGTCCTCGGCCCTCGGGTGGTCCGGTCTGTGTGGGGCTGTCCGTGGTCCGGGCCGGGTCCACGGTACCCGTCCCACGTGCCGGACCGGTACCGCCCCGAGGTGTCGGACTGCGTGTACACGACGAGCTTTCCGGCCGGTTCCGCACGCTTTGCGTCACTTGTTGTTCGAAGACCCGAGTACCAGGGACACCTTCCGTGCCTTTCCGTCGCGTTCGACGGTCAGCTCCAGGCGGTCGCCGGGGCGGTGGGCGCGGGTCTTGACTATCAGCTCCTCGCCCGAGTGGACGCGCTGGCCGTCCACCGCGGTGACGACGTCTCCGGCCCTGATGCCCGCCTTGGCGCCGGGACCGCCGGGGGTGACCGGGGGGCCGCCGTCCCGGCCCTTGGTGCCGACCCTGGCTCCGTCGCCTGGGTAGTTCATGTCCAGGGTCACCCCGATGACCGGGTGGCTGGCCCTGCCGTGGTTGATCAGTTCCTCGGCGACGCGCCTGGCCTGGTTGACGGGGATGGCGAAGCCCAGGCCGATGGAGCCTGCCTGGCCGGTCTGCAGGTCGGAGCCGGTGTCCGCGGAGCGGATCGCGGAGTTGATGCCGACGACCCGGCCCCGGGAGTCGAGCAGGGGGCCGCCGGAGTTGCCGGGGTTGATCGGGGCGTCGGTCTGGAGGGCGTCGACATAGGACACGTCGCTGCCGTCGCCCTTCTCGCCGCCGGCCGTGATGGGCCGCTCCTTGGCGCTGATGATGCCGGAGGTGACGGTGTTGGCGAGGTCGAAGGGCGCGCCGATGGCCACGACCGGGTCGCCCACCTGCACGTTGTCGGAGTTGCCGAGGGGGATGGGGGTCAGGCCGCGCACGCCGCGGACCTGGACGACGGCGAGGTCGTAGCCGGAGTCCCGGCCGACGATCCTGGCCTTGGCGGTCTGGCCGCCGCTGAAGGTCACCGATATGTCGCCGCCGGAGGCGGCGTTCTCGACGACGTGGTTGTTGGTGAGGACGTGGCCGAGGCCGTCGAGCACGAACCCGGTGCCGGTGCCCTGCTCGCCGGAGCCGCTGACGTGCAGCGTCACCACGCTGGGCAGGGCGCGGGCGGCGATCCCGGCGACACTGTCCGGGGCGCGCCCGGCGGGCTCCTTCCCGGCCTGCGGCAGCTCCACGGTGCGGAGGCCGCCGTTGCGCTCGACGTACGCCCCGGCCAGCCCGCCGAGCGCACCGGACACCAGCGCGAGCACCACGGCCCCGCCCACGAGCGCCCGCGTGACCCGTCGGTGCCGCTGCTCGGTGCTGAGCACGCCGCTCCCGCTCTGCTGCAACGGCACGGCACCCCAGGGGTCGTAACGCCCCCAGGGACCGGCGGAGACACCGGCACCGGGGTGGGCCCCACCGGCGCCGGGAGCGGGCACGCCGTGCCCGTCACCCGCCGCCTGAGCGGGCGCGCCGTGCGCCGGGTCGGCTCCGAGCGGCGCCCCTCGCTGTGGGCCCGTCGGCACGGCGTCCTCGGGGGACGCCCACGGCGATACGGCCCCGGCCGTGGATGCGTCGGCCGGCGCCTGCGGCGGCGAGGACGGGCCGGAAGGCACGGGCGCCGGACCGTACGGCTGGGCGTCCGGGGCGGGCGTGCCCTGGGGCGCGGCGGCCTGCGGCGGCGAGGGCGGGCCGGGCGGCGCCGGAGGCGTGGGAACCGGGGCACCCGGCTGAGCCGCCACGGGGGCCGGACCGTACGGCTGGGCGCCCGCGGCAGGCGAGCCGTGGGGGGCGGCGGCCGGGGTGCCGGAGGAGTGCGCGGGTGTCGCCGCCGGGTGCTGAACCGGTGGCGCGGGGGCCCAGGGTCCGGGCTCGCCGTACGGAGGGGTGCTGTAGGGGTCGGGGTCGTGCAGGGGGCTGGAACGCTCGCCGGGGCCGCCGGAGGAGTCGCCGGGCCCGGAGGGGCCCTCCACGGGCCGGTCGGCGCCCGTCTCGGCGGAGACGGCGGGGACACCGGGACCGGCCGGAGTCGCCGGCGCGGCAGGCTCGCCGGGCACCGCCGGCGCCGCCGGTGCGTCCGCCGCCCCGAGGTGGGTGTCCTCCACCCCGGCGAACGGCGCACGGGGCTGAGCGAGTTCGAAGTCGCTGGAAGCCGGGAGCGGGCGTTCCAGCTCGTAGTCACCGTCCCCGACGGCAGGTCCGGGCACCGTGGTCCGTACGGGGGCCGAGCCCGGGTCCGAGCCCTGGGTGGAGGCCGCACCCGCTGCCATGCCGCCGTCGGAAGCCTCGTCGGCCGACGCGTCCGGCGCCGGCGTGCCCTCCGGCCGGGCGTCCGGAGGGACTGAGCGGCTCCACCACTTCGGGCGGGCGGACTTCGTGGGCTTGCCCTCGTTCATGTTCTCCCCACAGCGGGACGCGGCACGGCGTCGACTCCGCGCCCCGACCGATGTCATGGGCGCGACCACCGTGGATTCAACCAGGTTCCCGGACCGCCGCGCAGGGACCGGTCAGTGCGTGGTACGGGAGGAGGCGGAAGGGGAGGGCGCGCCGAGCAGGCCCGGGGCCATGTAGTCCGGGTCGGCGGACCACGAGGTCAGGGAGATGGGCGGGGTCGTGGTGAGCGGACGTATCAGCGGGGACATCACGGCCGCTCCGGCGAGCACCGGGGTGGTCAGCGGATGCATCACGTCCTGCGCCTGCCCGCCGGGAGGCACGGCCCCCGGCAGCAGCGGTGCGGCCAGCGGCGTCGAGGCCGCCTGCGCCGAGCCCGACGATCGCTGCCCCTGTGCCGACTGCGGCGCGGCCGACTGGCGGCGCCGCGCGGTGTCGGAGCCCGATGCGGCGCCCGTGCCCACCGTGCGCGCCGGAGTCACATTGCTGCCGCTCCCGGAGCCACCGCGCGCCTCCGCGGCGGTGTCACCCGCCGAACCGGTGGTCATCCCGCCCAGGGCGAGGGCGGCCAGCGACACCGCCCCGGCGGCGACGAACGCGAACCGCAGCCCGCGCGAGGCGGACCGCTCGCTGTCGGCACGGCCCACGGGGTGGATCCGGAAGCCGCGGTCCTCCACGGGGTCGGCGGGATGCGGGCGGGCCGGCACATAGCCGAACTCGAACCGCTCGCCGCGGTTCACCCCGAACACTCCGGAGCGGGACGACAACCCTCCGGGCAGCCCTCCCCCGCCCAGCGGTGAACCGCCACCGCCGTCGGTACCACCCCCCGGGAGACCCTGGAGGCGGGCCAGGAAGCTCTCGGAGGGAGGCGGCGGGGCCGCCTGGGCGAAGACGTTCTTCAGACGGCGCTGCGCGTCGACCTCCGCCTTGCACTTCGGGCAGGTGGCCACGTGCGCCAGGGCACGGTCGCGCATGTCGTGACCGAGCTCGCCGTCCACGAGGGCGGCGAGCCGGTCTCCCAGGTGCTGCTCCGCGAGACGTCCCGCGGGGTCAGGTCGTGATCCACTCACGCGGGCGCGCCCCCTCCCCCCAGCGCGGGGACCGTGGCCACGAAGCCGCGGCGCCCCGCCCGGGCCTGCGGCGAGCGGTGCGCGAGAGCCTTGCGCAGCTGCGAACGGCCGCGGTGGATACGGGAGCGCACCGTGCCGAGCTTGACGCCCAGGGTCGCGGCGATCTCCTCGTACGACAGTCCTTCGATGTCGCACAGGACGACCGCGGCACGAAACTCGGGCGCGAGGGTGTCCAGGGCCTGCTGGACGTCCGCGTCGAAGTGCGCGTCGTTGAAGAGCTGCTGCGGCGTGGGCTCCTTGCTGGGCAGCCGCTCGGCCGCGTCGTCGCCCAGCGCGTCGAAGCGGATGCGCTGCTTGCGGCGGACCATGTCCAGGAAGAGGTTCGTGGTGATGCGGTGCAGCCAGCCCTCGAACGTGCCCGGCGTGTACGTCGACAGCGAGCGGAAGACGCGGACGAAGACCTCCTGGGTGAGGTCCTCGGCGTCGTGCTGGTTGCCGGTGAGGCGGTAGGCCAGGCGGTAGACGCGGCCACTGTGCGTGCTGACGATCTCCTCCCAGGTGGGCGGAGTCCACGCCTGCCCGTCCGCGTCGGTCGAGAAGGTCGCGGTCTGGGCGGATTCGGTGGCGTGGGTCACGTCGGCAGCGGTGTTGGTCACGGATTTCGGCCTGCCTGCCGATCCGAGAAAGCGCCGCAGCACTCCTCCCCGATCCACAGGCGCAGCCGCACCTCCCCTGTCGGCTCTGGTGGTGTCCAGTGGAGCCCCTACCATAGCCACCTCGCCCGTTAGCTCCGGATAAGCAGTTTTACGAGAATTTGACACGTGCTGGTCCGGCTGGTGCGGCTGCGTCAGCACTTGCTCCGTGTCCCCATCCATCCCATACCCCCCCGTCCACACCGCCGTCGCGCCCGCTGTCACTTCCTCACCCCTTCAAACGACCGGTCCCATCTGCGGGTTCCCGGCCCCAGCGGATACAGTCACGCCCAGGCAACCACGGGACAGGAGAGGGTCATTACCGGCAACCGGCAGACGAGCTGGGCGTTCGCCGACGCCTATGTCGCCGAGGACGACGCGCTGCGCTGGGCCCGTGAGCGGGCCCGTGACGCAGGGCTGCGCTCGGTGTCGCCCGGCGCGGGCGCCGCGCTGCGGTTGCTGGCCGCCACCGTGGACGCGAAAGCGGTCGCGGAGATCGGCACCGGCACCGGGGTCTCCGGGATCCACCTGCTGCACGGCATGCGCCCCGACGGGGTGCTGACCACCGTCGATCCCGAGCCGGAGCACCAGCAGTTCGCCCGCCAGGCCTTCCGCGCCGCCGGCTTCGCGGGCAACCGCGCCCGCTTCATCCCCGGCCGCGCCCTGGACGTGCTGCCCCGCCTCGCGGACGCCGGATACGACCTCGTGTTCTGCGACGGCGACCGGCTGGAGTTCCCCGAGTACCTCGCTGAATCGTTGCGCCTGTTGAGACCGGGAGGCCTCGTCGCCTTCGAGGGTGTCTTCGCGCACGGGCGGACGGTGGACTCGGGACCGCAGCCGACGGAGGTCGTGCGGCTGCGGGAACTGCTGCGCACGGTGCGCGAGAGCCCCGATCTGACGCCGTCGCTGCTGCCGGTGGGCGACGGACTCCTGTGCGCCGTCAAGCGCTGAGCGCCCCCGTCACCCGCGCGTCGCGCACCCCTGGAAAGACAGCGACCCCGACACCGCGTACGATGCCGGGGCAACTGAAAGGGTATGGTCGCTTGCGCGTCAGCCGACGACCTTCTTGAGGGCGTCGCCGAGCGCATCGGCCTCGTCAGGGGTCAACTCGACGACGAGCCGACCGCCGCCTTCGAGCGGAACGCGCATGACGATGCCCCGCCCCTCCTTGGTCACCTCGAGCGGGCCATCACCCGTCCGCGGCTTCATGGCCGCCATGCTCGTTCCCCTTCCTGAAACCCAGCTCATCGTCAAAGCCGACGGCCCACCGAAAGGGCACGCGCACGGTCCCTGCCCAGAACGGCACAGGACACGCGACACCGGCATCGAACACATTGCTTCCAAGCCATTATCCCGCATCCCAGGACCCGATGACCAACATCAGTTGGCATCGCTTGGGCAACGCGCGCGAGCAAAACCACCCAATTCGGCGATGTGGCTGCGATACTGCGCGCCCACGCGTCCGCCCGCCGGCCGCGGACGCGCCGGAATTCTTTGACGCAGGTCACATGCCGGGGCCGCGCCCTGCCCGGTGATCTCCGTCATGCTGTCCTCGGACCGCGACGGACCACGACGCACCGAGCGGTACGTCGACGAGGCGACACCGGAGGGGATGCCCCATGGCCGACACCGTGCTCTACGAGGTGAGCGACGGACTCGCGACGATCACGCTGAACCGCCCCGAGGCGATGAACGCGCTGAACGTCGACGCCAAGGTCGCCCTCCGGGACGCGGCCCGGGAGGCGGCGCACGACGACGCCGTGCGGGCGGTGCTGCTGACCGCCGCCGGGGACCGGGCGTTCTGCGTGGGCCAGGACCTCAAGGAGCACATCGGACTGCTGGCCGCCGACCGGGAGACCGGGTCCGGGCAGGTGATGAGCACCGTGGGGGAGCACTACAGCCCGATCGTGCGGGCGCTGGCGGGGGCGCGGAAGCCGGTGGTCGCCGCGGTGAACGGGGTCGCCGCCGGGGCGGGCTTCGGCTTCGCGCTCGCCGCCGACTACCGGATCGTGGCGGACACGGCGTCCTTCAACACCTCGTTCGCGGGCGTCGCGCTCGCCGGGGACTCGGGGATCTCGTGGACGCTGCCGCGGGTGGTGGGACCCTCCCGCGCCACCGACCTGCTGCTCTTCCCGCGCCGTATCACCGCCCAGGAGGCCCTCGACCTGGGCATCGCCAACCGGGTCGTGCCGGCCGCCGACCTGCGGGCCGAGGCGGAGCGGACGGCGCGGGCGCTGGCCGAGGGCCCGACGGTGGCGTACGCGGCGCTGAAGGAGGCGGTGGCCCACGGGCTGACGCACTCCCTGGAGGAGACCCTCCTCAAGGAGGAGGAGCTCCAGGCCAGGGCGGGGCAGTCCGAGGACCACGCGATCGCCGTGCGGGCGTTCGTGAACAAGGAGAAGCCGGCGTATCTGGGCCGCTGACCGCGACGCGGGTCGGTGCCGCCCCCGGCCGGGTCAGGGGCGGCGCGCCACGCAGTCCGCGAGGTGGTCGTCGACCAGGCCGCACGCCTGCATCAGGGCGTACGCCGTCGTCGGGCCGACGAAGCGCAGACCGCGCTTCTTCAGGGCCTTCGACAGGGCCGTGGACTCGGGAGTGACCGCCGGAACGTCGGAGAGGGTCCTCGGTACCGGGCGGGTGGCGGGGTCGGGGGCGTGGGACCAGATGAAGGCGTCCAGTTCGCCCGGGGCCCAGTCGACGAGCACGCGCGCGTTGGCGATCGTCGCGTCGATCTTGGCGCGGTTGCGGATGATGCCCGGGTCGGCGAGCAGCCGCTCCCGGTCGTCGTCGGTGAAGTCCGCCACCGCCGCGATCTTGAAGTCGGCGAAGGCGGCGCGGAAGCCGGTGCGGCGGCGCAGGATGGTGATCCAGGAGAGGCCGGACTGGAAGGCCTCCAGGCAGAGACGTTCGTAGAGCGCGTCGTCGCCGTGGACCGGGCGGCCCCACTCCTCGTCGTGGTAGGCCACGTACTCCGCCGCGGACAGCGCCCACGGGCAGCGCGGGGCGCCGTCCGGGCCGGCGGTCGCGGCGCCCGGCGTCGGGGTGTCGTCCGTCACCGCTGGTCCTCCTGCTCGGGCTTGGTCAGGTGGACGTGGGCGGCCGCGGCCCGGGCGCCGGCCAGCGCGGACTCCAGGTCGGCGATCCGCGCGTCGCGCTCGGCGAGTTCGGCGCCGATCCGGCTGAGGGCCTCGTCGACGTCCGCCATGCGGTAGCCCCGGACGGTCATCGGGAAGCGGAGGCTCTCCACGTCCTGGCGGTCCACGGGGCGGTCCGGCGGCAGCGGGTCCAGGAGCCGCTCGGGCGCCGCCTCGGGCAGCGGCCCGGTTCCCTCGCCGCCGCCCACCACCGCCAGGGTCACCGCGGCGACCACGACGGCGAGCGCGACGACCAGGAAGAAGAACATAACCATCGCTCGGTCCCCACGGAGTCTGTCGTATCTGTCAGGGTCCGATCGTGCCATGCGACGCTGACAGTTAGGGTCGCAGACGGCCGATGGCCGGGAAAGACCGGGCACGGCCGGGCAGGACCGGGAAGAAGAGGAGAGGTCACAGGGGATGCTCAGGCTGGGCAGGCGCGAATTCGACGCGCACGAGCCGGTGATCATGGCGATCGTCAACCGGACCCCGGACTCCTTCTACGACCAGGGGTCGACGTTCCGTGACGAGCCGGCCCTCGCGCGCGTGGAGCAGGCGGTCGCCGAGGGGGCCGCGATCATCGACATCGGCGGGGTGAAGGCCGGGCCCGGTGACGAGGTGAGCGCCGAGGAGGAGGCCCGGCGGACGGTCGGCTTCGTGGCCGAGGTGCGGCGGCGGTTCCCGGACGTGGTCATCAGCGTCGACACCTGGCGGGCCGATGTCGGCGAGGCCGTGTGCGAAGCGGGGGCCGACCTGCTGAACGACGCGTGGGGCGGGGTGGACCCGCGGCTCGCCGAGATCGCGGCGCGCTACGGGACCGGCCTGGTGTGTACGCACGCGGGCGGCGCGGAGCCGCGGACCCGGCCGCACCGGGTGACGTACGAGGACGTCATGGCCGACATCCTCCGGGTGACCGTGGGGCTGGCCGAGCGGGCGGTGGCGCTCGGTGTGCCGCGGGAGTCGGTGATGATCGATCCGGGGCACGACTTCGGCAAGAACACGCGGCACAGTCTGGAGGCGACGCGGCGGCTGGGCGAGATGGTCGCGACCGGGTGGCCGGTGCTGGTGTCGCTGTCCAACAAGGACTTCGTGGGCGAGACGCTGGACAAGCCGGTGAAGGAGCGGCTGGTGGGGACACTGGCGACGACGGCCGTCTCGGCGTGGCTGGGAGCCCAGGTGTACCGGGTGCACGAGGTGGCCGAGACCCGGCAGGTACTGGACATGGTGGCGACCATCGCGGGCCACCGGCCCCCGGCGGTGGCCCGACGGGGACTGGCGTAGAACCGGGACCCCAGTCCCCCGCCGCACAGACTCCGGAGCCCCGCCGCGCGGGCACGAACCCTGCCGTACAGACGGCACTGGCCCCGCTGCACGGGCGCCAGTGCCGCACCGTACGAGCACCAGAGCCGCGCCGTGCAGGCGCCGGCGACCGGTCGCACGGAGCCAGTGCCCCACCGCGAGAAGTGCCGGAGCCCCGTCGCCCCGGCCCCGCGCTGTGCAGACGCTCGGAAGCGCCGCACAGGCGCCAGTGCCCCGCCGTACCGTCGCCAGTAGCGCCGGTCGTACGGGTGCCAGTAGCCCCGGGCGTGCGGGCGCAGGTCGCCCGCCGTGCGGGTTCTGGCCGCCCGCAGGACGGGGCTAGCGGCCCGCCTCCTTGGACATCAGGGCCACCGCCTCGCTCACGTCGTCCGTGACGTGGAACAGGGTGAGGTCCGCCTGGGCCGCCTTGCCCTGGGCGATCAGGGTGTTCTCCAGCCAGTCGACCAGGCCGCCCCAGTACGCGGTGCCGAACAGGACGATCGGGAAGCGGGTGACCTTCTGGGTCTGCACCAGGGTGAGGGCCTCGAAGAACTCGTCCAGGGTGCCGAGGCCGCCGGGCAGGACGACGAAGCCCTGCGCGTACTTGACGAACATCATCTTGCGGACGAAGAAGTACCGGAAGTTGAGGCCGATGTCGACATAGGCGTTCAGTCCCTGCTCGAAGGGCAGCTCGATGCCCAGGCCCACCGAGACGCCTCCGGCCTCGAGAGCGCCCTTGTTCGCCGCCTCCATCGCGCCCGGGCCGCCGCCCGTGATCACCGCGAAGCCCGCCTCGACCAGGCCCCGCCCGAGCTTCACGCCCGCGTCGTACTCCGGCGAGTCCACCGCTGTCCGCGCGGAGCCGAACACGCTGATGGCGGGCGGGAGTTCGGCGAGCGTGCCGAAGCCCTCGATGAACTCCGACTGGATGCGCAGCACGCGCCAGGGGTCGGTGTGGACCCAGTCCGAGGGGGCGCGCTCGTCCAGCAGCCGCTGGTCCGTGGTGCTCGCCTGGACCTGACCGCGCCGCCGGAGGACCGGTCCCAGTCGCTGCTCGTCCGGTGGCCGCTTCTTGCCCTCGGGATTCCCTGTTGGCATGTACGCTCCCTCCGCTTGCGTGACGTTCCACCTCAGCGTAGATCCGCGGGGGTCACGAGAGGGGGACGTCGGTATGTCCGCGATGGTCAGTCCGTCAGCCAGGCCCGCAGACGCTCCTCGCCCGCGAGGATCTTGGCCGTCTGCACCCGCTCGTCGCGCTTGTGCGCCAAGTGTGGGTTGCCGGGGCCGTAGTTGACGGCGGGGATGCCGAGCGCCGAGAAGCGTGAGACGTCCGTCCAGCCGTACTTCGGGCGCGGGGTGCCGCCGACCGCCTCGATGAACGCCGCCGCGGCCGGGTGGTTCAGCCCCGGCAGGGCGCCGCCGCTGTGGTCGTCGATCACGAACTCCTCCACCCCGCAGTCCGCGAACACCTCACGGACGTGGGCGACGGCCTCCTCCTCGGTGCGGTCGGGGGCGTACCGGAAGTTGACCGTGACCACGCACTCGTCGGGGATGACGTTGCCCGCCACCCCGCCCAGGACGCCGACCGCGTTGAGGCCCTCGCGGTACTCCAGGCCGTCGATGACCGGATGACGCGGCTGGTACTCGGCGAGCCGCCGCAGGATCGGCGCGGCGGCGTGGATGGCGTTGGAGCCCATCCAGCCGCGCGCGGAGTGGGCCCGCTCGCCCGTGGTCCTCAGCAGCACCCGCAGCGTGCCCTGGCAGCCGCCCTCGACCTCGCCGTCGGAGGGTTCGAGCAGCACGGCGAAGTCGCCGGCCAGCCACTCCGGGCGCGCCTCGGCGACGTGCTTGAGCCCGTTCAGCTCGGCGGCGACCTCCTCGTTGTCGTAGAAGACGAAGGTCAGGTCGCGGTTGGGGGCGGGGACCGTGGCCGCGATGCGCAGCTGGACCGCCACTCCGGACTTCATGTCGCAGGTGCCGCAGCCCCACAGGACGCCGTCCTCGTCGAGCCGCGAGGGGACGTTCCCGGCGATCGGGACCGTGTCGATGTGGCCGGCCAGGATCACCCGCTGCGCGCGCCCGAGG
Source organism: Streptomyces sp. NPDC087787 (assembly GCF_044743035.1). NCBI lineage: Bacteria > Bacillati > Actinomycetota > Actinomycetes > Kitasatosporales > Streptomycetaceae > Streptomyces > Streptomyces sp. NPDC087787. Next base: position 186,250 of record NZ_JBIUVQ010000017.1, read on the forward strand.
TTCGTGCGCCCGACGACGTTGTTGCCGAGACGGTCCACCGTCAGGTGCGGCAGGGCCCGCAGTGCGGCCTCGATCGCGTCGGCGAGCGGCTTCTCGGTGCCGCTCTCCGAGGGGAAGTCGACGAGTCGCGCGGTCAGGCGCGCGGCGTCCAGCGTGAGATCAAGCGGGTTGTCGGCCATGCGATCGACCCTAACCCGGCGAACCGCCGCACCGCCGCCCCGCATTGTTCACACCTGCCTCACCAGTCCCGCCTGCCTCCAGTACCTTGTAGGCGTGCCGCACCCTCCCCCCTCTTCCAAGCGTCGTGGCCGCCTCCTCCGGTTCGGGGCGGCCTTCGTGGTCCTGCTCGCGCTCGCGGGTTACCTCTCGGTGCAGTACCTCACCGGAGGCACCTCGGGTCCGGGCTGCGAGGTCGTCTCCGGCAAGGGCGACGGAGCGTCGTACCGGTTCACGCCGGAGCAGGCGGTGAACGCGGCGACGATCGCGGCCGTCGGCACCGGGCGCGGCATGCCCGAGCGGGCGGTGACCATCGCGCTGGCCACCGCGCTCCAGGAGTCCGCGCTGCGCAACATCGACTTCGGCGACCGGGACTCCCTCGGCCTCTTCCAGCAGCGGCCCTCGCAGGGCTGGGGCACACCGGAGGAGATCATGGACCCCTCCTACTCGGCGGGGATCTTCTACGACCATCTGGACAAGGTGCCCGGCTACACGCGGCTGCCGCTGACCGTGGCCGCGCAGCGCGTGCAGCGCAGCGGCTTCCCGCAGGCGTACGCCAAGCACGAGCCGGACGCGACGCTGCTCGCCGCCGCGCTCACGGGCCGCTCCGGGGCCACGCTGGCCTGCCAGGGCCGCCCTGGCCCGACCCGGTCCAGCGGACCCGACGCGGTGCGTGCCGCGCTCGTTCGGGACTTCGGCCGGGACGTGGTGCAGGAGGCGGGCGCGGAGGTCGGCGGCACCGCTTCGCCAACGCCCTCGCCCACGCCGGCCCCGGTCGCGGGCGGGGACGGGCGGACCGTGACGGTGCCCGTGCCCGACGACACGGCCGCCGCCGGGCGCAGCGCGCGGCAGCGCGGCTGGCAGCTCGCGCACTGGGCGGTGGCCAACGCCTCCGCGCTGCACATCGAGCAGGTCTCCTACGGCGGCTGGCAGTGGACGGCCGGGATGACCGACAGCCGGTGGCGGGCGGCTCAGACGCGGGGTGCCGCGGGAGCGGAGCGGGCGGCGGGCTCGGTGCACATCACCACGACCGGGCGTTAGTACGACTCGTCGCCCTGCGGCGTGAGTGAAGCTTGTCCGCGTACCTGATAATGCGACGCGTTACCAACTCTTTACATTGGCCCGCCGCAACCTTCGCGGACTTCGAGCGGTAGTCAGAGCGTCCGTTCCCTCCGTCGAAGGAGCAACATGTCCCTCCCCCTGACCCGCCGGATCGCCCGTGCCGCGCTGCTCGTCGCCGCGGGAGCGGCCGCCGGGGTCGGTGCGGCCGGTGCCGCCAGCGCTGCCCCCGAGCTGCCCGCCGCCCCGAACCTCGGCGGGCTGACCGCCCTGGACGCGGCGAGCGTCGGCAACACCGTGGACGGTGCCGCGCAGCACGCCACCGGGGTCGCGGGCGACTCCGGCCGCCAGGTCGTGAAGCAGGCGGCGCCGGCGGCGCAGAAGGCGGCGGGCAGCGCGGCGGGGTCCGCGGGCGGGCTCCTCGGCGGCGCCGCGCAGACGGCGAAGAAGGGCGGGCTGCCGACGCCGTCCCTGCCGGTCTCCGGCCTGCCGATCGGCTGAGCACCGCGCGAACGACCCGACGGGGTCCGGGGTTTCCGAACCCCGGACCCCGTCGTCGTGAGGACTCCGTCGCCGTGCCGGCGCGGGTGAGCCGTCGCCGGCTACCCGGCCAGGCGCTCCACGGCCGCACGGACCCGCTCGTCCGTCGCCGTCAGCGCGACGCGTACGAAGTCCGCGCCCGCCGGGCCGTAGAAGTCGCCCGGGGCGACCAGGATGCCCCGCTCGGCGAGGTCGGCGACCGTGGTCCAGCAGGACTCGTCGCGCGTGGCCCACAGGTAGAGGCTCGCCTCGCTGTGCTCTATGCGGAAGCCGTGGGAGAGCAGGGCCCCGCGCAGGCTTTCGCGGCGGGCGGCGTAGCGCTCGCGCTGCTCGCGGACGTGGGTGTCGTCGCCGAGGGCGGCCACCACCGCCGCCTGCGTCGGCGCCGAGGTCATCATGCCGCCGTGCTTGCGGATCTCCAGCAGCGGGCCGAGGACGGCCGGGTCACCGGCCAGGAAGGCGGCGCGGTAGCCGGCCAGGTTCGAGCGCTTGGACAGCGAGTGGACCGCGACGACGCCCTCGTACGAGCCGCCGTTCACGTCCGGGTGCAGGACCGAGACCGGGTCGGCCTCCCAGCCCAGCTCCAGGTAGCACTCGTCGGAGACGACCAGCACGCCGTGCTCGCGGGCCCAGGCGACGATCCTGCGCAGCTCCTCCTTGGGCAGCACCTGGCCCGTGGGGTTGGAGGGCGAGTTCAGCCACAGCAGCCGCAGGCCCGCCGGGTCCAGTTCCGTGGGGCCCGGCACGCCGGCGCCCGGTGTCGTCGAGTAGACGAGGTGGTCCGCGCCGGCCAGGCGGGCGCCGACCTCGTAGGTCGGGTAGGCCAGGCGCGGGTACGCGACCTTGTCGCCGGGGCCGAGGCCGAGCTGGGTGGGGAGCCAGGCGACCAGTTCCTTGGAGCCGACGACCGGCAGGACGTGCCGGTGGGTGACGTCCCGCGCGCCGAGCCGGCGCCCGACCCAGCCGGTGAGCGCGTCACGCAGTTCGGGCGTGCCCCACACGGTCGGGTAGCCCGGGGAGTCCGCGGCCCCGATCAGCGCCTTCTGGATCAGGTCGGGGACCGGGTCCACCGGGGTGCCGACCGACAGGTCGACGATGCCGTCCGGATGGGCTGCGGCCGTCTTCTTGTACGGCTCCAGCTTGTCCCAGGGAAAGGCGGGGAGCCGGTCGGAGAGTGCGGACACGGGGATCAGGCTCACTTTCTGGTCCGGAAAACGCCTCGGTCCCGTGCGGCGGGCGGAGCGCTGGAGTGCGATCAGGCCGTACGGGACCGAGGCGGCGCGAAGACGGGCCGCTGTTACTGGTTCTGCGGCGGCAGCGCGGCGATGATGGGGTGGTCGCGCTCGATCAGCCCCAGCTTGCTGGCGCCACCGGGAGAGCCGAGCTCGTCGAAGAACTCGACGTTGGCCTTGTAGTAGTCCTTCCACTCCTCGGGAGTGTCGTCCTCGTAGAAGATCGCCTCGACCGGGCAGACCGGTTCGCAGGCTCCGCAGTCGACGCATTCGTCCGGGTGGATGTACAAGGACCGCTGGCCCTCGTAGATGCAGTCGACCGGGCACTCCTCGATGCACGCCTTGTCCTTGACGTCGACACAAGGCTGCGCGATGACGTAGGTCACGCTGTCGTTCCTCCTCGATAGGGCGCTGGCGGGCCTCCACAGGCTCCGCCGCCTGGCGCGCGGGAGCGCGGCGTCGTCGATGCCCGCCCCTAGTATCTCCGTTCCGGGGCATGATCCGAACAGGAGGGGTGAACAGACCTGTGGAAATATCGGCGACAGGACGCCTCGAGGTCCGTATCACCGCTGCTGATGTGGGCAAACGGGTCTCAATTCGGCGCTTGAGCGAACCTGGCGCGCCGGGTGAGAAGTTCACCGACACGGTCGGAGTTCTCACATCATGGGACCACGGTGTGCTGCTGATCACACGGAAGAGTGGCGAGACCGTACGGATCGCCGAATCCTCCCTGGTCGCGGGCAAGGTGGTACCGGCCGCACCGGCCAGACGGCGGGGTCCGGCGGCCACGTACGAGGAGCTGGCACGTGTGGCGGCGCGGGCTTGGCAGCCGGTGGAGAGCGCGCGGCTGGGCGAGTGGGAACTCAGGGCAGCGGCGGGGTTCACCCGGCGGGCCAACTCGGTGCTGCCGCTCGGCGATCCCGGGGTTCCGCTCGACGCGGCGCTGGATGCCGTACGACGCTGGTACGGCGAGCGAGGTCTGCCCGCGTACCTCCAGACGGCCACCGGCGCCGAGGGCACGCAGGAAACGCTGTGCGCGGAGCTGGAGCGGCGGGGCTGGGTGCGCGAGGTGAGCGCCGAGCTGTGGATCGGGGCGCTCGCGCCGGTCGCCGACCGGGCCGAGGGCTCCGGGGTCGTGCTGTCCCGCACGGCCGACGAGGCGTGGCTCGGCCGGTATCAGCGCAAGGGAGTGAGCGAGGTGGCCCTGAAGGTGCTCCGCAGCGGGCCGTCGGTGTGGTTCGCGACGGTTCCCGGCGAGGGCGGTGTTCCGGCGGCGATCGGACGGTGTGTCGTCGACGGCCGCTGGGCGTCCTTCGCCGCCGTCGAGGTCGATCCGGCGCTGCGGCGTCGGGGCCTGGCCACCACCGTGCTCGCCGCGCTCGCCGGCCGTGCCCTCGACGAGGGCGCCTCGGCGGCCTGGCTCCAGGTCGAGACCGGGAACGACGCGGCTCGGGCGCTGTACGCCGGGATGGGCTTCGGCGCGCACCACGCGTACCACCACTACCGCGCCCCGGAGCCCGGCGACGGCGGACACCCGCGGCCGTCGCCGGCCGGACCGGAGCCGCGGTCCCCGCGGAACTCCGGCGCCGGCCCGTCGTAGGGATCGTCGTGAAAGGGCACGAGCCTGCTATGCGTCCCCCGCATCCACCGTCTCCGGAACGGGCCGCCGCGGTGCGCCGGCGGTTCGGCGAGGAGGTGCGGTCCGAGCGGCCGGACCTCGCGGCGCTGTGCCTGCTGATGGGTGCGGCGGCCGACGGGAGGCTGGACGAGGCCGGCATGGACGCGGCGCAGCAGGAGCTGGACCGGCTCGCCGGGGAGCTGCCGTACCGGCCGGGCGGGCCGCGGGAGTGGGCGCGGGCTCTGTGCCGGCTGCTCGGCGAGCGGTACGGGTTCCACGGCGCGGCGGTGGACTACCAGCGGCTGGAGTCCTCCCTGCTGCACGAGGTGCTGGTGCGGCGGCGCGGGCTGCCCATCCTGCTGTCGGTGGTGTGGATGGAGGTCGCGCGGCGGGCCGGGGCCCCGGTGTGCGGGGTCGCGCTGCCCGGACACTTCGTCGTGGGGTTCGGGGCGGCGGGGGAACTGGTGCTCGCGGACCCGTTCGACGAGGGCCGGGTGCTCACGGGGGCGGACGCCGACCTGCTGGTGGCCGGGGCGACGGGAGCGCCGCTGGACCCGTCGATGCTGGTGCCCGCGACTCCCTTGGAGGTCGTGTCCCGGATCCTGAACAACATCCGGGCCTGGGCGGCCGTGCGGCCCGAGCGGTCGGACGTGGCGCTGTGGGCGGTGGAGCTGTCGCTGCTGCTGCCGTCGCATCCGGCGCGGTTGCGGTACGAGCGGGCGCAGTTGCTCGTGCAGCGGGGCGACTTCGTGGACGGGGCGCGGGAGCTGGAGGCGTACGCGGAGGTGCTGGGCGTGGTGGACGAGCCCGCGGCCGAGCAGGTGCGGGGGCAGGCGCGGGCGGCGCGGGCCCTGCTGAACTGAACCTCGCCGGCCGGTTGAACCGAACTGCCGGAGACGCCCGCGGGGCCGGCCTACAGCCAGCCCTTCTCCCGCGCGATGCGCACCGCCTCCGTCCTGTTGCGCACGGCGAGCTTCTGGATCGCGGTCGACAGGTAGTTGCGGACCGTGCCCTGGGACAGGTGGAGGGTGGCGGCCAGCTCGGCGTTGGTGGAGCCGTCGGCCGCTGCGCGCAGGACCTCGCGCTCCCGGTCGGTCAGCGGATTCGCGCCCTCGGCGAGGGCCGCCGCGGCCAGCGTGGGGTCGATGACCCGCTCGCCCGCGAGCACCTTGCGTATCGCCGCGGCGAGCTGCGCGGCCGGGGCGTCCTTGACCAGGAAGGCGTCCGCGCCCGCCTCCATGGCGCTGCGCAGATGGCCGGGGCGGCCGAAGGTGGTGAGCACGACCAGTTTCACCGCGGGCAGCTCCTTGTGGAGCCGGGCGGCGGCCTCGATGCCGGTGCAGCCGGGCATCTCGATGTCGAGCAGGGCCACGTCGACGCCGTGGGCGTGCGCCGCCGCCACGACCTCGTCGCCGCGCGGCACCTGGGCGACGACCTCGATGTCGTCCTCCAGGCCGAGCAGGGCGGCCAGTGCCTCGCGGACCATCGACTGGTCCTCGGCCAGGAGGACCTTGATCGTTCGGCTCATGCCGGGGATCCTACGTCCGCGCGGGAGGCCAGAGGCACCCGGGCGACGAGCCGGAAGCCGCGCCTGACGCGCCCCGCCTCCAGCTGCCCGCTCACCTTCTCCAGACGCTCGGCCAGGCCCGTCAGACCGTTGCCGGGGCCCTTGGCGACGCCGGTGGTGCCGCCCGAGCCGTTGTCCTCGACGCACAGTTCGAGGAACGGCCCGTCCAGGGTCTGGCGGCGCACCAGGCCGACGGCGCACCGGGTGGCGCCGCTGTGCCGTACGACGTTGGTGATCGCCTCGCGCAGCGCCCAGGCGAGCGCGGACTCGCTCTCCTCCGTGACGCCGTGCAGGTCGGGCTCGGCGGGCACGTCGGCGACGACGTCGGCGGCCGTCAGCGCCACCTGGGCGCCCGCCAGTTCGGCGTGCAGGCGGGGGCGCCGGTAGCCGGTGACGGCCTCGCGGACGTCGACCAGGGCCTGGCGGCTGACCTGTTCGATGTCGGCGACCTGCTGGGCCGCCTTGCCGGGGTGGTCGGGCAGCATCCGGCCGGCCAGCTCGCTCTTCAGTGTGATCAGCGACAGCGAGTGGCCGAGCAGGTCGTGCAGGTCGCGGGCGAGCCGCAGCCGTTCCTCGTTGGCGGCGAGCTGGGCCACGGTGGCGCGGGCCTTGCGCAGGTCGACCGTGGTGCGCACCAGTTGCCGCACGCCGGTCATGGCGAAGCCGACGAGCGTCACCAGCAGGAACAGGGTCCACTCGCCCTGTGCGCCGGTGTGCTGGGCGACGAGCAGCATCACGGCCGTGGTCAGCGGGATCGTCCAGTAGGCCATCCGCAGCGGGTTCGTCGCGCCACAGGCCACGGAGACGTACACGAACAGGCCGATCCACTGCGAGCCGAGGGTCAGGCACAGCACGACGGCGAGGACACCGAGCGCGGCGACGAGGCAGCCGACGACGCGCCCGGAGAACGGCCGTCCCATGTTCCGGTAGACCAGCGCCAGATAGGTCCCGGTGAAGGCCGTGAGGCCCGCCCAGCCGGCCGCGGTGGCGGCGGTCGTGTGGGCGCCGGAGACCAGGTCCCGCACCGGCGAGCTGAGGAAGATCAGCCAGGGCAGGATCCACACCAGTTTGCGCAGCGCCTCGCCCCTGTTCCGGCACGGCTCCCCCATGCGCATCAGCCGGTCCGCCCGTGCTTCGCCGGGCCGCGGGTCTTCCGTCATGACGCTCACGCCTTCAGCGTGTCCTTCCGGTACAGCCAGGCCGCGCCGCCCGCGAACAGGGCGAAGAAGACGACGAGGATGGCGAGGTCCTTCGCATGCGGGGCCTGGCTCTCCTCGATCGCGCGCCCCAGTGCAGCGTACGCGTGCGTCGGCAGCCACTCGGCGATGTTCTGCAGCCACCGCGGGAAGGTGGTCGAGGGCATCCACAGACCGCCGAGCATGGACAGGCCGAAGTAGATGATCATCGTGATCGGGCGGACCGCGTCCCCGCTGGCGAGGTAGCCGATGGCGACGCCGAGCGCGGCGAAGACCAGGCTGCCGGCCCAGATCGCGCCGGTGAGGGCGAGCCACTGCCAGGCCTCCAGACGGACCTGCTTGACGGCGGCGGCGACCACGAAGACGACGACGATGGACGGCAGGCTGACCACGGCGGCGCCGGCGGTCTTGGCGAGCACGTAGCCCCGCCCGGGCAGGGTGGTCAGCCGCAGCTGCCGTACCCAGCCGCTCTCGCGCTCCTTGGCGATGCGCTCGCTGTTGCCCATGAGCACGGCGGTGAGGGCGCCGAAGGAGGCCATGGAGACCATCATGTACGTCGGGACGGTCAGGCCGGTGCCGTCGACCTTGGTGACGCCGTCCGCCTTGCCCGCGATGATCAGGAAGAGGATCGAGGGGTAGAGCACCGAGAAGAACAGGAACTTGCGGTTGCGCAGGGCCCGGGTGAGTTCCAGCCTGATGAGACTGTTCACGACTGCTTGGCCTCCTCGGCCTCGGTGATGGCGACGAAGGCCTGCTCGAGTCCGAGCCCGGCGACTTCGAGGTTGCGGGGGTAGGCGCCGAGCCCGTACAGGGCGTGCACGGTCGCGTCGGCGTCGGAGGACTGGATGCGGACGGTCTGGCCGCTCACGGTCATCGAGGTCAGGAAGGGCAGAGCGCGCAGCGCGGCCTCGTCGATGTCGCCCTCCAGGTCGAAGGCGACCCGCCGGGCCCCCGCCCTCGCCTTGATCTCGGCGGCGGTGCCGTCGGCCAGCAGCCGTCCCCGGTGCAGGACGAGCACCCGGTCGGCGATGGCGTCGGCCTCCTCCAGGTAGTGCGTGGCGAACAGGACCGTACGGCCCTGGTCGGCCTGTTCGCGCATGGTGGCCCAGAAGGCCTGGCGGGCGGAGACGTCCATGCCGGTGGTCGGCTCGTCCAGGACGATCAGGTCGCTGTCGCCGGCGGTGGCCAGGGCGAAGCGGACGCGCTGGGCCTGGCCGCCGGAGAGCTTGTTCACCTTGCGGTCGGCGATCTGGGAGACACCGGCCCGGGCCAGCACGTCGGCGGTCCTGAACCGCTTGGGGTGCAGGTCGCAGGCGAGCCGCACCAGTTCGGCGACGGTGACGTCCTCCATCAGCCCGCCGCTCTGCAGCATGGCGCCCACGCGGCCGGCGACGATCGCCTCGCGCGCCGTGGTGCCGAAGACGCTGACGGTGCCGCTGTCGGCCTGTCTGAGGCCGAGCAGCAGGTCGAGGGTGGTCGACTTGCCTGCGCCGTTCGGGCCGAGCAGGGCGACGGTCTCGCCCGGATGCAGGGCGAGGGTCAGCCCGTCCACGGCCCGTACGTTCCCGTAGCTCTTGGTCACCTGGTCGAACCCCACCACCGTGGTGGTGCCGGCTCGCTCCGCTGTTGTCGTCATGCCGGACATGCTGGCCGACGGGCGGGGGCGCCGGGCAGTGTCGCGGGTCCTGACTGCCGGATGACGGATGTCATGTTCGCGAGGTGACAGGGCGAGGGAGCGGGAGAAAGACGAGAGGGCACCCTGTCCGTGCCGGACCGGGTGCCCTCTGCCGCTGCCGCGGTGTCGCTAGCTGGGGTCGGTGTCGATGACTCCCACGCGGTTGGTCTTGCTCATCAACGCCGGGCGCAGGGCGCCGATCACGTCCTGGACCGTGACGGGGGTCTTGTCACCGGTGGCCCTGGCGATCGTGACCCCCTCGAAGGCGCTGCCGTACAGCTCCTTGAGCGCCGCCTCGTCGTAGGAGTCGACGAGCTTGCCGTCCACGGCCTTGACCCGCAGGAACTTCCACAGGGAGTTCTGCGGGCTGAACTCGATGAAGTGCGTGGCGTCCGTCCTCGCGATGACGTTGCCGGACATCGCCGGCTCCGCGAACGCCTTCATCATCCGGTCGACCTCGGCGTTGGGGACCGTCGGCTGCTGGGTGACCGTGGGCAGCTGGACCGGCGTGGCCGAGCCCGTCTCCACCTGGACGCGGTACGCCTGCTGGACCAGCTGGATCGAGCCGCCGACGTCGATGCCCTTGCCCGGCTTGCCGTACACGGGAACGGCCTTGCCGGACTGGAACTTGATCCCGCCCTCGGTCACCGAACCGGCGCCGCCCGAGACGCTCTGCAGGGCGACCTGGAGCTTCTCCTCGTCGACCGGCATCTGCGGCTGGATCACCCGGTGGTTGCCGAACAGCGAGCCGATCACCGACACGGGGTTGTAGTCGCTCGTCGCGGCCGCGCTGGCGGTGGCCTGGGTGTCGAACTGGAGCCCGGCCTGGTCCGGCTTGAGGGTCACGGACTTGCCCTCGACCGACAGCTTCAGCGGCTGGTTCACATGGCTGCCGAAGGCGTCGTCGAGTTTCTTGACCGCGTCGTCGCGGGTGCCGCCGCCGATGTCGACGCCGAGCACGGTGGTGCCCTTGGGCACGTCGGAGTGGTTCATCAGCAGCCCGGCGCCGTAGGCGACACCGGCGAGACCGATCACGGCGACGCCGAGCAGGACGAGCTTGTTGCGGCCCTTCTTCTTGGCCTTGGGCGCGGTGGCCGCGGCGGCGCTCTGCGGGGCCGGCTGCGGCGTCTGCGTCTGAGGCCCGCTCCAGTCGGCGTCCGGTCCGAACGGGTCGAGCCCCGGCTGTATGACGGGCATGCCGCTGGTGACGGTGTTCCCGGAGACGTTGTCCGGCCGGGCGCCGTAACCGGGGGTGCCCGGCTGGGGGGACTGCTGCTGCGGGGTGAGGACGGCGGTGTCGTCGCTGAGAGCGCCGCCGGGATGCTTGGTGCGCGCGCCGGGGACTCCGCCCTGGCGTCCCGCGCCGCCGGGTGCGCCGCCCGCGGGCGGCCGCAGCGACGCGTCGCCGGTGACGGGGCCGCTCGTCGGGCCCTTGGGGCCCTGCGGACCGCCGCTGTCGGAGAAGTACGCCAGGTCTTCACGACGCGGCCCTCCGCCGGAGTGCGGGCCCGCGCCCAGCGCCTCGGTGACGTCGAAGGACCCGGTGCCGCCGCCGTGGCCAGGGGCGACGGGGCCGCCGGTGACCCCGGGCAGACCGGCGCCGGGCGAGCCGGGCCGGGAGCCGCCCCCCGCGCCGGGCAGGTTCATGGCGCCGGTCACGCCGCCGGGGCGGCCCCCGCCGGTCGAGCCCGGCCCGGAGGAGCCGGCGCCCGCGGGCCGGGGCACGGAGCTTCCCGGGCCGGAGGCACCGGGGCCGGGCCCGATCGCCGCGCGTGCGCCCGAACCACCCGGCAGTCCCGCGCCGTTGGTGGATCCGCCGCCCTGACCGCCTTTGCCGGCCTGGGGCTTGCGGGGGGCGAACCAGTCGCTGGTCACCTTCTCCGCCGCAGGCGCAGGAGGCGCCGCGGGCTCGGCGGGCGGTTCCGGGGCGGCCTCGGGCGCCGGCGCGGCCGGCTGCTCGGCCTCGCCACCGGTGTCCTCGGCGTCGCTCTCGGATCCTTCCGAGGAGACGGGCGTCCGCACGACGACCGGCGGAATCGGCCGGGATCCGGGGATGTTGATCCGGATCCGCGTCGTCAGCGTGGTCTCGGTCTTGCGTTCCTCGGGCTGTGCGGCCGAACGGCCCGCGTCCGCTCGGTCGTCGGAGACCGCCGGGATTCCGTACGGCGGGGTTCCCGAGGGGTAGGCGGCTCCGCCGCGCCCGTTGGGCCCGGACGACGGAGTGTCAGTTTCACGACTCAAGGCAGGTTCTCCCGATTGGCTCCGCCGCACGTTACGACCTCAGTGCGGGCGGCTCGGCGGCGCGCGCACCACCATACTGGCCGCTCGGGGCCCTTATCCCGGGACCGCTGGGTAAACCCCTAGTGGACCCCTACCGGCACCCCGGGAAGAAGTGGTACGTCACTTGCCAAGTCGGGCGTCGTCGTCGTGCGGTTGCCGTCTCGGAGCCAAGGTGGCACAGATCACAGCGACGGCCATGCCGCCGAGCAGGAAGAGATAGGAGCCGCTGTCGGCCGCGAAGAAGAAGTCGCCTTCGGGCCGGCTGGTGGTGAGCACGAACACGGTGACGACCCAGCCGGCCGCGCCCGCCACGGCCCCGCCCCGGCTGCGCGCGGCCCTCGCCCCGCCCAGGAACAGCCCGGCGGCGCCCGCGAGCGCGAGCAGCAGCCCGCCGGGGAACCAGGCGGCCTGCACCAGGGCACCGGCGACCGCGACCACCGCGCCGAGCAGGAAGAGTCCCACGTACGCGGCGACCCGCCCGGCGGAGGGCGGCTTGAGGGGCTGCGCGAGCGTGGAGCCCCCTCCCCCTGAACTCATGACGCCTCCTTCCCGGTGCCGGCGAACAGATCGGTCTCCCGCTCCCCCGGCGCGGCGCCGGGTTCCCCGCGTACCAGCTCGTAGAACTCGGTGGTGAAGACCGGCTGGGCGAGCCGGTTGGACAGGGCGAAGTACGGCTCGGCCATCTCGATCTGGGTGGCGTGCGCGCGCATCGCGGCGGCCTTGGCGGCGGCGTACGCGCCGCCGTCGATCGCCGTGGTGACCCGCTCGTCGCCGACGACTCCGGGAACGTCGTCGATCGCCGCCGTCTCGTCGAACGGCAGCCCGGGCAGATCGTCCTTCAGCCGTGCGAAGGCGGCCTCGGCGACCGGGCGCGGGACGCGGTTCCAGTACACCTTGGCGATCCGCCAGGGCTCGCCGAGGTCGGGGCGCACGGCGGGGTCGGCGGCCAGGTCCACGGCGCGCATGGCGACGCGGTGGGCCTGGATGTGGTCGGGGTGGCCGTAGCCGCCGTTGTCGTCGTAGGTGACGAGGACCTGCGGGCGCACCTCGCGGATCACGGCGACGAGGTGTTCGGCGGCGTCGTCGAGGCCGGCCTGCCACAGGCAGCCCGGGTCGTCGTTGTCGGGGAGCCCCATCATCCCGGAGTCCCGGTACCGCCCGGCCCCGCCGAGCAGCCGGAAGTCCTCGACGCCCAGCTCCCGCATGGCCGCGGCCAGCTCCTGCCCCCGGTACGGGCCGAGCCCGGCCGCTCCCTCCAGGTGCCGCAGCTCGTCCGGGATGACCTCGCCGAGCTCCCCGAGCGTGCAGGTCACGAGCGTCACCCGGGCGCCCTCGGCCGCGTAGCGCGCCATGGTCGCACCGTTGTTGATCGACTCGTCGTCGGGATGCGCATGCACCAGCATCAGCCGCCGAGCGGCCCGTTCCGTCATGGGCCCACCCTACGAGGGGCCGGTGAGCCGCCCGGCTGCAGCGTCGGCGATCAGCGTTGGCACCGTGATCCACTAGGCATGTGCACGCCGTAAGTTGGCACCATGTCGTCCCAGCCGCAATACAGTTCTCCCGTCCCGCCGACCTCCGCGGTACCCGTGCCTCCCCGTCGCCCTGTCGGCATCCTGGTCGCTGTGCTGGTGATCGGCCTCCTGGCCGGCGGAGGCGCCGTGGGCGCGGCATGGGGTCTCAGCGGTGGCGGCCGGACCGGCACGTCTGCCCCGGCGGACGACGCACGCGATGCGTGCCGCGCCCTCGATCGACTGGATGAAGCGAAGCTCAAGACCAATGGGTCGGAGTTCGACGTGGCGATATACCGGCTCGCGGGCGCCACTGACCTTTCGGCATCGGCAGCCGCGGGCGACCGTCGGTACAAGCCACTCGCGGAAGCCGTCCTGCGGGTGATGTCGGGCTATGAGCGGAGCCATGACATCGACAAGGAGGGCAAGCGGGACCTGCAAAAGGCAAGGGACATCTGCGCCGGCCTCTGAGTGGGCGGTTCGTGAGTTTTTGAGTGGATCTGCTGTCGCCTGATGGTGTGGCGGCGGGGCGGAATCTGCCGGTCCGCAGTTGGTGATCT
>NZ_JBIUVQ010000018.1:0-159375 GCF_044743035.1 Streptomyces sp. NPDC087787
CGGTCCGCCCTGGCGGCGAACCAGCCTTCCCTGCCCTGCTCCGCAGGGGTTCGATTCCTCCCCGCCCTGAAGGACGGGGTTTCCTCGAAGGAGACATGAGGGAGGACGTCGTGGAGCCATTCGAACTCCGCCGCGCGGTTCAGGCGGGACGGGCGACCGCCGTGGAGCTGGGCCTTCAAGTCGACGATGTGGTCGTCATCCACAACTCGGACCGCGTCGCGTTGCGCCTGGTCCCTTGCGATGTTCTGGCTCGGGTCGCGCCTTCGGGGCATCTGGCCGACTCCGAGTTCGAAGTGGAGGTTGCTCACCGTCTCGCCGGCATCGACGCGCCCGTGGCTGAGCTCGACCCTCGGGTCGTCCCCCGGGTCCATGTGCGTGACGCCTTCGCCGTCTCGCTCTGGACCTACTGCGAACCTGTGGGATCGGAGATCGCGCCGGCCGGCTACGCGGACGTGCTCATGCGGCACCATGCCGCTCTGCGGCGGATCGATCTGGACGCACCGCACTTCACCGATCGAGTCGCCGTGGCACTGAGAGAGGTGAACGCCCGGGAGCGGTCCCCCGAGCTGCCCGAGCCCGACCGGGAACTCCTCAGCGACACACTCAGCGGTCTGGCCGCTGCGATCAGCATCGACAAAGCCCGCGACCAGCTGCTGCATGGCGAACCGCACCCGGGCAACCTCCTCAACACCAGGAGAGGGCCGCTGTTCGTGGACCTCGCCACGTGCTGCCGTGGGCCGGTCGAGTTCGACCTCGCCCATGCGCCCGAAGAAGTGGGAAAGCACTATGCGGGGGCTGACCGCGCCCTGCTTCACCGGTGCCGCGCCCTGAACTGGGCGATGTTCTCGGCCTGGCGCTGGCGCCGAGACGACCAGATGCCCGACCGGGACCACTGGAGAGTGGAGGGCCTCAACCGGGTTCGCGCCGCACTTGATCGCTGCGGACCGGGCTGAACTCGGTTGAGGCCGTCGGGAGTGGGCGACGGACGGAGACGTCACCCGGCGGACGGGGGTGTCATCCGCCGCGGCTTGCTACCAGCCGGCCTTGACCCCGTTGTAGGCCTTGCGGCAATCGGCGTTGGTGGCCTCCGCCGAGAGCTTCTCCATGCTGTTCTGCCAGACCTTCTTGGCCACCTTCTCCAAGTCCCGTGTCTGGGCGGGGATGTTCGGCGCGAACTTCTTGATCGTCCCGATGGCGGAGGTGGTGAACTTGTTGCACGCGGGTCCGGCGGCGTTCCGGTAGCGGGTGTCCAGGTCCGTGGCCACCGCCTGGCCGTTCTTGGTGGCCCAGTTGTTCCAGGCCGCGCACGCCTCCTCGGTGATGGCCTTCTGGTCGGCGTCGCTCAGGTTCATGACCTCGACCAGCATGGCGTTCTGGACCTTGTCGGGGACCGTGAAGTCCGTGACGGGGAACTTGTCGAGGGTGGTGAGCAGCGCCTCCTGGCAGGCGGGCGGCAGCGGGGCCGCCTGTGCGGAGGCCGGGAAGGCGAGCGCGGAGGCGGACAGGAGGGCCGTGGTGAGGACCGTGCGCTGGACGGTACGCGACAGGCTCATAGGGGTGTGCTCCTTGCGTAAGGAATGTGACGGTTCGGGGCGATTCAACGCCCGCTTACAGAACGATCATTGGCCGCCGCGGTCACGGCGGCCCGTTCCGGTGGGAGCGCGTCGCGGGTACGGCGGCGGAAGACCATGAACCCGGCCAGCGCCGCCCCCGTCAGCCAGAGGAGCTGGATCGCGAGGCCCTGAGCCACCGGCGCGGTGGAGAAGGCCGCGGACATACTGGCCTGCACGGCTCCGTACGACGGCAGGAAGCGCACGACCGGGCTGTCCGACCCGGAGCTTGAGAGGGGGTTCTGCAGGGCGACGTCGATGACGCTGATCATCAGGATGGCGAACATGCCCTCCACCTCGCGGCGGAGCACCGAGCCGAAGACCACTCCGAGCGCGCCGTAGGTCAGGGCGGCGCAGAACAGCGCGGCAGCGAGCATGAGTGGCTGCCGGGGCGACCAGGCGAAGCCGGCGGCGGCCGTGGCGTACGCGGCGACGGCGGCGCAGACCAGGGTGAGCGCGGAGAGCTTGGCGAGGACCAGGTGGTGCCGCGGGTAACCCGCCATGGCCAGGCGCCGGTCGAAGGCACCGCCCGTGAAGGTGGCGGCGAACATCATGAACCCGGCGATCAGAGTGACCGCGTTCAACGCACCCGTGATCTGGGTGAGATGGTTGCCGGGCGGGGTCAGCACCTCACCCGTGGCGCGCAGTCTAAACGGCGCCGGCCGGTCGGGAATGGTCACGTAGGCCAGGGCGATCCACACGGGGATGTAGAGCACCACCAGCAGCATCGCGAACCGGTTGCGGGCGTGGCCGATCAGCGCGTACCGGGAGGCCGTGGTGAACAGGGCCCAGTGCCGCCTCATGCCGCGGCCTCCGCGCAGGCGTCCTGGCGGTGCAGGCGTCCGTCCTCCAGGCGCCACAACTCGTCCAGCCGGTCGATGTCGTACGCCAGGTGCGAGACGACCAGCACCGAGCGTCCGGCGTCGCGCAGCCCGGTAGCCAACTCCCAGAAGCGCAGATACGTCTCCCAGTCGAAGCCCTGGTAGGGCTCGTCCAGCAGCAGCACGTCGGGGTCGTGCATGAGCGCGAGGGTCAGGTTCAGCTTCTGCCGTGAGCCCCCGCTGAGCAGGCCCGCACGCTGGTCGAGGTACTCGGTGAAGTCCAGGGTCTCCATCACTTCCCCGGCCCGCCGCAGGTCCGCGAGTCCGAAGGCGTGCCGGAAGAAGTCGAGGTGCTGACGAACGGTGAAGGAGTCGTCCAGGACCACGGACTGCGGGCAGTAGCCGAACCTTCCGCTGTGGCGCACCGAGCCCCGGTCCGGCCTGAGTTCACCGGAGAGGATCTTCAGCAGCGTCGTCTTGCCCGCGCCGTTCTCCCCGACGATCCCGGCGAGCACCCCGGTGCGCAGCCGGAGGTCGACGCCTCGTAGAACCGAGTGCTGCCGGTAGGAGTGGTGCACATCTGTGACGTCCATCGCGCTGCTCCGTCGTGCCAGGTCTTCCGGTTGTCCGCGGAACCGGTCCGCGTCTTCCGGCTCTTTCCGAAGCGGCGGCAAAACCGGGCCGCCCGTGCCCAACGAGCGGCCACAGCAAGGGAAACGGCGTGGTCTCGGCTCGGTCCCACGGCGTCAATCCGGCGCCCGCCGCGTCACGCGTGCGGCGGTTACGCCGGCGGAAAAGGGGTTCGGGGTCGCCGGGGCGGCTAGCGTCGCCCGGACCGGGGTGCCGGCAGGTCCGCCCGCCCGGGTTCCGCTCCGGTCCAGAAAGGTCGGTCAGTCATGCGGAGGACATGTGTGATCGGCGCCGGTCCGTCAGGCCTGGCGGCGAGCAGGGTCTTCGCCTCCCGGAACGTTCCGTTCGACTGCTTCGAGGCCGGGTCGGGCATCGGCGGACTCTGGCGGTACGGCAACGACAACGGCATGTCGGGGGTGTACGCGTCGCTGCACGCGAACATCTCGAAGGAGAGCATGTCGTTCTCCTCCCTCGCCATGCCGGAGAGCTACCCGGTCTTTCCGCACCACAGCAAGGTCCTGGCGTATCTGGAGGACTACGCTGCGTCGTTCGGCCTGCACCGCCACATCGTGTGCGGCACGGAGGTCACTTCCGTGCGGCCCGTGGACGAGGGCGGCTGGGAGGTGGTGTGCCGGCGCCG
This sequence comes from Streptomyces sp. NPDC087787, assembly GCF_044743035.1. Classification (NCBI taxonomy): domain Bacteria; kingdom Bacillati; phylum Actinomycetota; class Actinomycetes; order Kitasatosporales; family Streptomycetaceae; genus Streptomyces; species Streptomyces sp. NPDC087787. The sequence goes on from NZ_JBIUVQ010000018.1 coordinate 3,702, forward strand.
CGGCGACACGGGCGAGGAGACGCGGCGCTACAGCGAGGTGGTGGTGGCCAACGGCCATCACTGGGACCCGCGTCTCCCGGCCCCCGCCGTGCCCGGTGCCGAGGAGTTCGAGGGGACCGCGATCCACTCGCACGACTACCGCACCCCTGACCCGTACGCCGGTCTGCGGGTGCTGGTCATCGGCATGGGCAACTCCGCGTGCGAGATCGCGGCGGAGATCTCGCGCACGGCGGCGCGGACGTTCCTCTCCGCGCGCGACGCGGCGCACGTGTTCCCCAAGATGCTGCTCGGCCGTCCGGCGGACCACCTGGTGTGGAGCCCGCTGGCCGGTCTCCCGCGGTTCCTGAAGGACCCGGGGCTGCGGCTCCTCCTGCGGCTCACCCGCGGTGCGCCGGCCCACTACGGGCTGCCCGCACCGGACCGCGGCCCGCTCGCCCGCCACCCTTCCACCTCCGACGAACTCCTCGTCCAACTGGCCCGGGGCGCGGTCACGCCGAAGCCCGGAGTCCGCTCCTTCGGCGGGACCACGGCGGCCTTCGCGGACGGCAGCCGTGAACCGGTGGACGCGGTGGTGTACGCGACGGGCTACGCCATCTCGTTCCCCTTCCTGGAACCGTCCCTGTTCGCCGCCCCGGACGGGCGCACCGAGCTCTATCTGCGTACCGTCCCGCCCCGCATCCCCGGGCTCTACTTCATGGGGCTCGCACAGCCTTCCGGCGCGGCCTTCCCGCTGCTCGAACCGCAGGCGGAATGGATCGCCGAACTGATCGAGGGCGCGGTCGCGCTGCCGTCTCCGGCGGACATGACACGGGCGATCGCGCGCGAGTGGCGCCGCCATCGCACGACGTACGTGTCCACCTACCGCCACGGGATCGAGATCGACTTCCGCTCCTACCGAAGGGCCCTGCGCCGGGAGCGCCGAGCGGGCAGGCGTCGCGCATGTGGCATCATGCCGAGCCTGCCCGGCGTCAGCGGCACCACCCGGGCGGCCGACGCCGTGTGAGCCCTGTGGATCGCCAAGTGACCTTCTGAAAGGAAGGGTTGGCACCGGGACCGTACCCGGGCGCTGGGTACGGCCCCGGTGCCGGTTCGTTCACTCGGGCGCCGAGGCCCCTTCCAGCTCACCCACGGCCTGCTCCCACAGTTCCGGGAGCGACTCCCCGAACGGCAGGGCCCGGTCGGACACGAAGGTCACCTCGGCCGAGCCGCCGAAGAACGACAGGCCCACCCCGAAGAGGTGTCCGGGCACCAGCAGGGGCAGCAGGGCGACGCCCGTCACCTGGGTGGTCCCCAGGCTGCCCTTGTCGGCGACCGGCATGGACGTGGCCATGACCTGGGTGACGCCCGGGGAGAGCATCCTGCGCAGGTACCACTCGGTCGGGCGGTCGGACATGTGGCGGACGAGGTCCTGAATACCCTGCCGCCATGCGTCGCCCCGCAGTTTCCGGGTCGTCGCCACGACGGAGTCCAGCCGCCACAGGGACGAGTCGCCGTCCCGGGACCGGGTGCCGCGCTCCGGGGCGGCCCGCACGGGCAGCTCCAACGGCAGGGCGAAACAGCGGTTGCCCCAGGTCTGTTCCTCCTCCGGGCGGCGCGCGTCGACGGGCAGCAGAACCGTCACGCGGGGAAGCCGCACACCGGACTTGGCGGACCAGGCCGACAACGCCCCGCCGAGCGCGGCCAAGTGGGCGTCGTGCGCCGATCCCCCACGTGCCGCACCGATCCGGCGGAGGGTGTCCGCCGACACCCGGCCCCGCCACAGGCGCCGCTCCCCCGTGGGGACGAAGGGAATGGCCGGACGGCGGCCGGGGAGGGTGAGCGAGCCGGCCATGAACTTCGCCGCCAGCCCGACGGCGGTGCCCACCCGCCGGGGCAGACCGGCCGGGCGGCCCTTCGCCGGCACCGGGCGGGCCGATGCCTCCCCCTCGCCCAGCATGGCCCGGAACGCCATCGCGGCGGCCGAGCCGTCCTGGCAGGCGTGGCGGAAGCGGTAGCACAGGGCGTAGTCGTCGGGCGCATGGCCATGGACCAGCCAGAGCCCCCAGTAGGTGCCGTGCGCGAACGGCGCGTTGACCGCGGTGTGCAGCGCGGTGTCCCAGCCCTCGGAGCCTTCGGCGACCACCTCGTGGACGTGGCGGTCGATGCTGAAGTCCGCGTCCGGCCGCCACCGGGGGCGCCGTGAGCCGCCGCCCTCGATCCGGCTCGTGTGCAGGGGCAGCCGGCCCAGGCGGAAGCCCACGTACGCGCGGAGGTCCGCCAGGCTCGGCGGCGGCCCGCTCAGGTAGGCGACGCCGCCCGCGTCCCAGCGGGTGTCGGGGTGGCGGCGTTCCACGCTGAGGAACACGCGGTCGATCGTGTGGGTGGGGAGACCGGGCAACGGACCGGACGGGGCTGAGGGGACGGGCGCGGGCATCGGGGAACTTCCATTCGTGCCGAGGGACAAGCAGGCGGGGCGAGGCCGGGCGGTCGGCCATCCCGACCGACCGCGGGACGTGTCACCTCGACCTGGATCAACACGGTTTATATCCGCACGTGGTGGGGGGCCGCAGGCGCTCGGGACCGCGGGCTCCCCCGTCTCACGCCGGGCTGGACGCTCCGCACCGCCCGCAGGCGGCGAGGCGGAACCACCCGGGGCCGCACATCGTCACCGCTCCGCCACCTCCGGCGAGATCATCCGAAAGGAGGACAGACTTTCCCGTCGCCCGCTCGGTCCCGGCCGCTTCGTCGCGCCGCTACGGACGTGCGTCCTGCCATTGCGACGGGCGCTTCGAAGGAACGTCCTGGATACGCACGGACCATGGCCCAGGTCATCCGTTCAGGTGAGCCGGTGGGATCGGAAGCTCCGTCGCCGTCCGCCGTCTGACACTGTGTGCCTTGCCCCGCGATCATCAGGCCGAGCCCGCCGGTGCCCATGCGCGCCGTGGGGGCGGTCGACTGCGTCCCGCCTCCCGGCCGCCGCAGCGGCCCGGCCTCCACCGCCCTCGCGCGCGATCGTGGTCCAGTCCCCCTTCGAACCCCTGGAGCCAAGGTCATGCACGTCGCCCTCACCGGCGCCACCGGATTCCTCGGGCTGCGCCTGCTGCGCCGTCTGCTCGGCACCCACCGGTCGGTGACGGTCCTGGCCCACGCGGGATCGGGCGACGCGGTGCACCGCATCAGCCGGTTCTTCGAACTGACCGGCGCGCCCGAGTCGTTCGTCGCCAGACTCCCAGGCCGACTACGGGTGGTGGAGACCGAGTTGGAGCAGCCCGGGCTGGGGCTGTCCAGGCGCGCGTTCCAGGAGTTGGCCGACGGGCTCGGCGCGATCTGGCACAGCGCGGGCAGCATCAACCTGGAGGCGGATCTTCCCGAGCTGCGCCGGACCAACGTCGAAGGGACCCGGCACGTGCTGGAGTTGGCCGCCGCCGGACGCCACAGACCCGTGCTCCACCACGTGAGTACGGCCTTCGTGGCCGGGAGCCGGCGTGAGGGCGTGGCCTACGAGGACGAGCTGGACGACGCGAACGGCTTCGAGAACACCTACGAGCGCTCCAAGTACGAGGCGGAGGTGCTGATCCACGCGTGGTCGCGGCAGCACCGCCGTCCGGTCGTGGTGCTGCGGCCCAGCATCCTGGTCACGGATCTGCCGCCGCACCCGGAACTGCCCTCGCATCCGCTGCAGGTCATCGAGCGGATCCTGCGCGACGCGCGACGCGCCGCCGGTCCCGGGAGCCCTGCAAGCGACGGTGCCGGGTCCGACGGCCCGCACGGTTCCGGCCTCCCGGACGGCCGTCCCCGCGTCCGCATGGTGGGGCATCCGCACGGCCGGCTGAACCTGATGCAGGTGGAGCACGCGGCCGAGGTCATGGTGCGGCTGGCCGGCCGGACACCCTCGGGCGGAGTCGACACGTTCCACGTCGTCCATGACCACGACGTGCCGGTGCCGACGATCGTGACCTTGCTGGAGCGGCTGGTCGGGTTGTCGATCGACCTGGTCGCCACCAAGCCGGACGATCTGTCGGCGCTGGAGGCGCTGGTGGACTTCTACCCGGGTCTCACGGCCTATCTGGCCCACCGGCGGCGCTTCGACGACACCAGGGTCCGGGCCCTGTTCGGTCCGTCGGCGGCCTCCCGCCCGGTGGACCTCGACTACCTGTTGTGCGGGCTGGTTCCGAGGGACCCGGTTCCCGCCGGGCCGCCGCCCACGCCCACGGCCGCCTCCCCGTCCGGCCGGTACGCCTGACCCGCGTCCCTCGCCTCCCCTCTCCCCGCTGGAGCCCCTTCGTGCCCGTGCTCTCCCCTCCTGACGCCCCCGTCGCGTCTCCTCCCGCCTTCTCCCTGGAGGAGATCGCCGCCCGTGCCCGAAAAATCCGGGAGCCCGTACACGTCGTCAGCGGGCCGAGCGGCCGTGAGCTGGGGCTCGCGACCGGCCCCGTACCCGACGGACAGGTGCTCGGCACGCTGCCGCCGCTCTACCCCGAGTGGCTCGGCGGGCGCACCTTCTGCGAGGCCCACGGCGTCCGTTTCCCCTACGTGGCGGGCGAGATGGCGAACGGCATCGCGACCACGCGGATGGTGTCCGCGATGGCCCGGGCGGAGATGCTCGGCTTCTTCGGCGCCGGCGGTCTGGCGTACGCCGAGGTGGAGCGGGCCGTGCACGCGCTGGCGCGGGAACTGCGGTCCCGGCCGAACTGGGGCGTGAACCTGATCCACTCACCGGCCGAGCCCACGCTGGAGTTGCGCGTCGCCGAACTGCTGCTGCGCTGCGGTGTGCCCCGGATCTCGGCGTCGGCGTTCATGGAGCTGACCCCGGCCGTCGTGCTGTGCTCGGCGCGAGGTCTGCGCCGGGGCGCCGACGGCGGGATCGTCCGGGGTACGCGGATACTCGCCAAGGTCTCCCGGCCCGAGGTGGCGGAGAGGTTCCTCTCCCCCGCCCCGGCCGCGCTCCTCGACCTGCTCGTCGCCCAGGGGAAGCTGACCCCGGAGGAGGCCGCTCTGGCGGCCCTGGTGCCGGTGGCCGAGGACATCACCGTGGAGGCCGACAGCGGAGGTCATACCGACAACCGGCCGTTGTCGGCCCTGCTGCCGAGGATCGTCCTGCTGCGCGACGCGCTCTGCCGGCGGTTCGGCCACCCCCGGCCGGTCAGGATCGGCGCGGCCGGCGGACTGGGCACTCCGGACGCGGTGGCCGCCGCCTTCGCCCTCGGCGCGTCCTACGTCGTCGTCGGATCGGTGAACCAGACCGCCGTCGAGGCGGGCCTGTCCGACGAGGCCAAGGCGATGCTCTGCGAGGCGGACGTCGCCGACGTGACGATGGCACCGGCGGCGGACATGTTCGAACTGGGAGTCACGCTGCAAGTGCTGTCCCGGGGAACGATGTTCGCCCGGCGGGCCGCCAGACTCCACGCCGCGTACCGGGCGCACGGCTCGCTGGAGGAGATCCCGCCCCCGGTGCGCGTCGCGATCGAACGGGACGTGCTGCGAGCCTCGTTCGACGAGGTCTGGCAGCGTACGCGCGCGTTCTGGGAACGGCGCGACCCCTCGGAGATCACGCGTGCGGAGGCCGACCCCAAACACCGTATGGCGCTGGTCTTCCGCTGGTACCTGGGCAGTTCCAGCCGGTGGGCGATCAGCGGCGAGTCGGCGCGGCGTGCCGACTACCAGATCTGGTGCGGTCCGGCGATGGGCGCGTTCAACCGCTGGGTCGCAGGCACGTTCCTCGCCGAACCGGCGAACCGGTCCGTGGTGCAGATCGCGCTCAACCTGCTCGAAGGCGCCGCGGTACTCACCCGCGCCCACCAACTGCGCACCTACGGAGTTCCGTTGCCGTCCGAGGCGTTCACCTACACCCCGTGCGGGCTGGCATGAGCGGCCCCCGGGTCCCGAAGGCATCAGCAGCAGCCGTCCATCCCCGAGGAGATATCGTGTCGGCTTCCGCCCCCGGGCAGGTGCCCGTCGCCGTGGTCGGTGTCGGTGCCCTGGTGCCCGGCGCGACGGACGCGGCCGGCTACTGGCGGATCGTGACCGGCGGCCGGGACCTGATCACCGAAGTGCCCGCCTCCCGCTGGCTGGTGGCCGACCACTACGACCCGGACCCCGCCGCCCCCGACAAGACGTACGCCCGCAGGGGTGCCTTCCTGCCGGAGGTGGACTTCGATCCGCTGGCGTACGGTGTGCCGCCCGCCGGCCTGCCGGCGACGGACACCTCCCAACTGCTCGCCCTGATGGTCGCGGACCAGGTGCTGACCGACGCCGGCGGTCTGCCGGACATGGACCGGGACCGGGTCGGCGTCGTCCTCGGCGCTGCCGCCCTGGAACTGCTTCCGCACATGTACGGGCGCGCCCATCGCCCGGTGTGGCTGAAGGCGTTGCGGGAGTACGGTTTCGCCGAGGCCGAGGCGCGGGCCGTGTGCGACCGCATCTCGGCGCACTTCACTCCGTGGCAGGAGTCGACCTTCCCGGGCCTGCTCGGCAATGTCGTCGCGGGACGCATCGCCAACCGGTTCGACCTGCACGGCACCAACCACACCACCGACGCCGCCTGTGCCAGCTCCCTGGCGGCCCTGTCCACGGCGGTCGGCGAACTGGCGCTCGGACGAGCCGACCTGGTGATCAGCGGAGGCGTGGACACCGGCAACGACATCGGCATGTTCCTGTGCTTCTCCAAGACGCCCGCGCTCTCCCGCTCCGGTGACTGCCGTCCGTTCTCGGACGCGGCGGACGGCACCATGCTGGGCGAAGCGGTCGTGATGTACGCGCTGAAGCGGCTGTCCGACGCGGAGCGGGACGGCGACCGGATCCACGCGGTGATCCGGGGCATCGGCACCTCGTCCGACGGCCGGAGTACGGCGATCTACGCGCCGCTGCCCGACGGTCAGGCACGGGCTCTGCGGCGCGCGTACGAGCAGGCGGGCTACGGTCCGCGGACCGTGGAGCTGGTCGAGGCGCACGGGACCGGCACGAAAGCCGGGGACACCGCCGAACTGACGGCGCTGCGAGCGGTGTTCGAGGCGCCGGGGCGTACGGACGGGCAGCGCATGGACGGGCAGTGGTGCGCGCTCGGCTCGGTCAAGTCGCAGATCGGGCACACCAAGTGCGCGGCGGGCGCGGCGGGTCTGCTCAAGGCGGTCATGGCCCTGCACCACAAGGTGCTGCCACCGACCATCAAGGTCGACCGGCCGATCCCGGCGGCCGCCGACCCGGACGGCCCGTTCTACGTCAACACCGAGACCCGGCCGTGGGTGCGGCCCGCCGGTCATCCGCGCCGGGCGTCGGTGTCGAGCTTCGGCTTCGGGGGCAGCAACTTCCACGTCACGCTGGAGGAGTACGTGCCCTCGGGCGCCGCGGCCCGGGTGCCGCCGCGCCATCGCTCCGCGCCGGACGAACTCGTCCTGTTCAGCGGCGCGTCGCCGTCCGACCTGGCGCCGCCGGAGACGGACGGCGGCCGTCCGCTGGCCGCGCTCGCCCGGGAGAGCCATCGCGCGTTCTCGCCCACCGACCCGGTGCGGCTGGCCGTCGTCGCCACGGACACCGAGGACCTGCGGGAGAAGTACGCGCAGGCGCTCACGCTGATCCGGCAACGGCCCGGCACGGCGCTCTCGACACCGAACGGCATCCGGTACGCCGTGGGGGACCCTGAACCCGGCCGGCTCGCCTTCCTGTTCCCCGGACAGGGGTCCCAGTACGTCGGGATGGGCGCCGGCCTCGCGATGCTCTCGCCGACCGCCCAGGCCGTATGGGACCGGCTGGCCGGTACCGGTTTCGACGGACGGCCCCTGCACCGGGTGGTGTTCCCGCCGCCCGCGTTCACCGACGGGGAACGCGCGGATCAGGCGGCGCTTCTGGCCGCCACCGAGTGGGCACAGCCCGCTCTCGCGGTGCACGCGCTCGCACTGCTGGACGTACTGCGGGAGCTGGGACTGCGACCGGACTGCGCGGCGGGCCACAGTTTCGGTGAGCTGGTGGCACTGCACTGCGCGGGTGCCCTTGACGCCGACGCGCTGGTCGGTCTGGCCCGCAGGCGCGGCGAGTTGATGCGGGACGCGGCCGCCGTACCGGGCGCGATGCTGGCCGTGGCGGCGGATCGCGAGCACGTGGTGTCGGTGCTGGCCGCCGGCGGGTTCGGCGACATCTGGCCGGCCAACCACAACTCCCCGCGCCAAATGGTGCTTTCGGGGGCGACGGAGGCCGTCGCGCGCGCCGAGAAGGCGTTCGCGGCCGAGGGTGTCGGCACGCGCCGGCTGGCCACGTCGACCGCGTTCCACAGCCCGCTGGTCGCCCCGGCCGGTGAACCGCTCGCCGCGTTCCTGCGTACGGTCCCGCTCACGGAGCCACGGATCGAGGTGTACGGCAACGCGGACGCGGCACCGTACCCGTCGCCGCCGGACGAGGTACGCCGCCGGATCGCCGAGCACCTGGCCTCACCGGTGCTCTTCCAAGACCAGATCGAGGCGATGTACGCGGCGGGGGTGCGCACCTTCGTCGAGGTCGGCGCGGGCACCGCGCTGACCGGCCTGGTCGGGCAGATCCTCGGTGACCGCGAGCACGCGGCGGTGCCTCTGGACCGGCCGGACCGGTCCGGGGTCTCCAGCCTGCACACCGCGCTCGGCGAACTCGCCGTGCGCGGCATCCCTCTCGACTTCGATCCCCTCTGGGCGCCTTACGCCTCACCCGGAACCCCAGTCAAGGAGCGCACGCCCCGGATGACCGTGAAGATCAGCGGAGCCAACTACGGTCAGCTGTACCCGCCCCGCGCCGACGGGGCCGAGCCATCGCCGTCCGCATCGACGCCCACGCCCGCACCCGTGCCCGTGCCCGTGCTGGAGCATGGGCCGGAGCACCACCCGTATCACGCACCTGTCCCTGCACCCTCCCCCTCCCCCGCGTCCGACATCCCGGTGGTTCCCATGCACGCGTACGAAGCCGAGCCGTCGCACGACCCCGTACCCGCGTACGACGCCGTGCCCGCCGACGACGCCCTGGCCGTGTACGGTGCCGAGTCCGGAGCCGCCCCCGCAGCCGAGTGGTACGCCGCGGTGGAGAGCGTCCAGCGGCACACGGCTGAGGCTCACGCGGCCTGTCAACGCATGCTGACCGACAGCCATTTGGCCTTTCTGCGGATGACCGAGACCACCCTGGCGGCGATGCTCGGGATCCAGGGCACCGGCGGTGCGCTCGACGCCCCGGCTCCCCCTGCACCGCTGCCGCTCCCCCGGCCTTCAGCGCCTCGGCAGGTCCCTGCACCTGCGACACCGGCCCCGTCGGCGGTCGGCGTTCCCGGGACCCAACCCGCCTTCGTACCCGCCGGGTCCGGCGTCGCGCCGTCGCCCGCACCGGTCGCCGCCGAGGACCGGGCGCCTGCCGCCGTCCCGGTGGATTCCCCGGACCCGGCCACCGACGGCGCGCCCCTGTCGGCGCCCGCGCTGGAGGAACTCCTGCTCTCGGTGGTGGCCCGGCTCACCGGCTATCCGGCCGAGATGCTCAACGTGGACATGGAGTTGGAGGCCGATCTGGGAGTCGACTCGATCAAACGCGTCGAGATCCTGTCGGCCGTGCGCCGCAGCGTCGGCGACATGGCGGCGGGAGACGTCGGAGAGCTCGGCAAGCTCCGTACGCTGCGCGAGATCGTCGAGGCGCTCACGGCGACCGGCCGGCAGCCCGGGAGCAAGGCGCCGGACGCCCCGGCCGCGCCCGCATCGTCCGGGGCGCCCGCCATGTCGGGGGCTCCCGCAGCGTCGAAAACCCCCGCAGGGGCGGGAACTTGCGCCGCCCCGGAGGCTCCCGCCACCCCCGCGATTCCCGCCGCCTCGGACGTGGCCGGCGTCCCGGCAATCCCGGCCATGCGCACCGAGTCCGGGCAGGAGACGGCACTGAAGAGGCTGGTGCCGCGCGCCGTGGAGTCATCGGCGTCCGGCCTGGCGACGGCCGGGCTCCTGGACGGACCGCTCGTGGTGACGGGCGCGGGCCCCCAGGACGCCGCGCTCACCGGCCTCGTCGCGCGGAAGCTGGCGGAGCACGGCGTGGACGCCACCGCCACGGCGGAGGTGCCCGAGGACGCGCACCGTGTCGTCCACCTCGGCGGGCTGACCAGGAGCGGCGCGCCGGACGAGGCGAGGGAGGTCCACCGGTCGGTGTTCCGCGCCGCGCGCACGGTCGCGGCACAGGCGGCCGAGCGGGGCGGGCTGTTCGTGACCGTGCAGGACACCGGGGGCGACTTCGGGCTCGGCGGTCACGCACCCGACCGGGCCTGGCTGGGCGGGGTCGCCGGTCTGACCAGGACCGCGGCGAAGGAGTGGCCGGGCGCCTCGGTCAAGGCCGTCGACTGCGAACGCGGTGGCCGGAGCGACGAGGAGGTCGCCGAGGCGATCGTGCGGGAGCTGCTGGAAGGCGGCCCCGACCTGGAGGCCGGTCTCCGCGCGGACGGTACCCGCACGACCCTGCTGGCGGTGCCCGCGCCGGTGACGCCCGACGGCACCCGGCGGATCACACCGGAGTCGGTGATCGTGGCCACCGGAGGGGCCCGCGGGGTGACCGCCGCCGCGCTGCTGGACCTGGCCAGGACCCACCGTCCGCGGATCGTGCTGCTCGGCAGGACGGCGCCGTCTCCCGAGCCCGAAGGGCTCGCGTCGGCCGCCGACGAACCGGCGCTCACCCGGCTGCTCGCCGAGCGTTCCACCGGGGACGCGGCGGACTCCTCGCCCGCCCGGATCGCGGCGCGGGCCCGGGAGATCCTGGCCGCGCGCGAGGTGCGGGCGACGCTGGCGGCGCTTGAGGAGGCCGGGTCCCCCGTCCGGTACGAGCAGGTGGACGTCCGCGACGAGGACGCCGTGGCCGCGGCACTGCGCGACGTACGTGACGCGTGGGGGCCGGTCACCGGCATCGTGCACGGCGCGGGGGTGCTGGCCGACAAGCTGATCGCCGACAAGACCGACGAGCAGGTCGAGTCGGTGATGTCCACCAAGGTGGACGGTCTGCGCGCGCTGCTGGCCGCGACGGCGGACGATCCGCTGGACGTGATCTGCCTGTTCTCCTCGGTGGCGGCCGTGTTCGGCAACGCGGGGCAGAGCGACTACGCCATGGCCAACGAGATCCTTGCTCAGGTCGCGTCCGCCGAACAGGTCCGCCGCCCCGGCTGCCTGGTGCGGTGCGTCGCCTGGGGTCCGTGGCGCGGCGGTATGGTCACGCCGGCCCTGGCCGGGCACTTCGGCCGGTCCGGGGTTCCGCTGATCCCTCTGGAGCAGGGGGCGGCCGCCTTCACGGCCGAGCTGGACGGCGCGGCCGGTGAGGCCCGGGTCGTCCTGGTCGCGGGGGACGATCCGGAGGCCCTGTCGCCGGCCGGCGATCCGCGTCCGGCTGAGCTGCTGGTCCGGGCGGACGGCCTGCCGCAACTGGCCGATCACGCGATCGCCGGGGTTCCCTTGCTGCCCGTGGCGATGGTCCTGAACTGGTTCGCCGGGGCGGCCACCGCATGGCTGCCGGGCGGAGCCGGCCCCCTCGTCCTGCGCGATCTGCGGGTGTACAAGAAGTGCGCCCTGCCCGAACTGGCCGGAGCGGGACACCGGCTCACCCTGCAGGGCAGCCGGGGTCCGGCCGGTTCCCCGTCGGGGCTGGAGGCGGAGCTGCGGGGCGACAGCGGGGTGGCGCACTTCCGGGCCGTACTGGACACCGGAGCCGAGGAGCCGGATCCGGCCGCGTGGAGCAGCCCGGACGGCCTCGAGCCGCTGGACGGCGTCGAGTTGTACGACGGGGAGATCCTCTTCCACGGCCCCCGCTTCCACTCCGTCCGCTCGCCGCACGGTGTTTCGGAGCACGGGGCCGAGGCGGTCGTCGCGGGCGTATCCGTGCTGGAGTGGCCGGGTGAGCACTGGCCGCTCGACCCGGCCGCCGTGGACGGCGCGCTCCAACTCGCCCTGGTCTGGGCGCAGGAGGCACTCGGTGCGGCGACGCTGCCGATGGCCGTCGCGGAGTGCAGGGTGCACCGGCGCGGTCCGGTGGAGGGCACCGTGCGGTGTGTGCTGCGGGGCCGGAAGGTCCACAGCACGGGGGCGCGCTGCGACGCGGCGCTCATCGACGCCGATGGAGCCGTCCGTCTGGAACTGCTGGGCGTGGAACTCGTCCGCCGCCCCTCCTGAGCCGCGCGTCTTCCGATATCCGGCCTCCCGCGTACCAGCCCCGCCCTGCCCCGCCGTGAAGTGAGACCCGCATGCAATTCGAACCGATCGCTGTCGTCGGCCGGGGCTGTGTGCTGCCCGACGCGCTCGATCCGGACACGTTCTGGGACAACGTCGTCGCGGGCCGCGCGAGCCTGTCGGCCGTCCCGGAGCGCCGGTGGCGGCTGCCCCGCCGCTGGGCCATGGGCTCGGTGGACGACCACCTCGACCGCACCTGGACCGATGTCGGCGGGTTCGTCACGGGGTTCGAGTCCGTCTTCGACCCGAGCGGCTTCCGGATCGCCCCGGAGCGGATCCTGTCCCTGGACCCGCTCTTCCACTGGGTCCTGTACGGCGTCCGGCAGGCGCTCACGGAGGCGGGCCGCGAGGGTCCGCTGCCGCGCGCGGGCCTTGTGCTGGGAAACCTGTCCTACCCCACGCCCTCGGGGGCGGCTTTCGCCGAGCACGTCTGGCTGTCCGCCCAGCAACCTCCACTCCGTGACGCCCTGCTGACGGGAGAACGCGCGGAGCGGCCCGACGCCCGGAACCGCTTCTCGTCCGGGCTGCCCGCCCTGCTCGCCGCGCGGGCCCTCGGGCTCGGTGCGGGCGCGTGGTCACTCGACGCCGCCTGCGCGTCGTCCCTGTACGCGGTCAAGCTGGCGTGCGACCGGCTGCACGACGGCACGGCGGACCTGATGGTGGCCGGTGCGGTCAGCCGGGCGGACCCCCTCTATCTGCATGTGGGGTTCTGCGGGCTGTCGGCGACGAGCCGTACGGGGCGCAGCCGCCCCTTCCACCGGGACGCGGACGGCCTGGTGCACGGGGAGGGCGCCGGGTTCGTCGCGCTGATGCGGCTGTCCGAGGCCCGCGCCGCCCGTCTGCCCGTGCTCGGGGTGATCCGCGGTGTCGGGTTGTCCAACGACGGGCGGGGGGCCGGGCTGATCAGTCCGTCGGAGGAGGGCCAGGTCCGTGCCATGCGCCTGGCGTACGAGGCCGCGGGCGTCGCGCCCGGGACCGTGTCGCTCGTCGAGTGCCATGCGACGGGGACGCCGGTCGGGGACACGGTGGAGGCGCGCGCCATGGCCCGGGTCTTCGGGGCCGGCGACGACGTGCCCATCGGTTCGGCGAAGTCGAACGTCGGGCATCTGCTGGCCTCGGCGGGCGCGGCCGGGCTGCTGAAGGTGCTCGGCGCGCTGCGCGCCGGGGTGCGTCCGGCGACGCTCGGGGCCCAGCGGCCGCTGGAGGCGCTGGCGGGCACGCCGTTGCGGGTGCTGGCGGCGCCGGAACCGTGGCCGGGGCCGCGCCGGGCGGCGGTGAGCGCGTTCGGGTTCGGCGGGACCAACGCCCATCTGGTGGTGGACCTTCCGGACGGCGACCCGGTGCCCGCCGCACCGCGACCGCTGGGCCCCACGTCCGCCGTGTCGCGGCCGGTCCACCCGCCGGCCGACGCCGTGCCCGCCCGGGCCCGGGTGCGGGAGTCGCCGGGCGGCCGTAGGCCGGTGGCGATCGTCGCCCTGGGCGCCCGTGTCGGTGACGGGACCTGCACCGAGGACTTCCGTCGGGCGGTGCTGGGCGGTGAGCGGCGCGGCCCCGCCACGGAGATCGCCGTGGAGTTGAGGGACCTGTGCTTCCCGCCCCTGGCCCTTCAGCGGACGGTGCGCCATCAGCTCCTGGTGCTGGAGGCGGCCCGGGAGGCCGTGCGGTCGGTGTCCTTGCCGCGGGAGCGGACCATGGTGGTCGTCGGGATGGGGGTGGATCCCGAGGTGGCCCGGGCGGGCGCCCGCTGGCGGGTACCCCACTGGCTGGAGCAGGCCGGACTTCCCACCACGGCGGCGTCGGCGGGGCTCGCACGGGACGCGTTCGTGCCGCCCATGACCGCGGAGGCGGTGGTGGGCAGCATGCCGAACCTCGTCGCGAACCGGATCAGCACCCAACTCGACCTGGCGGGAGCGGGGTTCGCGGTCTCGGCAGAGGAGGCGTCCGGACTGGTGGCGCTGGGCCTGGCGGCCCGGGCCGTACGGTCGGGGGAGGTCGACGCCGCCCTCGTCGGTGCCACCGACCTGTCCTGCGAGGCGGTGCACCGGGCAGCCCAGCGGGAGCTGGGACACGAGGACGAACCCGGGGACGCCGCCGTCGTCCTGGTCCTCAAGTCCCTGGACACCGCGCGCAGGGACGGCGACACCGTCGTCGCCCTGCTGGACGAGGACACCGCCGGCACGCCCGGCATGGTCATCGGGGACGGCCCCGACGCGGTGTTCGATCCGGCGTCGGTCTTCGGGCGCGCTCACGCCGCGTGCGGGCTGGTCTCCGTCGCGGCCGCGGCGCTCTCGCTCCAGCACCGCGCGGTGCCGCGCCCGGGCGGTCCCGCGGACACCACGGCCGTCGCGGACACCGCGAAGGCCGTGGTGAGACCGATGGAAGGGCCCACCGCGAGTGTCCGGCTGCGCGCGGGGGACGCCCGGCCGTGGCTGCGGGGCCCGGCTCCGCGTCTGCACGTCTTCTCCGGGGCCGGCCGCCGGGAGGTGCTGGCCGCGCTGGAGGCCGGTACGGAGTCCGGAGCCGGACCGGCCCGGCTGGCGCTCGTGGCCGACGACGACGCGTTGCCGGGCCGTGTGGCGGCGGCCCGTCGTTGGCTGGCCGGGGACGGGACCCGCCCGGCCGATGTGGCGTACCGGGACAGGCCGGTCACGGGGCAGACCGCGTTCGTGTACACCAACGGCTCGGCCGCGTACCCCGATATGGGCCGCGAGTTGACGCTCGCGCTGCCGTCGCTCGGCGAGGCCGTCCGGGTCCGGCACGGGGCGATCGGCGCACGACTGCGTTCCCGTACGGAGCGCGGCGTGTTCGACCAGATCTGGGCCGCCGCCGAACTCGCCGCCGTTCACACGGTGTTCAGCCGGGAGGTGCTCGGGCTGCGGCCGGACGCCGCTGTCGGGTACTCCTCGGGAGAGTCGGCCGCCCTGGTGGCGCTGGGTGCCTGGCCGGACTCGGCGAGGCTCTTCGACGCCACCCGTGACAGTGGTCTGTTCACGACCGAACTCACCGGTGAACTCAGGGCGGTCCGGCGGCACTGGGAGCGTCTGGGTGTCCAGGGCTCCCGCTGGTCCAGCCATCTGGTCACGGCGCCCCTGGAGGTGGTCCGTGCCGAACTCGCCGCCGAGGCCGCGGTCCATCTGATGGCGGTGAACGCGCCCGGAGTCTGTGTCATCGGCGGCGAGTCGCGCGCGTGCGCGGCCGTCGTGGCGAGGATCGGCGCCGACCGGGCGATCGAGCTCGACTACGACCTGGCCGCCCACGCACCGGAGTTGGCGGAGATCCGCGAGGTGTGGCGTCAGGCGCACCACCAGCCCACCGTCGACGTGCCCGGTGTGCGGTTCTACAGCGGGGCCACCGGGCAGTCGTACCGGCCGACGGCCGAGCGGGCCGCCGAGGCCCTCACCGCGCAGGGGCTGAACACGATCGACTTCGCGGCCACGGTCGAGCAGGCGTGGGCCGACGGTGTCCGGGTCTTCGTGGAGCACGGGCCGCGCAAGCTGTGCACCGGCTGGATCAAGCGGGTGCTCGGCGACCGGGACCATGTGGCCGTCGCGCTGGACGCCCCGGGCGACACCGGGCTGCGGCAGCCCTGCCTCGCGGTGGCCGAGCTCGTCGCCGCCGGGGTGCCCGTGCGCGCCGACGCGTTGTTCGCCCGGCTGGCGGAGGCGGCCGCCGAGGTTCCGCGTCCGGGGCCCGCGGTCACCGTGCCCGTACCCGCGTCTCCGGTGCTGCCGCCGGTGGAGGCGGCCCCGGTGACCCTGCCCCGGGCCCCCGAGCTGGCGCCGGTGCCGGACCCGGAGCCCGGCCGGTCCGGGGCACCGGCCCCCGTTGCCGTGCCGCGCCCCGGCGCCTCGGAGCGGCGTCCGGCGCCAAGCGTCCGGCCGGCGGACCCGGACGGACGGGAGCCGCGGGTGACGGGCGCCCGTGCCGCGGCCCTGCGGCAGACCGGTCGGGTCGCCGCGCTGCACCAGGAGATCCTCGCCGGGCACGCCGAGGCCCATCAGCGGTTCCTGCGGCTGTCCGCGCTGGCCGTCACCGCGCTGAGGAGCGGCGGCGTATCCGTTCCCGTGCGGCAACCGGACCTCCCGGCCCCGCGTCCGGCGCCCGTACGGTCCGCTCCCCACCCGCTTTCCCCGCCGCCTGTCCCACCGGAGACGGCACCCTTGAGGCCGGGGCCGAAGTTCGACCGTGCCCAGCTGGAGCATCTCGCCTCGCGGGAGGTCTCCGCGCTGTTCGGCCCCCGATTCGCCGAGCAGGACGCGTACGCGGTGCAGACCCGGATGCCCCAGCCGCCCATGCTGCTCGCGGACCGGGTCACCGGCATCGACGCCGTGCCGGCGGCGCTCGTCGCGCCCGGCCCGGTTCGCACCGACGGGACGATCTGGACGGAGACCGACGTCCTGCCCGGCGGCTGGTACCTGGACTCCACCGGACGTATGCCCGCCGGGCTGATGATCGAGGCGGGCCAGGCGGATCTGCTCCTGCTCAGCTGGCTGGGCATCGATCTTCTCAACCGGGGCGAGCGCGCCTACCGGCTGCTCGGCTGCGAGATGACGTACCACGGCAGCCCGCCGGAAGCGGGCGACACCCTGCGCTACGAGATCCACGTCGACGGCCACGCGGAGCACGACGGTGTCCGGCTCGCCTTCTTCCACTACGACTGCTACGTGGACGGCGAACTCCGGCTCAGCGTCCGCGAGGGGCAGGCCGGGTTCTTCACCCCCGAGGAGCTCGCGGGCAGCGGCGGGGTGCGGTGGGATCCCGCCGAGCGGCCGCCCGGCGACGACCTGCCGCTCGACCCGCCCGCCGTGCGCCGCGGGCGCGCTCGCTTCGGCGCGGACCGGGTGCGCGCCCTGGCCCAGGGGCGGCCGGCGGACTGCTTCGGTCCCGGCTGGGAGGCGACGGCGGCGCACGTACGCTCACCGGGGCTCGACGACGGCAGGCTGCGGCTGCTGCACGAGGTGACGGAGTTCGACCCGGCCGGAGGTCCGTGGGGCCGCGGCTATCTGCGGGCCGAGACCCCACTGTCGCCGGACGACTGGTTCTTCGCGGGGCACTTCAAGAACGACCCCTGCATGCCGGGCACCCTGATGCTGCAGGGCGGCCTCCAGGCGATGGCGTTCTACCTGACCGCCCTCGGCTTCACCGTGGACCGGGACGGCTGGCGTTTCGAGCCCGTCGACGGGCTGCCCTTCAAGGCGATGTGCCGCGGCCAGGCCACTCCTGCCGGGCGGCGCGTCGTCTACGAGGTGTTCGTGCGCGGTGTCTCGGCCGGTCCGGTGCCGACGCTGTACGCGGACGTGCTGGGCTGGGTGGACGGGACGAAGGCGTTCCTGGGCCAGGAGGTGGCGCTGCGGCTGGTGCCCGACTGGCCGCTGTCGCACTGGCGGCGCTCGGGCCCGCCCGCCGTGCAGGGCAGCGGTGCGCCGGTGCCGCTCCCGCTGCTCGGCGGGCTGGCCGGGCACCGGGAGGAGAAGCCGGTGGCGAGGGCTGCCGACGGACTCCCCTTCGGCTACGCCTCGTTGCTGGCGTGTGCCTGGGGCAGGCCGACCGAGGCGTTCGGTGCGGCGTACGAGCCGTTCGACGGCACCCGCAGGGTCGCGCGGCTGCCCGGTCCGCCGTACCACTTCATGAGCCGGATCGTCTCGGTGGACGGTCCGCAGGGCGGTATGCGGGAGGGCAGCGGCGTCGTCGCGGAGTACGACGTGCCCGCGCGTGCCTGGTACTTCGAGCAGAGCGGCGGCCGTACGATGCCGCTGGCCGTCCTGATGGAGATCGCGCTGCAACCCTGCGGGTGGCTGGCCTCGTACGTGGGCAGCGCGCTGACCACCGGTACGGATCTGCTGTTCCGCAACCTGGACGGCGCCGGCACGGTCACCGGTGAGGTCACTCCGGCGACGGGCACGGTCCGCACCCAGGCCGAACTGACGCGTGTCTCGCAGAGCGGGGACATGATCATCGAGTCGTTCCGGGTGAGGTGCACGGCCGACGGCGTGCCGCTGTTCGAACTGTCCACGACTTTCGGCTACTTCCCGCCGTCGGCCTTCGAGCACCAGCAGGGCCTCACGGTGTCGGCCGCGGACCGGGCGCGTCTCGACGAGCCCTGCGACCACGTCGTCGATCTGACCGCCCGGCCCGCCCGTTACTGCGCCGGAAAACCGCGGCTGCCGGGCCCGATGCTGCTGATGCTCGACCGGATCACCGGATCCTGGCCGGACGGGGGCAGCCGGGGGCTCGGGCGGCTGCGGTCGGAGAAGGACGTCGTCCCGGGCGAGTGGTTCTTCCGGGCGCACTTCTTCCAGGACCCGGTGCAGCCGGGGTCGTTGGGCGTCGAGGCCATGTGCCAGCTTCTCCAGTACCACCTGCTCGAGCGCGGCGCGGCGGACGGCGTCCCGCACCCACGGTTCGAACCGGTGCTGCCCGGCCGCGAGACGACCTGGACCTACCGCGGCCAGATCACCCCGGCCAACCGGCTGATCCGGGTGGACATGGACATCGTGGAGAGCGGCACGGACGCGTGGGGGCCCTACGTCACGGCGGACGCGACGCTGTGGGGCGACGACACCTGCATCTACCGGGTGCGCGGGCTGGGCATGCGCGTGGTGTCCGACACGGCTCCCGGGCCCTCACCCGCGCCGTGACGTGAGGGCCCGGCCGTGGCGGGCGCACCGCTTGCCGGTGGGGCGGCCGGGTTTCACCGGCCTTGGCCCATCGCCGGGAGGAGGACGACCAGCCGGGCGCCGGGGCGGTTGTCCTCGATACGGGTGCTGCCGTGGTGGGACGTGACGGTGTCACGGACGATGGCGAGGCCGAGGCCGCTGCCGCCGGTGTCCCGGGCGCGGGCGCCGTCGAGCCGGGTGAAGCGCCCGAAGACGCGCTCGCGGTCGGCCTCCGGGATGCCGGGTCCGTCGTCGGCGACGGTCAGTTGTGCCGTGTCGCCGAGCGTGTGGAGGCTGACGTCGATCCGGGTGCGGGCATGGCGCAGCGCGTTGTCCAGCAGGTTGCGCACGACACGGGCGAGGGCGTCCCCGTCGCCCGCCACCCGCGCGGCGCCCACGGCGTGCTGGTCGATGACGAGGCGGGTACGCCGACGGGCTTCGCGCACCTCGGTGAAGACGATCTCGTCCAGGTCGACGGGGCGGGCCCGCAGCCGCGGCCGGGCGTCGAGCCGCGCGAGCCGGAGCAGGTCGTCGACGAGCCGGGTGAGCCGTTCGGTCTGCGGCAGGAGCCCGGCGGCGAGGGACTGCCCGTCCGCCAGGCCGGGATGCTGGGCCGCTACGGACAGGCGCGTGTGCAGAATACTCAGGGGGTTGCGCAGTTCGTGGGCCGCGTCCGCGACGAACCGCCGCTGCCGCCGGGTCGAGGTGTCCAGGCGGGCCAGCAGGTCGTTGAAGGTCGTGGCCAGCCGGCCGAGCGCGTCGTCGGCGGGCGGTACGTCGAGGCGGCGGCTCAGGTCGGACGCGGTGATCTCGGCGGTCTGGGCGCGCATGCCGTCGACGGGGCGCAGCGCACGCCCGGTGAGCAGCCACGCCACTGCGGTGAGGGCGGCGACGACCGCCGGGACTCCGGTGGCCAGGGCGACGGTGAGCTGGGCCAGACCGTGGTCGACGCTCTCGGTGGGCACGGCGACGTAGACGGTCACCGGGTCGTGGGCGGTGCCCGCGGGGATGCCGACGGCACGCCATGTCCCGCCCGTGCCCACAGGGATGTCGTCGACGGTGTGGGCGCGCGGGGTGGCCGCCCGGCTCGCCGGGAAGGTGAAGACACGCGGCCGGCCGTGCAGGTTGGCCGAGCTGGCCCGTACCTTCCCGTTCCCCGCGATCACCTGGACGGCGACTCCCCCGTGGTCGGTCGTGGGCACGTCCGCCGTGGTCCGGTCACCGTCCTGGTCCGCCGCCACGACCTGGGCTCCCTGGAGGGCGGTCTGGTCGAGTCCGCTGATCAGGCTGGCGTGCAGCCAGACGACGAGCAGCACGGCGGCTCCGGCCAGTCCGGCGGCGATGACGGCGGCCGCGGCGGCGGTCAGCCGCAGGCGCAGTGACCGGCAGGCCCACCACGACCGGATCCCCGCGGCCATCGGTCACCCCGTACCGCCGCGCAGCCGGTAGCCGGCACCGCGGACGGTCTCGATGGTCCGGCGTCCGAAGGGGGCGTCGATCTTGCGGCGGAGGTAGCCGACGTAGACCTCGACGATGTTGGTGTCGCCGTCGAAGTGCTCGTCCCACACGTGGGTGAGGATGTCCGCCTTGCTGATCACCTCGTCGGGGTGCCTGAGCAGGTATTCCAGGAGGGTGAACTCGCGTGCGGTCAGGTCGATGTCGCGGTGTCCACGGCGGCAGCGGCGGCGCGCCGGGTCCAGCGTGAGGTCGTCGGCGGTGAGGACGGCGGGGCGGGCGGGTGCGCCTCGCCGCAGCAGGGCCCTGAGGCGGGCGACGAGCACGACGTAGGAGAAGGGCTTGCTCAGGTAGTCGTCGGCGCCGAGGTCGAGGGCGTCGGCCTCGTCGTACTCCCCGTCCTTGGCGGTGAGGACCAGCACCGGGGTCCAGGTCCGGGCCGCCCGCAGGCGTTTGAGGACCTCGTAGCCGGACAGGCCGGGCAGCATGATGTCGAGCACGATGACGTCGTACGGTTCGTGGAGCGCCCGCCAGAGTCCGTCCGGGCCGTCGTGTGCCAGGTCCGAGACGAAGCCCTCGGTGGCAAGTCCGTCGGCGATGGCCTCGGCGAGTGCCTGCTCGTCCTCGATGATCAGCGTCCGCATGGCAGCCTCAGGACCAACGATAGCTCCGGACGGGAGCCGCCGTTTTCCGTGAGGGGGCGTGTGCGGTACGGCGGTGGGGTCATTCCTCCATCACGGATTCCACCAGGTCCATGGCCAGGTCCAGGGTGTCGTGCACCGGCAGGCCGTGGTCGGTGTACCAGTTAGGCGTGGCCTCCGGGTGGGGACCGGTGACCGCCACCCGCCCGCGGCCGAAGGGGGTCACGAGGGCGGCGGGGGTGCCGTTGTCGTAGGTGGCGAGGACGGTGGCGTCGGCGTGCTCGTCGAGGACGAAGAGCGGGCCGTCCTGGAAGTAGACGATGCGGGGCCGGCCTCCCCAGTGCACCGTGACCAGGGTGTCGCTGTCGTCGTGGACGGTGGCCCCCGGGGAGGAGATGTACTGGTCGGTGTCGCCGGGGAGCAGGCCGAAGCCCGGGGTGGCCCCGGCGAGGTAGCCGCCGAGGCAGAACCCGAGGTAGCGCCCGCCGTCGCGGACGAAGTCGCGGATCTCCCGGCGCCGCCGCCGAAGTCTCCGGTAGGCGGAGGCGAGCGTGCCCCCGCCGGGCTGGGCGTACAGCGCGGCCTCGGTGAGGATCCCGGCCGACAGCGGGAGCGCCTCGCCCGGGCCGGTGTGGCGGACGTCCAGGTTCCACGGCCCGGCGGAGAGCAGCGCGGCGACCGCCTCGGGGCAGCCGGGCAGCGAGGCCGGGCCGCGGTAGACGAGGGCGAGGGGGCGGCGCCCGGCGGGGGCCCCTGAGTGCCCCGGGTGTGTCATGGCCGCCCCACCGCGGGTACGTCGTCGGCCTGACCGGCCGTCGGTACCGTGCCGTCTCCTTCGGCGGGGAGCCCGTGCCAGCTCGTTCCCGGTGTCAGGCGCTCGCCCTTCATCACCAGGGACAGCGCCCCGAGCCGGACACCGGCGCCCACCTGCGTGTCGTAGAGCACGACGGTCCGCGTACCGACGCTCGCGGCGGGGCCGACGGTCACCGTGGACATCTTCATCACCCGGTCCTCGAACAGGTGGGTCTGCAGGGAGACGTGCATGCCGATCGAGGCGTCGTCGCCCACTTCGACGAGGTCGAACTCGGTGAGGTAGGTGGTGCCGATCCAGGTGCGCCGTCCGATGCGGGCACCGAGCAGGCGCAGTACCGGCGGCAGGAAGGGCGTCCCCACCAGGGCGCCCACGCCCGCGGGCACCGCCGCCGCCTCGAAGAGGCCGGTGACGAACTCCGTGCGGCGCACGAACAGGCTCCACAGGGGCTCCACGCGCGGCCGGTACCGCCCCGCGACGGCCCACTTGGCCGCCACGCAGCACCCGATGACGATCAGCACCGCGCCCGCGGTGAACAGCGGCGACAGGGCCAGGGTGACCCACGGCCCGGTGCGGCGGGCGGTCTGCGACAGCGCGAGCAGGTACAGGAAGGCGGCGGTCGCGAGCACCGACATGGGCAGGGTGACGCGGAAGAACTCGATGGCCAGTCGGCCGAGCACGGCCCCGCGGGTGGGCCGGAACGTCTTCTCCTCCGGGTAGGAGCCGCTGTCCTGGCGCACGGGCAGCCGCAGGGCCGGTGAGCCCAGCCAGGTGCTGCCGGCGGGCACGCGCTGCGGGGGCGGCACGGTGGCCACGCCGACGAGCGAGCCCGGGCCGAGCCGCGTCCCGGCGGGAACGAGCGCCGCGTTGCCCACGAAGGCGCGTTCGCCGATGTCGGTGGGCCGGCAGGCCATGCGTCCGGCCGCGAAGGCCGCGGCGCCGACGCCGGCCATGTCGGCGACGAAGCTGCCGTCGCCGAGGGTGAGCAGGTCGGGATCGAGGTGCGCCGCGGTGGAGATCTCGGCGCGCCGGCCGACGCGGGCGCCGAGCAGCCGCAGCCACGGCACGGTGTAGAGCGTGGCGTAGAGGGAGTTGGTGAGGGTGAGGCTCTGCTCAAGCAGCTTGTCGGCGATCCACTTGCGCACGCCCAGCGCCGAGCGCGCCGGATGGATCCCGGGTGGTGTCCTGGTCAGGACGGCCCGCTTCCCGGCGGCGACGAACAGGCACACCGTCGCCACGAAGACCGGACCGGACAGGGCGGTCGCCGCGAGAGCGGCTGAGGTGCCGCCGCGCGACCAGGCCCACCAGAGCAGGGCGGCGCTCGGCAGGGCCGCGACGAGCACGACGGACTCCAGCAGGACCAGGCCGAGCACGACGGCGGCCAGGTGGCGGGGCCGCCACGGATCCGCCCCGGTCCGCTCGCGCAGCATCGTCTCGACGTGCGGGGCGAGTGCCTCGACCGGGCGCGCGGGCGATCCCGCGCGGCGCGCTCCGGCCGGAACGGCCTCGTCCGGGCCTGCCGCGGACTGCTCGCCGAGCGCGGACCCGGGGCCGAGGCGGGCCCCTGGTTCGAGGACCGCGTTGGCCCCGACGTACGCCCGCTCGCCGACGGTGATCGGCGCGACGGTGACCCAGCCGTCGGCGACCTGCCAGGGGCGCAGTGTGGCGCCGTAGCCGATCGTGGCGTCCTGGTCGACGCGCAGCAGCGTGGGCAGGCCGACGAAGCTGGTGGCGATGGTGGTGCGGGGGCCGACGCGGGCGCCGAGGAGCCGCAGGTACGGGCCCATGAGGGGGGATCCGCTGAGCGTCCGCAGGGGGCCGATGCCGTGCAGCAGTACGTCCAGCAGCCACAGCCGCAGGTACGTCGCTCCCCAGAGGGGGTACCGGCCGGGCCGGACGCCCGCCGCCAGGGGCCGTGCGAGCAGAACGGGAACGAGCCAGCGTACGGCGAACCAGCCGGCCGTCACCGCGAGGGCGGGCCCTACGGCTTCGCCGCCCGTCACCTGTCCGTGGCTCAGCACGAGGGCCCCGGCCACCGGGCCGGTGAGCAGGAGGAGCAGTACGTAGAGGGCCGTGCCCTGGACGAGGCCGGCGCGCGCGATGCGGGCGCGGCCGTGCCGCAGGGGGGCGGGGCGGGGCCGTCGTGGTGTGCGGGAGGCGTCGGCCGTTGCGCGCAGCCGGGCCGCGAAGCCGCTCACGGTCGGGTTCTCGTACAGTTCGCGCAGGGTGGGGCCGGGCCCGCCGCCCGGGTCGCGCAGCAGGGACACCGCTCGGGCGGCGAGCAGCGAGTGGCCGCCGAGGTCGGTGAAGAAGTCGGCGTCCGCGGAGAGTTCGCCGGGGTCCATGGCGAGTGTCCGTGCCCAGGCGTCGCGCACCCTGGCCTCGAGCCGGTCGCGGACCGGCGTGACACGGCCGGTGCCGGCGAGCCGGCGGCCGGTGGGTGCGGGCAGTCTCCTGCGGTCCGTCTTGCCGCTGGGCATGACGGGCAGCCGGTCGAGGAAGTCCAGTGTGGCGGGGACCATGTAGGCGGGCAGCGAACTGCGCAGGCGCCGGTGGAGGCGGGCGGTGAGATCGTCGTCGGGGTCCGTGCCGTTCCCGGCGGGCACGACGTAGGCGGCGAGGACGCGGTCGCCGTCGTGTCCGTCGCGCGGCGCCACAGGAGTGGTGGCCGCCTGGGCAACGCCGGGGTCCTCCAGGAGTACGTTGTCGATCTCCTCCAGGGACACCCGGTAGCCGCGGATCTTCACCTCGGCGTCGGCCCGGCCCAGGTATTCGATCTCCCCGTCGTCGGTCATCCTGCCGAGGTCTCCGGTGCGGTACAGGCGGCCCGAGCCGGGGGCCAGGGGGTGTGGGACGAAACGCTCGGCCGTCAGGTCGGGCCGTCCCGCGTAGCCGCGTGCGAGGCCCGGGCCGCCCAGGCAGATCTCGCCGACGGCGCCCTGCGGCACGGGGCGCAGCCGCTCGTCGAGGAGGACGGCCGAGCAGGTCGGCAGCGGGCGGCCGATGGTCACCGGGCGTCCCGGCCGGACTTCCTGCCAGGTGGCGGTGACGGTGGCCTCGGTCGGCCCGTAGGTGTTGAGGACGCGCCGTCCCGGCCTGCACCACCGCTCGACGAGCGGGGCGGGGCACACCTCGCCGCCGACGACGACCGTACGGAGCCGCGGGAGGTCGCGGGAGATCGTCGCGAGCAGCGTCGGGACGCAGTACAGAGCGGTGACCTGGTGCTCCTGAAGGAAGTCGGCGAGATCGTCGCCCAGTTGTGCGGGGCCGCCGGGTCCGGCGACCAGTGTGGCGCCGGCCGCCCAGGTGGGCCAGATCTCCTCGATGGAGAAGTCGAACGAGAGGGTCATGCCCTGGTAGACGCGATCGTCCGGCCGGATGCCGTAGATCGGTGCCACGACGCGCAGGAAGTTGCAGATGCTCGACTGCGCGATCTCCACGCCCTTCGGCCTGCCGCTGGATCCCGAGGTGTACATCACGTAGGCCAGCGGATCGTCCGCTCCCCTCGGCGGGACGGCGGGCCGCCCGGGCGGCTGGGCGGCGAGGTCCGCGGCAGACGTGTCGATCTCGATCACCTGGCACGTCGTTTGGCACCGCCGCGCCCAGGCGGCGCCGGACGCGAGCGCCGACGTGGTCAGCACCGCGGCCGCGCCCGCGTCGCCCAGGATGAAGGCGACGCGCTCGGGCGGCGCGGCAGGGTCGATCGGCACGAACGCCGCGCCCGCCTTGCACACGCCCAGCAGGCACGCGTACATGTCCACGGTCCGGGGCAGCAGCAGGCCCGCTCGGCTGCCGGGGCCGATGCCGGCGCGCAGCAGGTGTTGGGCCACCCGACTGGCCCGCGCGTCGAGTTCGGCGTAGGTCACACGCCGCGATCCGCAGACGAGGGCCGGGGCCGACGGGGTGCGGTCGCAGGCGTCGTCGAAGAAGCGGTTCAGCCGGTCACCGGTGCCTCCGGTTCCCGGGGCCGTGCGGCCCCGGCGAGAAGAGACGAATGGGGCCGCGGTACGGGAAGCCATGGACGCCTCCTCTTCGATGCGGGAAGAAGATGCGGGAAGGACTCACTTGCTCGGTGCGCGAAGGACCCGGTCGTCCCCGGTACTCCTCCAGCCTCGGCGACGCCCGCTGAGAGGAGACTGAGAAGCCGCCCGTGGCCGGCCCGGCGGGCCGCCCACCGCGCCCGTCACGGCGATCGCGAGGACGGCGACCGCGACTCGCGGGACGACGTCCTGCCCAGCTCCGGCGCCCCCTGCCCCCAGATCATCTGAGTACGGCACCTGAGTACGCGCGCTCATGCTCCGCGGCAGGGCTCGCAGCAGACTCCTCGGCATGACCCACCTACCGCCACCGGCCGAGGAGTTGCGGCTCCTCGACGCGGAGTTGCGGCAACTCGACGCCCGACGGGCCCAGTTGCTGTTCCGCCGCGCCTATCTGATAGGTCTCCTCCAGCCGGCCTTCCCGCCCGCTCCGCCCGTCTCACGGCGGCCCGAGACCACCGCGCCCCGTGTGCAGAACGTGCTCCTGGTCCTCGGCGGCGTCCTGCTGACCGTCGCCGCGATCGCGTTCACCCTGGTCAGCTGGGGGCACCTGGGCATCGCCGGGCGGTCCCTGGTGCTCGCCACGGTGACCGCGGCGGCGCTCGGCGCTCCCGTGTTCCTGCTGAGGCGCGGGCTGCGCTCGACGGCGGAGGCGCTGGCGGGCCTCGGTCTGGCGCTGACGGTGCTCGACGCGTACGCGCTGCACGAGGTGGCGCTGACGGCCACCGACGGCACGGGGTACGCGGCCGTCGCGGCGGTGTGTCTGGCCGGGCTGTGGTGGGGGTACGGCAGGGGGCTCGGTTCGCTGCGCCTCCCCTTCCCCGCCGCGCTGGCCGCCGGCCAGTTCCCGCTGCTGCTGTCGGCGGTGGCGGCCGGTGCTGGCCCGTACGCGATCACGGCCGCGCTGCTGCTGACGGCCGCGTGCGACACGGCCGTGGCGCTCCGGACGTCGGTGGGGTGCCTGCGCATCGCCGCCGCCGTCGGCGCGTACGGGATGGGCGGCTGGGGCGTGGCGGCGGCGGGCCTGCTCTCCTTTGAGGCGTCCGGTCCGAGCGCCGCCGCCCGTGCTGCGTCGCTCCTCGCCCTGGCGGCGGCGATCGCGCTGTACGCCGCGTGGCGCACCCGGCGGCAGGGCCTTGCCTTCGGCGCCGCGGTGACCGGCGGGCTGCTTCTGGTCGCGGCGCTCGGCGGCATCCCTCGCGCGATGCTGCCCGGGGTGTGGACGGTGCCCGGCTATCTGGTCTGCGGGGCCGGACTGCCGGCGGCGGTGCGCCTTCGGCTTCCGGATCCCGTGCGGCGCGGTGCCGCTTGGGCGTCGGCCGCCGTCCAGGCCCTTGCGTTGGTGTGGGCGCTTCCCCTGGTCTTCGTGGCGCTGCTGGGTCCGGTCGGGCTGACGGGACGGATCTGGTCCGGTGCGCCGTCGGATCTGCTTGGCGCGCTGACGGTCTGGGTGTCCTGGCCTCCGGACGCGGCGGCCGCGCCGCTGGTGCTCGCGGTCGTCGCGGCGGTGCTGGCCGTGGCGGCCCGCGCCACCACCGCCCGGCGCGACCAGGCCTCGGCCGGTGTCGTGGTCCTGGCCTGGGCGGCCTTGCTCGTCCTCCCGTTCGCCCTGCGACTCCCTTATACGGCCGGGCTGTTCGCGCAGGGGCTGACGGTCGTGGCGGCGCTGGCGGTGGCGGTGTACGCGCGCCGGACACCGACGTCCCTCACCGCCGTACTCCTTTCCCTGCTCACCGCGGCCGGTCTCTCGGTCCTCTCGCTCGCTTCCCAGGAGGCGACCCTGGCCGTGCTCGCCGTGCTGACGGCGATCTTCACGGTGGCCGCCGCGCACCCGCGGCTGACCGCCGTCTGCGCGAGCGCGTCCCTGGCCGGTGCGGCGGGTCTGGCCTGTGCGGCGGGTGCCGCCGCGGGCCGGCCCGCCGCGCACACGGCGCTGTTGCTCCTGGCCGTCCCGGCCGCCGCGGCCCTGTTCGCGGCGCGGGTCCCGCGCTCCGCGGTTCCGGTCGAGGCCACCGGCGCCGGGGCGGGGATCCTGGCCATCGGGCTGGCCGTCACCGACGCCCCGGTGCTGGCCCTGGTACTGGCCCTGTGCGGGGTGATCGCCGCGGGCACCGCCGTGCGCGCCGACCGCCGTCGGGCGGGGTACGCGGCCGCCGCGTTGTTCGTGCTGGCCGGCTGGGTGCGGCTCGGGTCGTGGGGCGTGGTCGCGCCGGAGGCGTACACCCTGCCGGTGACCGTGCCGGCGCTGGTCGTGGGCTTCGTCCGGCGCCGCCGGGACCCTGGAGCCTCGTCGTGGACGGCGTACGGCCCCGGGCTCTCGGCGACGCTCGTGCCGAGCCTGCTCGCGGCGTGGGCCGGCGCCGACTGGCCGCGCCCCCTGCTGCTCGGCACGGCCGCCCTCGTCGTCGTCCTCGTGGGGGCCCGCCACCGGCTCCAGGCACCGCTCGTTCTCGGCGGGAGCGTGCTCGTGCTGGACGCGCTGCATGAACTCGCCCCCTACCTCGTGCAGTTGGCGGGCACGCTCCCGCGCTGGCTGCCTCCCGCGTTCGCCGGGCTGCTGCTGCTCGTGCTGGGCGCGACGTACGAGCAGCGGATCCGGGACGCCCGGCGGATGCGGGACGTGCTGGGCCGGCTGCGCTGAGGGACGGCCGGGCCCGGGAGCCGGGCGGGCTCGGCGCATGCCGGCCCGGCACCTACCAGGGCAGCGGCCCCGTCACGTCGAAGTACCCGCCGCTGGGTCCGTCCGGGCCCAGCCCTGCCATGCGGACGATGATCTCGGCGCCCTCCTCGACGGTCCGGGTCCCGGTGTTCCCGTTCAGGTCCGTCTTGGTGAAGCCGGGCTCCACCGCGTTGATCCGCATGGCCGGGAACCCCTTCGCGTACTGCACGGTGATCATGTTGACCGCGGTCTTCGACGCCGGGTACGCGACCCCTGGGCAGGCGGCGGCGGGGTGGGCGGGGTCGGCCACGTGCGTGAGCGAGGCCAGGCCGCTGCTGACGTTGACCACGACCGGCGACGCGGACCGCCGCAGCAGCGGCAGGAACGCGTGGGTGACGCGTACCGTGCCGAAGACGTTGGTCTCGAAGACCTCCCGCATCAGATCGGCGGTGACGTCCGCCGCGTCCGCCACCCCGTTGTCCGGGCCGCGCGCCTCGACGCCGGCGTTGTTGACCAGCACGTCGAGACCGCCGTCGGCCTCGATCGTCCTCGCCGCGGCCGCCACGGACGCGTCGTCGGTGACATCGAGCTGGACGGCCCGGGCCCCGTCGCCCAGCCGCCCGGCGGCGTCGCGGCCACGGGCCTCGTCCCTGCTGCCGACGTACACGGTGTGGCCCGCGGCGATCAGACGACGGGCGGTCTCGTACCCGAGCCCCTTGTTCGCTCCGGTGATCAGTGTTGTCGTCATGCCTCCACGATCCGCCCCGCCCGCCCGCGCAGCCAGGCGTCCCGGCTTCCTGGTACCGGTGGTACCAGGAAGGCACCTGGCCGGCGGGGGCACACTGGCCGCATGGCGACGGCGGAGCTCGGCAAGGCGGTGCGCCGCTGGCGCGATCGGGCCTCACCCAAATCAGCGGGGCTGCCGACCGGGGAGCGGCGGCGCGGGGCCGGGCTGCGCTCGCTGCTGCGATCCGGCAGAACGTGAGGCGATCTCCCATTTCAGCCCACCCCAGGTGGTGAACGGGCAGCCCGAACGTATCCGGGTTGTGAGGGTGGCGAGGTCGGGGTGGGTGCGGCCGGGCGCTTCGGCTGTGCCGGGCCGCACCCGTGGTTACAGAGTCCCGGTCAGGCGGTCGGTGAGCAGCCGGGTGAAGCGGGCCGGGTCGGGCAGGTCGCCGCCCTCGGCGAGCAGCGCGCTGCCGTAAATCAGCTCGGCGGTCTCCGCCAGCGCGGGGTCGTCGGCGCCTGCGCCGTGTGCTGTGCGCAGGGCGGTGATGAGCGGGTGTGCGGGGTTGAGTTCCAGGATCCGCTTGACCGGGGGTACCTGCTGTCCCATTGCCCGGTACATCTTCTCCAGGGTCGGCGTCACGTCGTGGGCGTCGCCGACGATGCATGCCGCCGAGGTCGTCAGGCGTGACGACAGTCGGACCTGCTTGACCTGCTCGGACAGGGTGGTGGTCAGCCACGGCAGCAGGGCAGCGAAGTCCTGCTCGCGCTGGGCCTTCTCGGCGTCGGTTTCCTGGTCGCCGTCGGCGGACTCGGCGAGATCGACCTGGCCCTTGGCGATGGACTGCAGGCGGTGCCCGTCGAAGGCCGGGACCCGGTCCACCCACACCTCGTCGATCGGGTCGGTGAGGATCAGCACCTCGTACCCCTTGGCGGCGAAGGCTTCCATGTGCGGGGAGTTCTCCACCATCGCGCGGGTCTCGCCGGTCAGGTAGTAGATGGTGTCCTGGCCGTCCTTCATGCGCTCGACGTACTCGCGCAGCGTGGTGGTCTTCTCCGGGTCGTGCGTGGAGGCGGCCGACACCAGCTCCAGCAGAGCCTCGGTGTTGTCCGTGTCCTCGACCAGGCCTTCCTTCAGCACCCGGCCGAACTGGGCCCATACCTTCGCGTAGCGCTCGGCGTCCTTGGACTGCATGTCCTTGATGGCGCCGAGGACCTTCTTGACCAGACGCCGGCGTACGCCGCGGATCTGTCGGTCGTGCTGGAGGATCTCGCGGGAGACGTTCAGCGACAGGTCGTGGGCGTCCACGACACCCTTGACGAAGCGCAGGTAGTCGGGCATGAGCGCGTCGCAGTCGTCCATGATGAACACCCGCTTGACGTACAGCTGCACGCCGGGCTTGGTCTCGCGGGAGAACAGGTCGAAGGGCGCCTGTGAGGGGATGAACAGCAGCGCCTCGTACTCGAAGGTGCCTTCGGCGCGCATGTGGATCGTCTCGGCCGGTGCCAGCCAGTCGTGGCTGATCTGCTGGTAGAACTCGTTGTACTCGTCCTCGGTCACCTCGCTGCGCGGCCGGGCCCACAGCGCCTTCATCGAGTTGAGCGTGTCGATGTCGCGGCTGGTCCCGCCCTCGGCGTCGGTGCGCTCGGTGGCCATCCGGATCGGCCAGCGGATGAAGTCCGAGTACCGCTTGACGATCTGGCGGATCTTAGATTCGGAGAGGTAGTCGGCGAGCCCGTCCTCGCTGTCGGCGGGCTTGAGGTGCAGGGTGACCGAGGTGCCCACCTCCAGGCCGTCGACGGCCTGGAGGTCGTACGTGCCCTCGCCGTCGGACTGCCACTGGATGCCGGAGTCGGTGCCGGCCCGCCGGGTGCGCAAGGTGACCTTGTCGGCAACCATGAACGCCGAGTAGAAGCCGACGCCGAACTGCCCGATCAGGCTCTCGGCGGTGGCGGCGTCCTTGGACTCCTTGATCTTCTCCAGCAGGCCGGCGGTGCCGGACTTGGCGATGGTGCCGATCAGCTCCACGAGATCGTCCCGGGTCATGCCGATCCCGTTGTCACGGACGGTCAGTGTGCGGGCGTCCTTGTCGGCCTCCAACCAGATGTGCAGGTCGGTGGCGTCGATCTCGGCGAGGCTGGAGTCGGTCAGCGATTCGAGCCGCAGCTTGTCCAAGGCGTCGGAGGCGTTCGAGATCAGCTCGCGCAGGAAGATGTCCTTGTTCGAGTAGATCGAGTGAATCACCAGTCGGAGCAACTGGCGGGTCTCCGCCTGGAATTCCAGTGTCTCGACACTGCTGCCCATGTGGGTCTCTTTCTGTGGGAACGTCATGAACGGACTTGGACGAGGGCCGGGACGGACCGTTGCCCGCCGTCGGCGTGGTTCGGGGTGGGCCGGACTGCATCCGCATGATGTGACTCTGTGTGGCGGAAGTCAGTCATCGTCAGCGGCTGTTGTCGTGCGCCGGCCTTCGAGCGCGTCCAGGGATTCGACGAGGCCGGCGTGGCGGGCATCGAGGTAGGGACGCATGCCGGCCAGGGGCGCAATGAGCTCGGCGGCGTCGGCGGCACCGAGAGCGGCATGCAGGGCGGCCTGGGCCGAGCGCGCTTCGGGCCCGAGGTGGGCGAGCGCGGTGATCTGTCCGGCGAGGCGGCGCAGGTCGGCGGCGTTGGCGCGGGCCCAGGTGGTGGTGGCGCGTTCGGCGGCCCTGGCCTGGCGGGTGGCCGTCACGCGCTGCTCGCCGGTGGTACCGACGGCGCCGGGGCGGCCGCGCAGGTAGCGGCGCTCGGCGGCTTGGCGGCTGGCGACGCCGAGGGGGCCGGCGAGGTCGGCCCAGCTGGCGCCCGCGTCGCGGGCGGTTTCGATCAGGCCGGTCTCCCAGCCGGCGAGCTGCTCGCGCACCTGCCGCAGCAGCATCAGGGAGGCCAGCGCCTGTTCGGGACCGGGCCCGGCGGCGTCGGGGGTCTCGTGCTGGGCTTCGCGCAGCGCGTCGTCTATGGCGGCAAGGGCCGTCGCGGCGGCGAGGAAGGACGCCGGGCTGTGGGCGTCGGTACTGGTCGTGGACGGCTGGTCAGCTGCGGTCACGGGCACCTCCCTCGGACTGTCATCACGTAGACGACATCAAGTTTGTCATCCATTGGACGACATGTTACAACGGTGTCAGTGAGGCGCATTGGCAGCCACTGCCTGAACCCGCTGGAGGTGTTTTCACGATGTTGATGCGCACTGACCCCTTCCGTGAGCTGGACCGGCTGGCGCAGCAGTTGATGGGCCCGGGCACCTGGTCCCGGCCGTCGGCGATGCCGATGGACGCCTACCGCGAGGGCGACGAGTACGTGGTGGCTTTCGACCTTCCGGGCGTCACCGCGGACGCGATCGACATCGACGTCGAGCGGAACATGCTCACCGTCAAGGCCGAGCGGCGGCCGGTGGCGAAGTCCGGCGACGTACAGATGGAGCTGTCCGAGCGGCCGCTGGGTGTCTTCTCCCGCCAGATCGTGCTCGCCGACACCCTCGACACCGAGCACATCCAGGCCGACTACGACGCGGGCGTGCTCACCCTGCGCATCCCGATCGCCGAGCGCGCCAAGCCCCGCAAGATCTCCATCGGCGTCGGATCCGGCCGCAAGGAGATCTCCGGCTGACACCGGCCGGACGGGTGCGGAGGACGGGCACCTGATCTCCCCCTCACCCCGCCCTCCGCACCCCTCTCGGGCAGACCGAAGAAGAAGGGGCGGCGGCTGAGATGACTCTGCGACGCGAAGCGTTCCTCGGCCACGTGAAGGAACGCGGTGAGTACGACACCCTGGAGGAAGCCGAGCGCGCGGCGCGTGTGGTGCTCGCCCTCCTCGGCGCGCACCTGGTCGGCGACGTCCGCGCCCAGCTGGCGGCGCGCCTGCCTGAGGAATTCTCCCTGATCCTGCTCAACCCGCTGCAGAGCGCCGAGCCGCTGTCCCCTGAGCGTTTCGTCCGCGCGACCGCCGCGTGGATCGAGGGGGCCACCGAGCAGACCGCGGCCTGGGACGTCAGCGCCGTGCTGTCCACCGCCGCCGACGCCGCCGGCGAGGACCTGCTGAGCCAGATCCTGCTCCAGCTCCCGGCCGGCTACGACCTGCTCTTCGGCCGCCCCCAGCCCACCTGACCATCCGCCACGCCGGTGCCCGAACACCGCCCAAGCAAGAAAGGCAACCACCCCAGTGATCTCCGACCGGCACGCACAGCCCCGGCAGCCGTACGGGACGGCATACGAGCAGATGCTGGAGAAGGTCCGCTACGAGGGCGCCTACCCCACCCGTGACAAAGCCGACGAAGCCGTCCGCCTGGTTCTTGCCGGACTGGGGCGCCAGCTGACCGGCGAGGAACGCGTTGACCTGGCTGCCTGCCTGCCCCTGGAAGCCGCACGCGTGCTGACCGCGCAGATCCCCGACACCCAGCCGCTGACCGGCTGGGCCTTCGTCAAGGACCTCGCCGCCCGCACCGGCGCCTCCCTGGCCACCACCCGCTGGGACACCGGCTCCGTCTTCTCCGCCGTCGCCGCCTACGCCGGCCCCACCCTGATCACCCGCATCCTGCACCAGCTCCCCACCGGCTACGCCCTGCTGTTCGGCCGCGCCGAACTCACCCGGGCCGCGTAGACGGCGACATGCGTGCTCGGGGCGGGCACGACCGCTGCGCCGGTGTCCGCCCCGGTCAGGTCCGGCGACGTGCGGCGGGATCGAGCTCAGCGACGCGTCGGGCGGACCGCGTCGACACCGGGGCGGGCGTGCCGACCTGCGCACGGCCGCCGGACGCTACCCGGCCGACCGGCGGCTGCACCGGCTGATCGCCGAACCGCGCGCGGGCAGCGAGCGGTTCTCCGACCACCCGCGGGTCGAACCCGTCACACCTCGCCCTTCTCACCGTCCTCGGTACCCAGGATCTCGTCAACGCTGACGACTTTTGCCTATAGGCCGTAGGCAAATGCATAATGA
This sequence comes from Streptomyces sp. NPDC087787, assembly GCF_044743035.1. NCBI lineage: Bacteria > Bacillati > Actinomycetota > Actinomycetes > Kitasatosporales > Streptomycetaceae > Streptomyces > Streptomyces sp. NPDC087787. The sequence continues at coordinate 37,825 of NZ_JBIUVQ010000018.1, forward strand.
GGTTCGGGTCGAGGCTTTCCTCGACGCTCCGACTCCTGATCAACAGGCTGAGGCGATGAGCACCGAGCACGACTGGATCACCACACCCGTCACCGCGGACCTCCTGCGCGGGCACCTGGACGTGGAGCGCACCGCGCACGGTCTGCTGCCGCACCGGCTGCCCGCCGGCGCGCGCCGGCAGATCCCCGACGACCAGCTGGCGATGGCCGAGGCCCAGCCGTCCGGCGTACGGCTGGCCTTCCGCACCCGGGCGACCACCGTCGAACTGGAGACCCTGCCCACCAAGAGGGCCTACCGCGGCTTCCCGGCCCCGGCGGACGGCGTCTACGACCTGCTGGTCGACGGTCGCCTCGCGGGCCAGGCCACGGTGACCGGCGGCAACGTCCGCACCGTCGACATGGCCACCCAGTCCGCCGAGCTGCTCGAAGGGCCTCCCGGCACCGCCCGGTTCACCGATCTGCCCGCGCGGGACAAGGACGTCGAGATCTGGCTTCCCCATACGGAGATCACCGAGCTGATCGCCCTGCGCACCGACGCCCCGGTCGTACCGGCGCCGGACAGCGGACGCAGGGTGTGGCTGCACCACGGCAGTTCCATCAGCCACGGCTCGAACGCCGCCCATCCGAGCGCCATCTGGCCGGCCCTGGCCGCGGCCCGCGGCGAAGTGGAGCTGGTCAACCTGGGGTTCGGCGGCAGCGCGCTGCTCGACCCGTTCACCGCCCGCGCGATGCGGGACACCCCCGCGGACCTGATCAGCCTCAAGATCGGCATCAATGTCGTCAACACGGACGCGATGCGCCTGCGGGCCTTCACGCCCGCCGTCCACGGCTTCCTCGACACCATCCGCGAGGGGCATCCGACGACGCCGCTGCTGGTCGTGTCCTCCATCCTCTGCCCGGTCCAGGAGGACACCCCCGGCCCCCTCGCACCCGACTTCGCCGACGGGACCCTGCGGTTCAAGGCCACGGGCGATCCGGCCGAGCGCGCCGCCGGGCGCCTGACACTCCACGTCATCCGCCACGAACTCGCCCGGATCGTCGAGCAGCGGGCGGCCGACGACCCGAACCTGCACCATCTCGACGGCCGTGAACTGTACGGCGAGGCGGACTACGCCGAACTCCCGCTGCCCGACGAGGTCCACCCCGGCCCCGCGGCGCACCGTCGTATCGCCGACAACTTCGCGCGGCTCGCGTTCGGCACCGGCGGCCCCTTCGCCTCCGTGACCGGCGGCTGATCACATCGCGGTCGGGCAGGGCGCGACAGCGGTCCCGCCCCGCGCCCCGCCGTGGCCCCGGTCCGGCGGGCCGACGGCCGCGACATCGGTGTCCGAGACCCGACGACGACCGGGGGCCGTTTCCGTCAACGGCCCCCCGGGCGTCCGGTGCCGCTGGTCAGGTGTGGTTCCCGGTGGTTCTCGGGGCGGCGTCGCGGATCGGTTCGGGTCAGGCCCGCGGAGACCGGAGCGGGGCCGAGATCGCCGTCGCCGTCCTGGTGGCGCAGGACCCAGTCGTCGAGGTCGAGGGCCGTTTCCAGCGGCTCCCTGGCCATGTGGGCGCGCAGGCGGCTCGCCCCGCCGGTCCCGGTCCGCCCTGGCAGGAGCAGTTCCTCCCGGAAGCCGGTCTCGGCCACGGCGAAGCGCGCCCTGGCGGCCTGCGGGGACACGCCCAGGACGTCGCCGACGAGCTGCCAGTCGGCGCCGCCCGTGCGCTCGTACACGGCGGCGCTTTCGAAGAAACGCCGCGCGGCCGCGAGCACGTGGGCGGCGTCGGCCAGCACCGCACCCGGCGCGCGCGTGGTCCCGTCGGCGTTCAGCTCATGTGCGCCGACGGGCACCGCGGCCCGCGCGAGATCCGCCAGTACGCACGCGTCATAGGCCATCAGCAGCCTCGCTCGCGCCGTGTCCGTGTACGGCACGCCCGCTTCCTTGTCAGCTTCGCTCATGCCGGTCAGCCTCAGCTCCCATCGATCGGGGGCGGTCGTCGTCACTCAGTGCCCTGCGCGCGGTCGGCAGCACGGTGCCTACGGCGCCGCCGAAGTGACCGCCGCGTCCGCCGCCACCAATGATGAGCATGACCGCAAGACCAGCGGTCCACAATGCGTCATCGACGCAGCCTGCCCAAGGCTGGGCCACAGGCTGGCCCTAAGGTTCAGCTTTAGGCTGGGGCGATGCGCTACGACCTGGACGACCTGCGGCTCTTTCTCCACATCGTGACGGAGGGGTCGATCACGGCGGGCGCCGAACGGATGCACCTGAGCCTGCCTTCCGCCAGCGCCAGGGTGCGTTCGCTGGAACACCACGCCGGCGTTGCACTGCTCATCCGCGGACGACGAGGCGTGCGGCCCACGCCGGCGGGCACGACACTGGCACGCCACGCACGCGACGTCCTCGACCGGACCGCGCGCCTCGAAAGCGCCGTCGCCGGCTACACCCGGTCCCCGACCGCACCGCTCACCCTGCTGGCGGGTGGATCCGCGATGCATCGGCTGGTGCCCCAGGGCCTGGTGTCCTTCCTGCGCGCGCACCCGGACGTCGACGTCAGGGTGTGCGAGAGCCGCACGCCGCAGACGGTGCGGATGCTCGCCGACGGCGAGGCGGATCTCGGGGTCGTCGTCGACGACGAGGCCCGCGACTGCGGCCTGCGCATGGAGGCTCTCGGTGACGACTCCCTCGTGGTGATCGGCCAGGCCGGAGGAATCATCGCCGGCCGGACCTCACTGACCTTCAGCGAGGTCGCCGAGCATCCGCTCGTCGGGCTCGACCGCGGTTCCTCGCTGCGCCGCTGGATCGAGGAGCACCTCGGGCCGCAGGCTCCGGTGGCGCGCTACCGCACCACCGTGGCCGACCTCGGCGTCCTCGTCGCCCTCGCCGCCGCGGGCGTCGGGCTCGCGGTCGTACCGCGTCGCGCCATCGACCCCGACCAGCCGCTCACCGTCTGCGAACTGCAGGATCCCTGGGCGCGCCGCCACCTTCTGCTGGCCTGGGGCGTCAAGGACGGCGCCGCGCCTACGGCCACCGCGGCGCTCGCCGGGCATCTGCGCGAGGCGGCACTGTCCGAGGGGCGCGCCGGAGGTCGCGGCTAGCTAGTGCCGCGGCGAGCGACAGGCGAGAGGCGGTCCCGGGCCGCCTGGGGCAAGCTGCGAGAGGAGGAAGCACCACGCCGGCCTCGGTGGATGCGATCTGTGAAGGGCGGTGCTGAGCGTGAGGGACCCGAATACCGGATCCGTGGGGACTGCGGAACAGGGCGGCATGTCGCCGGGCGCCGACGCCGAAGCACCGCCGGACGCGCCCTTGTCGGGGTGCGCGGCGCTGGTGACCGGCGCGTCCAGCGGCATCGGTGCGGCGACGGCCCGGGAACTGGCCCGACTCGGCGCGGCCGTGGCGGTCGTCGCCCGGCGTACCGAGCGGCTGGAGGAACTGGCCGCGGACATCCGCGAGCACGGCGGCTCGTGCGCCGTGCTCACCGCCGACCTGCGGGACGCGGCGCAGGCGCGCCGGGCCGTCGAAGAAGCCGTCGGCCGCCTCGCACGGTTGGACGTGCTGGTGAACAACGCCGGTTACGTGGCCATGGGTCCCGTCGAGGAGAGTGACCCGGCGGACTGGGAGCGGATGGTCGGCCTCAACCTCAACGCAGTCCTGCAGATGTCACGATCGGCGTTGCCGCACCTGCTGCGGGCGGCGGCGGAGGGGACTCGCGGGGTCGCCGATCTGGTGAACGTCAGCTCGGTCGCGGGCAGGGTGGTGCGCAGGAACAACGTCGTGTACTCGGCGACGAAGCACGCGGTGGGCGCGTTCAGCGAGGGCATGCGCCAGGAGGTGACCGGGAGGCGCGTCCGGGTGGGACTGATCGAACCCGGCATGACCATGACGGAGATGGCGGCCGGCAGCGGGCGCCTCGCCGCCGGGGACCTGCCGCAGGACGCCTGGCTGCGTGCCGAGGACATCGCCCGCGCCATCACCTACATGATCACCCAGCCGCCGCACGCGGCGGTCAACGAGATCATGATGCGCCCCACGGCCCAGGAACGCTGATCGCGGTTGGCCTGGGGCGTGCAAGCGATCCTGGTCAGCGCGTGTCTGCGGGGAGTGCCGTGCCGGTTCGACGGGCGGCACAAGGTCCCTCGGCGATCGAGGAGGCGGTGGCCCGCCGCGAAGTCGTCTCCTGCTGCCCGGAGGTCGCGGGCGGGCTCGTGACCCCGCGGCGGCCGGCGGAGCGCCCGGGGCGCAACTCGGTTTCCCTGCCGGCCTGATGAGGAGGGCCGGGCTGCCCGGCCCTCCTCATCGGCTGTCAGGTGGGCACCTTCTCCGGTTCGGTGGCCGGTTCGGTGGTGGGCGGGCCGGGTGTCGGCAGCGGGCCGCCGCGCAGCAGCGCGCCGCTGACGACGGCGCCGAGCGCGAAGATGCCGGCGCACCACCAGAACACCCGGGTGTAGCCGTGGATCGTCGCCAGGTGGAGCAGCGCCGGTCCCGGCTTGCCCTGTGCGTGGCCGGTCAGGTAGTCGGTGGTGGCGCTCGCCGCGATCGTGTTGAGCAGCGCGGTGCCGATGGCGCCGCCCAACTGCTGGCCGGTGTTGATGGCGGCCGAGGCGATGCCCGCGTCCTGCGGCAGCACCCCGGAGGTTCCGGTGCGCAGAGCGGCGGCGAAGATCATGCCCATGCCGAGCCCGATCACCATGATCGGCCCGAGAAGCGTCGAGGCGTAGTGGGAGTCCGGCCCGATCCGGGTCAGCAGGGCCATGCCGACGACGTTGATCAGCATGCCCGCGGTGATCAGCGGCCGCGGTCCGAAGCGCGGCATCAGCCGGATGTTGCCTACGGTGCTCGCCGCGGCCGTGACGCCCACCATCGGCAGCAGGGCGACACCCGACTTGATCGCCGAGTACCCCAGGTCGGTCTGCAGGTAGTAGACGAGGAAGAGCAGCACGCCGAACATGCCCGCGCCGATGACCAGTGCGGCGAGGTAGGAACCGCCGCGATTGCGGTCGAGCACGATGCGCGGGGGCAGCAGCGGGTGCTGGGCGCGGCGCTGCCAGAAGGAGAACAGGACCACCAGCACGCCGCCGGCCACGAGGAAGCCCCAGGTCGACGGGGTGTGCCAGCTGTGCGTCGCCGCGTTGGAGAAGCCGTAGACCAGGCAGAGCAGGCCGCCGGACACCACGATCACGCCGGGGACGTCCATCCTGGCGCCGGTGCGCGGCTGCCGGGTCAGCAGCGAGGAGCCGACGATCAGCGAGAAGGCGGCGAAGACCAGGTTGATGTACATGCACCAGCGCCAGTTCAGGGCGGAGGTCAGCGCGCCTCCGATGAGCAGGCCCATGCCGCCGCCACCGGCCGCGACCGCGCTGAAGACGCCGAATGCCCTGCCGCGCTCCTTGGGGTCGGTGAACGTGGTCGCCAGCAGCGACAAGGTGGTGGGTGCGAGCAGCGCGGCGAAGACGCCCTGGCAGGCGCGGGCGGCCACCAGCATGCCGAAGCTGCTGGCGGCGCCGCCGACCGCGGAGGCGGCCGCGAAGCCGGCCAGACCGGCGATGAACGTCTCCTTGCGTCCGATGAGGTCGGCGAGCCGGCCGCTGAACAGCAGCAGGCTGCCGTAGCTCAGGGCGTACGCCGTCACGACCCACTGCTTGTCCGCGGCCGAGAAGTGCAGCGCGGTCTGCGCCGACGGCAGGGCCAGGTTCATCACCGTGGCGTCGAGGGTCAGCATGAGGTATGCGGTGCAGATGACGGCGAGGACCATCCATCGCCGTGATTCCCCGGCCGCGGGCACGGCGCTGGGTGTGGACATGAGGTGTCTCCTAGTCGCATGAGTCGGAGTTCGGGCTCAGTCCGTATGACAGGCGACGGCCGCCGGATGTGACGGGGTGTACGTCCCGGCCCGGGAACGGGCCGGTCGGGGTACTCCGCACCGGTCCCGGTCGGGGCCATGGCGTGCCGCGGCGGTTCAGCGCAGAACGATGTCCACGCCGGTGAGGTCGGCGCGGACGTCGATGCCGGTGATCAGGTCGCCGGCGATACCGAAGCGGTACACGGCCAGCGGCACGCCGCCCGGGGCGTAGGCCAGTCCGGCGGAGCCGTCGACCAGAGCGGGCACCGGGTCCCAGGAGAGCTTGGCGAAGGCGCGCGCGACGGCGTCGGAGCCGCGGAGCTCCGTCACCGCGTCCCTCCCCCTGGCCGCGCCCATCCGCACGGCCGTCCGGTCGGAGCGGAGCACGATGTCCGGGGCGAGCAGGGTCAGCAGCGCCTCGAAGTCTCCCTCGCGGGAAGCGGTGAGGAAGGCGCGGATGAGATCGGCCTTGCCGGCCTGGTCGGTGCCGGTGCCCCCGTCCGGTGCCGGCTCGCCCGTCGGGCCCGCGCCCGGTGCGGCCGCGGCGACGCCCGGCCGTTGGACGCGGCGGCGGGCGCGGCTGGCCAGTTGGCGGGCCGCGGCCGGAGTGCGGTACACGATCGGCGCGATCTCCTCGAAGGGCACGGCGAACATGTCGTGCAGCACGAACGCCAGCCGCTCGGCCGGCGTGAGCGTGTCGAGGATGAGGAGCATGGCGGCGCCGACCGACTCGGCGAGCAGCGCCTCCCCTTCCGGGTCGACCGGCGTGTCCGGGCGGGGCGAGCCGCCGGTCTCGGGGACGTCGACCAGGTCCTCGCGGCGCGACCTGCGCGACTGGAGCATGTTCAACGACACCCGGGCCACGACGGTGGTGAGCCAGCCGCTCATGTTCTCGACCGCGGCGGTGTCCGAGCGGCTGACGCGGAGCCAGGCCTCCTGGACGGCGTCGTCCGCCTCGGCCGGCGAGCCGAGCATCCGGTACGCCACCGCCCGCAGGCGGGGGCGGTCGGTCTCGAACCGAGCGGCCAGCCAGTCGTGTTCGGTCATCGGGTCACACTCTCCCCACGGGTGCCTCGGATCCGACGGGCCCGAGCCCGCCCATGTGACGCCCGCGGGGCCGAAAGTGTGACATCCGGGCCGGGCGCCCGACCGGGCGGGATCGCAGCGGCCGGACGCGGGCCGGAGCGCTTCCGCCCGCTTGAAGGAGGACGCCGTGAGCCCACCGCTCGCGGACGGCGCCGACCGGTGGCGGACGCTCCTGGAGGCCACGGAGCCGGGGACGGCGCTGCCCCGGGCGCTGGAGTCCGCGGTTGAGCAGGCCCTGCTCCCGCCGGACGAGGAGGCCACCCAGGCGCTGCTGCGCACCTGTGGGCTGCTCCGGGCCGCGGCCGAGGACGCCCTGCGGGCCGTCTGGTACCGGGTCGACCACGAATCCGAGGAGCGGCTCGTCCCGGTGATCGCGCGGCTCTCGGGCGGGCGCCTCGACGATCTGGAGGTACGGGTCACCGCGGCCGCGGCCACCGACGCGATCCGGATCGCCCTGGGGACGGGGGCCGGCGCGGAGGCCGGAGCCGAGGGACCGGGCTCCCCCGCCGACCTCGCCGTCCGCTGCCTGCGCCGATTCGGCCGGACGGCGGTCTCATAGGGGTCCGGGAAGCGTCGCACCCCAACAGGACGTACGGGCGGCTGAGTCAGATACGCGCGAACCGGCCATGGCTCTCGCCACTGATCACGGGCAGGCGGGCCCGGCGGGGAGGCTCCGCCTCACTCGTGGGGCACGACGGCCAGCGGGCAGCGGACGTGGTGGACGGCGGCGTGGGTGACGGGGCCGATGCGCGGAACCGCCGGCCGGCCGGACAGGCGGCGGCCGACGACGAGGAGGCTCGCCGCGGAGGCGGCCCGGACCAGCACGGTGGAGGCCCTGCCCTCCACGACGGTCTCCAGGACCTCGGTGTTCGGGTACTTCTCGCGCCACGCCTTCAGCACGGCGGACAGGAAGCCCCGCCACTCCTCGGCCTGCTCGGGATCGTTGATCAGCCCGATGTCCCCGGGGCCGAGGCTGATCGCGGAGGGCGGCTGCCAGGCGTACACGACACGCAGCCGGGCGTGCCGCAGCCGCGCCGCCTCGAACGCGAACTCGATCACCTCGTCGCAGGCGTCGGCGAGGTCGATGCCGAGCACCACGTCGCGGAAGCCGGTGCTGGTGGACGGGCGGCCGTCGCCGGCCGGGTAGTGCTCGTCCTCGGCCTCCTCCCCCGCCCGTACGAGGACCACGGGGCGCGGGGCCGTCGCGACCACCCCCTGGGCGACGGAGCCGACCAGGACTCCGGTGAAGCCGCTGAGGCCTCGCGAGCCCACCACCAGCAGTTCGGCCCGCTCGGTCGCCTTCAGCAGGGCCGCGGTCGCCGGGCCGTCGACCTGCTCGTCGGTGAGGTCCACCTCGGGTACGGAGCCACGGAGGTGCTTTTCGGCCTGCCGCAGGGTGCGGTGTGCCCGATGCCGCTGGGCGGCGTGCGCGGTTTCGCTCTCCGCCTGGCCACGGGTCCAGTTCCGGGCATGCACGAGGCGCAGCGGCCGATCGCGGCGCACCGCCTCACGGGCGGCCCACTCGACGGCGGCGAGGCTCTCGGCGGATCCGTCCACTCCGACGACGACAGGCGACAGCATGGCGCGCACCTCCTGCGCTCGGTCTGCTCCTTACTGTCACTGTCTTACCGCGATCACTCGGTGGATATGGGCCACAAGGGCTCCCCCAGGCCCATTCGGCCCCTGTGGGCCCGCACCCGCGCGTGTGGGCCCGCACCCTGATCAGGCGGAAGCGGAGAGCTGTCCGCGTACCCAGGCGGGATCGGGGTTGGTGTGCGGCCGGCCCGCAACGACGACGGTCGGCACGGTCTCGTTGCCACCGTTGGCCGCCCGCACCGCCGCCGCGCCGGCCGGGTCACGCCAGATGTTGACCCAGTGGGCCTGGCGGGCGCGATGGGCCAACCGGATGCGCAGCCTCAGACAGTACTTGCAGCCCGGCCGCCAGAAGACGATCGGCCGGCCGTCGACCGCGCTGCGGTTCTGTGCCTGCTGAGCACCGATCGACCGCGGGAAGACGAGCGGCGAGTACATGCCTGCGAGCAGCACGAACACCAGCAGGTACGCCACGGCCCGGCCGGGGCTCCCCTGGAAGATCAGCACGGTCGCCAGGACCGAGCCGCAGAGCACGAACAGGACGGGCAGAAACCACGCGCGTTTCATGAACATGATGACTCAGGCTACCGATACGCGTTCGCGCGCCGCTCGGCTAGGGCGAACTCGGCCGCCGCGCCGCCGCCTTGATCAGTCTCCTGATGTCGTTCAGGTCGGCCTCGAACTCGGCGGTGAGGTCGACGGGAAGGTCCAGCCACTGCCCAAGTCTGCTGTGGCCGGGCAGTTCACCCTCCGGAACCCGGCCGCGACGGCCGCGCGGGTCGGGAGTGCCGGGAGCGAAGCGGCCCGAGGCCTCGGAGGCGGCGAACCGGACGGGCCCCGTGGTGCGGGGCCCGTCGCAGTGTGATGCCGTCGCGCTGTGCCGCTCTCACGCCGGGCGTGGTTCAGCGCAGCCAGGTGTGGTTGCGGACGATCGGCAGCCGCGCCCACAGCCGGCCCAGGCCCCAGGTGGTGCCCGCGCCCGCCGCCGCCACGGCGATCAGGGCGACCGCGTAGATCACGTGGTAGTCGGCGAACGGATTCGTCGACATGCTCGGGGATCCGTTCGACAGATGCCTCGCCGGTGGCCATTCGGCGATCCACATCAGCGCCATCATCGCCGTGCCCGCCACGGCGGCCGGCCGCAGCGCCACACCGGCCACGGCGGCCGCCCCGATGGCGAGGAGGCCCAGCATGAACAGCCAGTCCACCCATGTCCGGCCGGCCCACGAGTGGAACGTGGACTCCATCGGCCCGGCGGCGACGGAGCTGAGGAAGCCCTTCGTCGGCGATCCGCCGTCGACCCAGCCCTTGCCGGAAGCGGTCGCGTAGCCGAGGCCGAAGACCTTGTCCAGGAACGCCCACAGGAAGACGAACCCGGTCAGGATGCGCAGGGACGCGAGGGTGTACGCCTGAGCGGCGGTGTGCGTGCCGAGGTGCTCCGACACGCCGGACGCGGAGACGGAGGTCCGGTTCCGGCGGAAGACCGGCAGATGGAAAGCCGGGTTCCGGTGAGCGTGCTCGTCCACGGCCATGGCAGTGATCCCTTCGCGTGTGTCCGGTCCTTGCCCTTTCACCTCCCACCCTTGTCGTGGACGCCGCGCGCCGCCGGATGCCGAAAGGCCACGACCTGTGGGCCGAAGGTCCCTGTCCGCGGGGCCAGTTGGGCGAACTCGTACTGCCCGGGCCGTCGTTTCCCGCCGGAAATACTAGCGAGTATCATCATCAGGGCGGCTTGCCCTGTGAACAGTGCACCGAGTACCGAGCGAGAGAAGGTTCTGGATGTCAGTCACGGACGGCGCCGAGGCCGACAACGCCAAGCGCCGCATTCTGGATGCCGCGGCCGAGGCCTTCATGGAGCAGGGATTCGGCGTCGCCATCGACGACATCGCCGACAGTGTCGGCGCCACCAAGGGGCTGATCTACTACCACTTCCGCTCCAAGTTCGACATCTTCCTGGCCGCCTACGAGCACGGCATGCGAACCGTCCATGACCAGGTGGAGCCGCTGGCCAAGGCCACGGGGAGCGGGCGGGAGAGGCTGGTCGCCATGTCGACGCAGCACGTGATGAACCTCATGACGAATCTCGCGTATCACCATGTCGTTCATCTCGGAGTGCGGGAACAGTCGTCCACCGCGCTGAAACCGCGTCAGCGGAATGCGCTGGATGAACTCAATCTGCTGCGGGCCGAGTACGAAGGCCTTTTCCTCCAGGTCGTCGAGGACGGAATTGCCGACGGCACCCTTCGCCCCGTGCGCGCGAAATTGGCCGCGAGGACCTTGCTGTGCAGTCTGAATGCCGTCGACATGTGGTTCCACCGGATCGAGGGACAGTCGCCGGAGGACCTGCGGCAGCTCGCCGACGAGGTCGTGGACCTCGTGGTCGGAGGACTGGTCCTCGATCCGGTGCGCTGAGTGCGTGCGACGGGCGGGTGCGCACGCTCGCGTACGCCTGCGCGCTGCCCCGTCCGGCGTGACGGCCGCGGCCGCCGGTCAGCCGCTCCCGGCGATCAGCAACTGACGCAGCGCGGCCTTCGCGAACTTGCCGGAGGCCGTCTTGGGCAGCTCGTCGAGCATCACGACCCTCTCGGGGATCCACCATTTGGCCACCCGCCCGGACAGATGCCGGCGTACGTCCTGCGCGGTGAGGCCCGAGTCCGGTAGCGGTACCACGCAGGCGAGGGGCCTTTCTCCCCACTTGTCGTCGGGCACCGCGATGACCGCCGCCTCCAGGACATCGGGCATCGCCATGATCGCGTTCTCCAGTTCGACCGACGAGATCCACTCGCCGCCGGACTTGATGAGGTCCTTGGTCCGGTCGACGATGCGCACGACTCCGTGGTGGTCGATGGTGGCCACGTCACCGGTGCGCAACCAGCCGTCCTCGGTGAACGCGGCGGCATGGGGGGCGCCGCCGAAATAGGCGGCCGCGATCGTCGGGCCGGCGACCTGGAGTTCGCCCCGGTGCCGTCCGTCGCGCGGTGCGAGGGAACCGTCCTCGGCGACCAGGCGCAGCGAGCACAGCATCGTGGGAGGCCCGGGGGCGGCCAGTGCCGTGACGCGGTCGCTGCCGGTCAGGGAGTGCGCGTCTTCGCTGGGTATTCTCGCGCTGCAGACGAGCGGGCTGGTCTCGGTCATGCCCCAGGAACTCGTCAGCGGGAGCCCGGTCCTTTCCTGGAAGGCGCGGGAGAGGGACTCGGGCAGGGCGCCGCCGCCGCTGACGAGGCGTCTGACCGAGCCGAGGTCGGCGTCGGTGATGTGGGGCAGCATCCCGCGCCAGACCGTGGCCACGGCGGCGGCGAAGGTGACCCGGTGCTCCTCCATGCCGCGCACCAGACCGTCCGGTGACATGACCGGGCCGGGCATGACCAGGTTCGCACCGGCCATCAGCGCCGCGTAGGGAAGGCCCCAGGCGTTGACGTGGAACATGGGCACGACGGGCATCACCGTGTCGTCCTCGCTGATGGCGAAGGTGTCCGCCATCAGCAGGGTCATCGCGTGCAGCACGATCGAGCGATGGTCGTAGAGGACTCCCTTGGGGCGGCCCGTGGTCCCCGAGGTGTAGCACAGGGCGGCGGCGGTTCGTTCGCCGACGGGCTCGAACGCCTCGACCGGCCGTGCGCCGGCGAGGAGGGACTCGTAGTCGTGTACCCGGGGGCCGGACGGCAGCTCTGCCGGTGAGCCGTCGTCCATCACGATCAGGTGCCGCACGCTCGGGCACGTGTCGAGCAGGGGGCGTACCACGTCGAGGATCGAGCGGTCGACGAAGAGGACGTCATCGGCGGCGTCGTCGACGATGTGGGCGATGTCCTCCGTGAAGAGGCGATGGTTGATCGTGTGCAGGACCCGCCCGGTGCACGGCACCGCCATGTACAGCTCCAGGTGGCGCTGCGAGTTCCAGCCGAACGTCCCCACCCGGGCGCCGGCGGGGACACCCAGGTGGTCGAGCACTCCGGCGAGACGGCGGATGCGGTCGGCCACTTCGCCGTACGACGCGGAGACGGTGCCGCTCAGCCGTTCCGTGGTGACGTGCTTGCGGCTGAACCTGTGTTCCATGCCGTCCATGAGCATCGGCAGCGACAAGGGGCGGTCTTGCATGAGGCCGTGCATGTGGGTTCCTTCTGTCTCGCTGTCTCGCTGTCTCGTTCGGAGTCCGGTCGCGGTCAGGGCGAGACGGGCACCGGGGCTTCGGCCGCGTCCTCGCTGCGTACGGCGTTCGCGAGCAGCGGGGTGAGCAGGACGCCGCCGACCGAGCAGGCGATGACGACCCAGAGCCCCGCGCTCGGATTGCCGGTCGCGTCCTCGGCCAGGCCGAAGGCGTACGGGCCGAGGAATCCGCCGAGAAGCCCGATCGTGTTGATGAACGCGAGTCCGGCGGCGGCGACCAGGCCCGACATCCTGGCCATGGCAACCGACCAGAACAGCGGCAGGGTGCCGAACACGAAGATCATGGACACGGCTATCAGCAGGATCTGGACGGCCGGGGACGACGAGAGCACGAATATCGCCGCCGTCACCGCTGTCGCGGCCGCGAGGATCCCGATGAGAGCCACCTCGTTGCCGAAACGACGGTGGACGACCGGCACCAGGAGCACTCCGATGGTGGCGCCGATCCCGGAGCTGCCCGACACCAGCCCGATGAGGAACGAACCATGGACGTTCAAGTCCTCCACGATGGAAGGGAGGTTGAAGACGATGCCTACGTTGGTGATCTGGTTGAGCAGGTAGATCAGCGCCACGATGACGATGAAGGGGCGGGCGAAGGCCCTCTTCAGGTTGCCCTTGATGCGGTTCTCGCTCTCCGCGCCGTCACCGGTGGCGCGGGCGGACAGGATGCCGGCTTCCTCGGACGTCAGCCACTTGGCGTCGCGGGGGGTCTCCGGGAGGCTGAACCAGACGAGGACACCGACCAGCATGGTCACGAGGCCCTCGATCAGGAACATCCACTGCCACCCGTGCAGGCCGAGAGCGCTGTCGAGTTCCATCAGCGCGCCGCCCAGCGGGTTGCCGACGATCAGTGCGACGGTCGGGGCCAGGTAGACGAATCCGACCACGGTGGCGCGGTGCTTCTGGGAGAACCAGACGGTGACCATGTACATCAGGGTCGGGTAGAGGCCGGCCTCGGCCATGCCGAGGAAGAAGCGCAGCGCGTAGAACGACCATTCGCCCTGGACGAACATCATGGCCGCCGAGAGCGCGCCCCAGGTGAGGGCGATTCGCGCGATCCAGCGTCTTGGGCCGATTCTGTGCATGATCAGGCTGCTCGGCACCTCGAGGAAGGCGTAGCTGACGAAGAAGATGCCGGCGCCCAGTCCGAAGGCGGTGACACTGATACCGACATCGGCCTGCAGATGGGTCTTGGCGAGCGCGACGTTCGTGCGGTCGACGTAGGCCATGAAATAGGCCGCGAGCATGATGGGCAGAAGCCTGACCAGGGCCTTGCGAGTGGCGCGCTCGTGCAGCGAATCCGCCGCCGGGGAAACCGGGTTGATGGCCATCGGAGCCCTTTCATCGGGGGTGAGGTGCTCGTGAACTGCTCGTGAGGTGCGTTGAGGTGCTCGTGATGTGCGCGCAGCGCACAGGGGGGTGACGCGGTGTCGCCTCGGTACTGCAGCGGTGCGAAGACGGGGCTGTGCCCTCGTCCTGTCAGAAGATCTCGAAGAGCCCGGCGGCGCCCATGCCCCCGCCGACGCACATGGTGACGACCGCGAACCGGGCGCCGCGCCGCCGCCCTTCGAGCAGGGCGTGACCGACGAGGCGGGCACCGGTCATGCCGTAGGGGTGCCCGACGGCGATGGCGCCCCCGTTGACATTGAGCTTGGCCGGATCGATGCCCAGGCGGTCGCGGCAGTGGACGGCCTGGGACGCGAACGCCTCGTTGAGCTCCCACAAGTCGATGTCGTCGACGCGGAGGCCGTGTCGGGCGAGCAGCTTCGGCACCGCGTGGACGGGACCGATGCCCATCTCGTCCGGCTCGCAGCCGGCGACGGCGATCCCCCGGTAGGCGCCGAGCGGGGTGAGTCCGCGCCTCGCGGCCTCGCGGGCCTCCATCACGACGGCGGCGGAGGCGCCGTCGGAGAGCTGGGAGGCGTTGCCGGCGGTGACGGTCGAGGTCGTGGTCACCTTCCCGTCGGGAAGCACGGGCCGCAGGCGGGAGAGTGCTTCCCCGGTCGTCGAAGGGCGGTTTCCCTCGTCCGTGTCCAGGGTGAACTCCTGGATGGCCGCGGCGTCCGGTCCGTCGGGAGCCGAGCGCCGGCCGGAGAAGGCGACGATCTCTTCGTCGAAGAGGCCCGCCTGTTGCGCGGCGGCCGTCCGCTGCTGCGACAGCAGGGCGAACTCGTCCTGTTCGTCCCGGCTGACGCCGTAGCGCTCCGCCACGATCTCCGCTGTTTCCAGCATGCTCGTGTACACCGAGGGCTTCTCGCGTACGAGCCAGGGGTCGAGCGTCCGGTGGCTGTTCCGGTGCTCGTTCTGGACCAGGGAGATCGACTCGACACCGCCGCCGATCACGATGTTCATCCCGTCGACGACGACCTGTTTCGCCGCGGTCGCCATCGCCATCAGGCCCGAGGCGCACTGCCGGTCGATGGTCATTGCGGACACCGACACCGGCAGACCCGCCCGCAGCGCGCCCTGCCGGGCGACGTTCATCCCCGTCGAGCCCTCCTGCATCGCGCAGCCCAACACGATGTCCTCGACGTCCTGTCCGTCGACCCCCGCGCGCCGCAGCGAGCCGGTGATCGCGTGGGCGGCCAGATGCTGGCCCGACGTGTCGCTGAACGAGCCGCGGTACGCCTTGCCGATCGGCGTGCGGGCGGTGGAGACGATGACGGCCTCTCTCACGGCACCGCTCCCGCCTCGGTGCCGGCGATGGCGGCGTACCGCTTCGTCTGGTCGAACGCGGACGCGGTGATCACGGGCTCGCTCATGTCGCTGATCTCGGCCCACCGCTCGGCGATGGCCTCGGGCGAGCGGTCGCCCTCCGGGAGGTACACCCCGGCGGACTCCTTCATCTGCGCGACGGCGAAGACACCGGCGCCGGCCGCGAGGATGGTCTTGGTGGGGGCCTGTTCACTCACGAGGAACAAGGCACCCGGAGCGATCGACTCCGGGGTGAGCAGGCCGAGGACCTCCTCGTCGATCAGGCCCTCGGTCATCCGCGTGGCGGCGGTCGGAGCGAGCGCGTTGACGTGGATGCCCTTGGGCTCGCCCTCGATCGCCAGGACGTTCATCAGGCCGACCAGGCCGGACTTCGCCGCACCGTAGTTGGACTGGCCGAAGTTGCCGTAGATCCCCGAGGCCGACGTGGTCATCAGCACCCTGCCGTAGCCCTGTTCCGCCATGTGCGGCCACACCGCCTTGGTGCAGTGGACGGAGCCCATCAGGTGCACGTCCACGACCTGGCGGACGTGATCCAGCCGGATCTTCGCGAAGGACTTGTCGCGCAGGATTCCGGCGTTGTTGATGAGGATGTCGACGCGGCCCCACCGCTCGAGGGTCTCGCCGACCATGTTCTCGACGGCTTCCGGGTCGGTGACGTCGCAGAGGTGGGCGAACGCCTCGCCGCCGGCGGCCCGGATCGCGGCCGCGACCTCGGCCGCCGCACTCCCCTCGACGGATGCTCCACTCGGCGCCCCCATGTCGTTGACGACCACCTTGACGCCGCGCTCGGCGAGGGCCGTGGCGTGTGCCCGCCCCAGCCCGCCGCCCGCACCGGTCACCACCGCGACCTGACCTTCGAAGTTCATCTCACTCCCGTCATACTACGGAGTATCATGATGGCCAGGACGTGAATGAGGTGTCAACAGTCAATTTCACGGTGGACCGGCGTGCCCCTCGGTCAGCATCCGGGCGCACCGAAGGGTGCTCCAAGACTTCAGGCGGAGCCCAGCGGGCCCGCTGGGCCCCAGACACGGTCCAGGAACCAGTACAGGCCGACCGTCACGATGACTGCCGTCAGCGTGACGGCCACCCAACGGGCCGCGGGCGTCCGGCGGGCCAGGGCCAGCAACGGGAAGAGGACGGCGATGACGGCCAGTTGGGCGGCCTCGATGCCGACGTTGAAGCTCAGCAGCGGCAGCAGCAGTCCCCACGATCCCGGTTCGCGGATGTCGAGCGCGCCGGCGAAGCCCAGTCCGTGGATCAGGCCGAAGGCGAAGACCACCGGGAGCCGCCACTTGCCCAGTCCGTCCTCGCCCCTCCCCAGGAGGTTGGCGACCGCCACGACGACGATCGACGCCGCGATGACCGGCTCGACGAGGGCGCCGGGCACATCCACCACGCCGAGCGCCGCCAGGAGGAACGTGATGCTGTGGGCGGCGGTGAAGGCGGTGGCGGTGACGAGGACGTCACGCAGCCGGCGCGCGCCCATGACAAGGGCGGTCAGGAGGAGCACATGGTCGAGGCCGAACAGCAGATGCCCGGTGCCGAGGAGGAAGAACTCCCCGACCTGGTGGCCCGTTCGGCGCTGGGCGGTGCGCAGCGTCGGGTCGGCGGCGGAGAGGACCACTGAGCCCTCCCTGCCGTCGAGCTCGTAGGTGACCAGGGTCTTGGTGCTGTGCACGAACGACTCCTGGTCGGGAAAGAGGGCGCTGGAGACGGTGTGCTCGCCTCCGCCGCCCGCGCAGTCGTAGGCGAGGGTCAGCACCGCGAAGGCCTTGCCGCCCCGGACACGTATGTCCGCGCGGTCGGCCATGGACGGTGTGCAGGGCTTGTCGTCGTGGGCCACGGCGAACCGCTCGGTGACGTACTCGGTCACCGCGTCGTGGTTGACCGCGAGTTGGTGGAGCCGCTCGGTACGCCCCCTGGCCTCGTAGGCCTCGGCGTGGAGCCACGCCGACTTCATCAGCAGGTCGTATTCGAGTTCGAGTTCGGCCGTGACGTGTGTGCCCTCGCCGGTCAGCCGGGCGTGGGCCGTGGTGGTGGCGTCGTGTGCCGAGGCCGGGACGCTTCCCGGGAGGAGGAAGAAGAGGAGCAGGGGGAGGACGTACAGCCGGCGCATGGTCTGGTGCCTCCAATGCGGGAGGAGGGCCGCCCCGGACCGGGGTCCGGGGCGGCCGGCTGTCACATACGGTCCGACGTCACCGGCGGCGGGACGTCACCGGTGGTCGAACCAGGCCGACAGCGGCGAGCTGTCGCTCAGCCTGCCGGGGCGGCCGTCGGCGTCCCTGGTGACGAAGACGGCCGGCTGGGAGGCGGTCACGCCGCCGCCGGAGGAGCGCGCCGTCACGAACCAGGCATAGGCGGTGGCGTCCTTGAGGCGGTCCCACCGCACCTGGGCGACCTGGCCCGAGGCGACGGCGCTCCTGCCGGTGATCTGCTTCAGCTTGTACAGGCGTCCGGATTCGGACTCGCGCCGCACGCGTCGTCGCCGTGGTCGTCAGCTCGCCTCCAGGACGGGCTCACCCTTCGGAACACCCGCCACCCACCCTTTCGCGAGGGTCGCAACGGCCGCGTGCGCCGCCGGGAACGGGTCCCCGACAGGGGGTCGCGCCGTTGTTACGGAAGGCCTTCGGCCATTCGCGGGAGGAGAGGCGGCGAAACCGCCAGGTGGCCCGCGCACTCCCCCGATCGATGCTCCGTACAAGGGAGAGTTACGGATATATCCGCGTTTCGTAACACGAATCGGTTTGGCGATCTGCTGTCGTCGTGGAGGGCCACAGTGTGGCGTCCCGGCACCAAGCCGGGAATTCGGACCGCGCGCCCGGCCAACCAGGGCGGGTGTGCATGACCGTGAGGGGATTCATGTCTGTTTCTCGTACGGCGCTCCGCCTGATCGCCACCTGTGTGGCTTCGGGCGCCCTCGTCGGCGCGGCCGCCCTGCCGGCCCTGGCGGCCGGCGCGGACCACGACGGCGCGAGGAACCTCCCGCAGAGCCAGCGGGCGGACCTCTTCAGGATCGACCACGACCACGACCGCGGCGACCGCGACGGCCGTCACGGTCACTTCGGCGACCGCGACCGGAACCGGGCCTGGCACCACGGCTGGTACAACAACCGGCCCTGGTACCGGCACCACCACGGCTGGTACGGCGACCGGCACCACTTCCCCGGCCGCCGCTGACCCGCCCCTGAAGCAGTGCTGTGACGCGGAGGCGAACGGCATCCTCCGCCACCGCCGTCACAGCGGGTGTGGCCGTTGCACCGAAGGGCCGAAGACCGTGCGCACGGTCTTCGGCCCTTCGGCCGCGTGCGGCGCCCTCCGCAGCCGTCAAGAGGATGCTCTCGCCGCAGTCGTCCGGTTGCCGCTCGTGATCCGCGTGTGAGGTCGGCCACCTAACCATTGCTGACAGCGGAATCTTCGGCTTAACGTCCCCGCAATCCGTTTGAGCGGACGGCTTGTACGGCCGGTCTCCGTTCGGCGGCGGCCTTCGGGCGCGGGCTCGGAGCGGAGCCTTCTCCGTGCGGCGAGGCGTGTTCCGTCGCGTGGTTCCGGCAGCGCGTGCCCCTGGCGGCGTGAGGAGTCGCCCATGATTCGCGTAAGCCCGCTCCCCGTCCGCACTCTGACCGGAGCCGTGTTCGGCGCCGCCGTCGAGGTGGCCGCGATCGTCGCGGCGCTGGCCCTGTACCCGTCCGGCTTCGGCGAGGGCCGGCAACGCCGCGGTCCCGGATCCTGGCCGGTGGCGCCTTCGGACAGCACTGTGGCCCTTCCGGCCCTCTCCACCGACAGCCCGGTCCTGCTGGTGCACGGCTTGTGCAGCAACCGCGCGATCTTCCACGTCATGAGGCGCGGCCTGCGGCAGGCGGGCTTCCGCCGGGTCGCCGTGCTGAACTACAACTGGCTGAACAACGACGTCCGCAGCGCCGCGCGCCTGCTGGCGGACCAGGTGGAACGGGTCTGCGAGGGCAGCGGGCACGAGCGCGTCCACGTGATAGGACACAGTCTCGGCGGCGTGGTCGCCCGCTACTACGTGCAGCGCATGGGCGGCGACGCCCGGGTGCACACACTGGTCACCCTGGGCGCCCCCCACACCGGCACGCTGGCCGCGACGCTGCCTCTGCCCCTGCGGGCGATCCGGCAACTGCGCCCGGGCAGCGACGTGCTCGCGGAACTCGCCGAGCCCGCCTCCGGCTGCGGGACCCGCTTCGTGGCGTTCCACAGCGACCTCGACGAGCTGATCGTCCCTGCCGCCAACGCCCGGCTGGTCCACCCCGACCTTCGGATACGCAACGTCGCCGTGCGGGCCGTCGGCCATGTCTCACTGCCGATGCACGCCAGGGTGGTCGGTGAGGTCTGCCGCGTGCTCCACGACGCGCACGGCGCCGAGCCCCTGGCCGCGGCCTGAGCCGCGGCGGCCCGCATCCTGGCCGGTCCATCGGTTCCGGCACCCATTCCGTGCCGTCTGTGGGCGTCGGGTCCGCCCGTAAATGGGTGTCGGACCCGATGGCGGCACATCGCGGCCGCGGGCGAGGGTGTACGCGACCCCTTTCGACGGTCGTACCGGCGTGCGGCCGGCCGTTGCCGCGTGCTCGGGCCCCGGTGCCCCGGAGTCGGGGGAAGCCGCGAGTCCGTCGAGTCCAGTCGAGTCACGAGAGGAGCCCGGCACCGATGGCGGCAGTGCCACGGCGGCCTGCCCGGTCGCGGGGTGTGGGCTTCCGACCGTACGGCCCGTGCCGCCGTGCCGTGGCTCCCGCCCGCCGTCGCGTGCCGGGAGGAGCGCGTCATGCCCGGAACCGATGACAAGCTGCTCGGCGAGATCGCGGCTCGCGTGTACCGGGACGATCCCCGGTTCGCCCGCGCCCTCCGGGCCGGCCGCCCCTGCCCGCCACGCGAGTACCGGCGCACCCGGGCCTGGCTGCTGCTCACCTTCGCCCTGCTGGTGCTGGGCACCGGCATCACTCTGGCCCACGGACTGCTCATCGTCACCGGCATGGTCCTGGCCGGTATGGCCGGAGAACTGTGCGACCCCCGGCGCGGTCCGCGCAGACAGCGGGTTCCCCCGCCCCGTTCCTGACTGCGGCGGCCCGCCGGGCCACCGGACCGGGACCGGCCGACCGCCCCACTCCTGATCGGCCGGTCCTGACTCACGACCGGCCGACCGTGTCCTGATCGGCCACCTTCTCCTGCGGCCCGGCCCCCGGCGCCCAGCCCTCGGCCGGTGCGCCGCCCGCCGGGGCGGACCTGCCGAGCAGGCCCGTCAGGCGTCGGGCCACCGGTTCGGTGTAGCGAGCGGTGAGCGGGCCGATGATGACAAGGATCAGCACGTACGCCGTGGCCAGCGGACCGAGGTCGGGTTCGATCCCGGCCGTGACCGCGAGCCCGGCGATGACGATGGAGAACTCGCCCCGGGCGACCAGCGTGCCGCCCGCGCGCCAGCGGCCCTTGACGGAGACACCGGCCCGCTTGGCGGCCCAGTAGCCGGTGGCGATCTTGGTCAGGGCGGTGACGACGGCCAGGGCGAGCGCGGGCAGCAGCACCGGCGGAATGGACTGCGGGTCGGTGTGCAGTCCGAAGAACACGAAGAACACCGCCGCGAACAGGTCGCGCAACGGGGCCAGGAGGTTGTGCGCGCCCTCCGCCACCTCGCCGGACAGGGCGATGCCGACCAGGAACGCGCCCACGGCGGCCGAGACCTGCAACTGCTGGGCGAGCCCCGCGACCAGCAGGGTCAGGCCCAGCACGACCAGCAGCAGCTTCTCGGGGTCGTCGTTGGAGACGAAGCGCGAGATGTGCCGTCCGAACCGCACCGCCACCAGCAGCACCAGCGCGGCGACACCGAGGGCGATGGCCAGCGTGACGCTGCCCGCCGCCAGCCCCGCGCCGGCCAGCAGGGCGGTGATGATCGGCAGGTACACGGCCATGGACAGGTCCTCGAGGACCAGGATGCTGAGGATCACCGGCGTCTCCCGGTTTCCCAGCCGGCCCAGATCGCCCAGGACCTTGGCGATCACACCGGACGAGGAGATCCAGGTCACCCCGGCAAGGACGACGGCCGCGACCGGCCCCCAGCCCAGCAGCAACGCCATGGCGGCGCCTGGCAGGGCGTTGAGCGTGGCGTCGACGAGCCCGGCCGAGTACTGGGTCTTGAGGTTGGAGACCAGGTCACTGGCGGTGTACTCAAGGCCCAGCATGAGCAGCAGCAGGATGACGCCGATCTCGGCGCCGATGGCGACGAACTCCTCACTGGTGTCCAGCGGGAGCAGTCCGCCCTGGCCGAAGGCGAGCCCGGCGAGCAGGTACAGGGGGATGGGCGAGAACTGGAAGCGCCCGGCGAACCGCCCCAGCAGGCCCAGGCCGAGGATGATCGCGCCGAACTCGATCAGAAAGACAGCGGACGAGTGCACGCGATCACTCCCGACCGAGTATCGCCGCGGCGGCATCGGCGCCCTCGCGCGTACCGATCACGATCAGGGTGTCCCCGCCCGCCAGCCGGAGGTCGGGCCCGGGGGACGGGATCGCCTCGGCCCTCCGCAGCACCGCCACGATCGACACGCCGGTCTCGGTGCGCATCCGGGTCTCCCCCAGCACCCGCCCGTTCCAGTACGAGGTGGCCGACAGTTCGACGCGCTCCGCCACCAGTCCCAACTCGGTCGTCGACAGCAGGTTGGGGCTGTGGTGGGACGGCATGAGCGCGTCAATTACGGCCGCCGTCTCCCCGGCGGTCATCCGCACGGACAGGGCGCAGGCGTCGGGATCGTCCTCGCGGTACGCGCTCAGGGTCCGTGTTCCGTCCCGGTGTGCGACCACGGACAGACGGCGCTGTTCTCGCGTGGTGAGGTCGTAGCGGACCCCTATTCCCGGCAACGGCGTACCACTCATGCGCGCAGCGCCCACTGTCGTGCTCCCTGTCGTCCGACTTGGTTGTTTCTTTGCCAACCCTTAACGGCACCCTATCGAGCTGAGCCGGGCGGAGGGAATGCGGACAGTGTCGGCTCCGTCTCATTCCGGAGTACGGGAGAGGGAAGTCGGTGCGCCGGAAGCCGGGGACGTAGTGGGCCAGTACCTCGGCCTCGATGTTCCCGAACGTCGTGTCGGGGCGGTCCGAGCCGGTACCGCAAGCGCTTCGCCGCCACCCGCGAGGAGCGGTCGGCCGCGTCAGGCGAGGACGCGGCCGAGGAAGTCGCGGATGTGCCCGGCGATGGTGTCGAGGTGGCTCTCCAGAGCGAAGTGCCCTGACTCGATCAGGTGGATCTCGGCGTCGGGCAGGTCCCGGCCGAACGCCGTGGCACCCTCGGGGCCGAAGATCTCGTCGTTGGCTCCCCAGACCGCCAGCAGCGGCACCTGGGAGTCCCGGAAGTAGCGCTGGACCCGGGGGTAGAGGTCCACGTTCGAGGGATAGTCACGGAAGAGCCTCAGCTGGATCTCGTCGTTGCCCGGCCGGTCCAGCAGGGCCTGGTCGTGGACCCAGTTGTCGGGGCTGACCAGGCTGGGATCCGCCACCCCGTTGACGTACTGCCGGCGTGTGACGTCGCGGGTCAGGGCGCCTCGTACGGGGGCCTCGGTGTTCGGCCCGGGTGCCTTGGCGTAGGCGAAGAGGCCGTCCCAGAAGGGCTTGACGAAGCCCTCGTCGTAGGCGTTGCCGTTCTGGGTGATGATCGCGGTGACGCGGTCCGGGGCCTGGAGGGCGAGACGCCAGCCGATGGGGGCACCGTAGTCGTGCACGTACATCGCGAACCGGTCGACGCCCAGCCGCTGGAGCAGCCCGGAGGTGGTCTCGGTAAGGGCGTCGAAGGTGTACGGGAAGTCCTGCGGGGAGGGCATCGCCGACTGGCCGAAGCCGATGTGGTCGGGGGCGATCACGCGGTACCGGTCCGCGAGCGCCGGGATCAGGTGGCGGAACATGTGCGAACTGGTCGGGAAGCCGTGCAGGAGTACGACCACGGGGGCCCGTGGATCGCCGGCCTCCCGGTAGAAGACGTCGAGACCGTCGACGGTGGCCGTGCGGTGGTGGACTGCGAAGACCATGCCTCTCACCCATCTCTCGAGTTTCGGACGCTGTCACTCCAGTCGAACACCTCCCCTCTAACCAGTTAAGACACTTTTACGGGTTAGGTGACGCTGGGGCAGTCGCGCTGCGGGAAGCAGACCGAGGGCGGTGAGTGCGGCCAGGACCAGCAGGGCGGAACTCATCGACGCGACGGCGGACCCGGTCGCGCCGGCCGCGACGGCGATGCCGAGGGTCGGCCCGATGTTCATGGCGGTCTGCTTGAGCCCCCCGACGACTCCCGCGTACCCCGGCGGCGCGTCGCCGACCACGGTCCCCGTGGCGGTGACCATTACCGCGGCGAACCCGGCGCCGATGACGGCGAAGGCCGTGCCCATGACGATCCACGGGCTGTCCGCTTCGAGCCGGGACAGCGCGGCGATGCCGACCACGACCAGGGCAGTGCCCGCGGTCGCGGTGTGGCGCGCACCGTATCGGCGCAGCGCCGCGCTCGCGGCGGGCGAGCCGAGGACCATGAGCACGGTCAGCGGAAGGACGCGCAGACCGCAGGTGAGCGGGTCGAGGCGGAGAGTGTCCTGGAGGTAGAACGTGGCCCTGAACAACGATCCGAACAGGCCGGCGGACGTGACCAGCAGGACGGCCATCGAGGCCGTCACGGGTGCGGACCGCGCCACGGCCGGCGGGACGATCGGGTGCGTGGCGCGCCGTTCGTGCCGGGCGAGCACCGCCAATATGCCTGCTACGGCGAGGAGTTCGAGCAGTGTAGGCGCCGCGGTCCAGCCCCGCTCGGGCACTGCGGCCAGGGCGTGCACGAGGACCGCGAGCGCGAGCGCGAGCAGGCCCGCGCCGTTGACGTCGAGGCGTGAGGAGTCGGCACGTTCGGGTACGGGCGTCCGCACGGCGAGGACGAGGGTGGCGATGGCGAACGCGACGGGCACGTTGACCCAGAACACGGCACGCCAGCCCAGGTGCCCCACGAGCAGACCGCCGAGGATCGGCCCGGATCCCGCCGCGACCGCGATCGCACTGGTACGGATGGCGATCGCCGTGCCGAGCCGTTCCGCCGGGTACGCCTGCCGCAGCAGCGCGAGCGTCGCGGGTTGCAGCAGCGCGCCGAACCCGCCCTGCACCACACGCAGGGCCGTCACCCAGCCGACGTTCGGCGCGAGCGCGATCCCGGCCGAGGCGGCCCCGAAACCGAGGACGCCGACGAGCAGCAGGCGCGGATGCCCGTACCGGTCGCCCAGGCGCCCGGCGATCACGAGTAACGCGACCACCGCGACCAGGTAGCCGGTGCTCGTCCACTGGATCTCGGCGATGCTCGCGCCGAGATCCCGCTGGAGGCTGGGCTGCGCCAGGAGCAGGACGGTGCCGTCCAGTGCGACGATCACCGCGCCGGCCGCGCTGACCAGGAGCGCGAGCCGCCGCTGGGCGGATGTGGTCATGAGGTCACCGGGCCGAGGTGGGCGGCCACGACGGTCGCGACGAGCCGGTCGCACTGATCGTCTTCGGGACCGCCGTCCGGCGGTGGGGACCCGAGGGCGAGTCGCAGGCTGCCCCAGGCCCACAACTGGGCCATCCCGTGCAGGTTCGACCACAGGGCGGCGGTGGTCACGGCGGGCGGCGGTGCGAAGTCGTCGGGCCCGCCGCCCTCCTGCGTGCCGTCGCGCTCCGCCCGGCATCGGGCGACGAGCTGGGTCATGTGCTCGAACAGCGGGAGGGTCGTTCGGCGCAGCCGCTGCTGGTCCGGCGCCTGCGGCCCGCTGTCGAGCAGGTCATGCCGGAACATCAGCTCGAACATGCCGCGGCGCTCCAGCGCGTACCCGACGTACGCCCGCGCGACGGCCTCCAACTGGGCGCGCGCCGTGGTCGCGTCGGCGACCGCGGCCTCGAACCGGGCCCCGAGGTCCTCGAAGCCGCGGCGGGCGATGGCCGACAGCAGCGCGTGGTGCGTGGGGAAGTACCGGCGCGGCGCCCCGTGCGACACCCCCGCTCGACGTGCTGTCTCCCGCAGTCCCACGGACGCGGAGCCTTCGGTGAGCACGAGGTACACACCGGCATCGATCAACCGCTCCCGCAGAGAGCTCGCCTCAGCCATAGACAGTGTCTACCACCATCACGTAGACACTGTCTACTCCACCTCCGTCGGCGATCGCGGCGCGTGTAACCTGTCAAGCGAGCCCATTCGGTCAGGGGATGCGATGGTGAGCGAGCGGGAGCGGCAGGACGCGCTGCTGGATCTCCTCAACAGCACGCCGGTTGTCGGCGGTGCCGTCCAGGACGAGCTGGCGGACGCGGAAGCGGCCAGGTCCTGGCAGCGGGCCCACGGCGGCAGCGGAACGGCGGACGAGCTGCGCAGCCTCGTCCAGGCACGCGACGCCCTCCAGGACGTGGTGCGCGGCGCCCGGTCCGCCACGACGCTGGGCCCGCTCCTGAAGGGCGTCACCTCCAGGCCTGACGTGTCGCCCGAGGGGTTGTCGTGGAAGCTGGACGCCCCTCCGGAGCGCCGGATTGCGGTGGAAGCGGTGCTGGCGTGGGGCGCGGTTCAGCGGACGATGCCCGGACGGCTGCGGCCGTGCGCCAACCCCGACTGCCGGCGCTTCCTCATCGACCGCAGCAAGACCAACAGGGCCCGCTGGTGTTCGATGGCCGTCTGCGGCAACCGCATGAAGGCGCGGCGCCACTACCAGCGCACCCGCGACGTGGCAGCCGAGTGAGCGCGCTCAACTGACGGGTTCGCCGAACCACTTGGGGAGCCGGTCGAGCAGATCCTGCTGGTCCTCGCCGGCCCACGCCACATGGCCGTCGGGCCGCAGCAGTACCGCGGGCACGTCCAACTCCTCGCTGACGTCGACGACATGGTCGACCCGGTCCGCCCAGCCCGCCACCGACAGCCGGCCGGTCCGGTCGAGCAGCAGCCCGCGTCCGCCGTGCATCAGCTCGTAGAGGCGCCCTCGCTTCAGCCGCACGTCCCGCAGTCGCCGGCCGAGCAGTTCGTGGCCGTCGCCGATGTCGTAGCGGACCTCCACCGCGGTGATGATCCCGGTCACGTACCGGTTCACCTCCTCGAAGTCCATGAGCTTCGAGAACAGCTCCCGCAGCGCGGTCGCGCCCGGATCGGTGCCGAGCAGCGTGATCTGCGCGCGGGTGTTCTCCAGCACCCGCGCGCCCACCGGGTGCCGTTCGGTGTGGTAGCTGTCCAACAGCCCGTCCGGTGCCCAGCCGTTGACCTCGGCGGCCAGCTTCCAGCCCAGGTTGAACGCGTCCTGCACGCCGAGGTTGAGCCCCTGCCCGCCGGTCGGCGGATGGATGTGCGCCGCGTCGCCGGCCAGCAGGACCCGGCCCACCCGGTAGCGCTCGGCCTGCCGGGTGGCGTCGCCGAACCGGGACAGCCAGCGCGGCGAGTGCGCCCCGAAGTCGGTGCCCGCGACCGCCCGCAACCGCTCCTTGAACTCGTCGAGCGTCGGCGGGGCCGTACGGTCCTCGGCCACCCCGTCGGCGGGCACGATGATGCGGTACACCCCCTCGCGCCCGTCCACGTCGGGGATGGCGCCGAACCGCAGGTGGGTCCTGCGGACCTCGGTGACGACGGCGGCGACCGTCGCCGGATCCTCGGTCGCCTCCATGTCGCCCAGCAGGGTCTCGATCCTGGCGGGTTCGCCGGGGAAGCCGACACCGAGCAGTTTGCGCACGGTGCTGCGCCCGCCGTCGCAGCCGACGAGGTAGCGCGAGCGCAGGCGCGTGCCGTCGGCCAGTTCGACGGTCACCGCGTCCTCGTCCTGGCTCAGGCCCACCACTTGGTGGCCGCGCCGGATCTCGGCGCCGAGTTCGAGGGCGCGGTCTTCGAGCAGCCGCTCGGTGACCGGCTGCGGGGTGGCGAGGCCGTACGGGTGTGCCGTGTCCAGCCGGTCCGGCCACGGCTTGACGATGCCGCCGAAGAGACCGCCGGCCTGGAACTTCTCGCTGACCGCGAGGAACCGCTCCAGCAGACCGCGCTGGTCCATCATCTCGACGCTGCGCGCGTGCAGGCCGCGTCCGCGGGACTGCCCGGTCGGCTCGGTCAGCTTCTCCAGCACGACCACGTGCACGCCGTGCAGCCGCAACTCGCCGGCCAGCATCAAGCCGGTCGGTCCGCCGCCGACCACGATCACGTCCGTCATCAAATCGCCCGTCCAGGGAGAGAGGGTTTCGCCGGCCGGCCACTCCGCGTGGTCCGGCGGCGCGTGCACGCGCACATCGACAAAGAGCACGCATTTCACAAATCACTTATTTCCGCAGCTTCTGGCTTCGACCGGAGATTCTGCAGGACGACCCGGGCCTTGCCGCAAGACCCCGGGTGCGCTATAAGTTGAGAGTGGCAAGGAGCGGGCGCTCCTTGCCTTTGCTTTTGTCTGCCGCGGCTTTGCCTTTGTCTGCTGCCTCTGCCGGCTGCCTCTGCCCGCGCCCCTCGGCCTTCCCCGCAGGCGGACGCGCCCCCTGCCGGTGCACGAACTAGGATCGATCCCAGCGCACAGATCACAGCGCCATGAGGGGCTGCCCCGGATGCCGCCCCGGCCGACCACCCCGCAGGAGGTCCGCGATGGCGACGCTGCTGTCCGTGAACGTGGGAATGCCCACGGACGTCTCATGGCAGGGAAGGACCGTCCACACCGGAGCCTGGAAGGCTCCCGTCGAAGGTCCCCGCCTGGTCCGGCGGCTCAACGTCGACGGAGACGGTCAAGGGGATCTGGCCGGGCACGGCGGCGAGATCCGTGCCGTCCTCGTCTACCAGTCGGAGTCCTACCGGTACTGGCAGAAGCATCTCGGTCGCGACGATCTGAGCTTCGGGATGTTCGGGGAGAACTTCACCGTCGAGGGACTGCCCGACGACGAAGTGTGCATCGGTGACCGGTACCGCATCGGTGAGGCCGAGTTCGAGGTCACCCAGCCCCGCGTCACCTGCTACCGCGTCGGCATGCGCCTCGGCGAACCCACCATGGCGTCCCTGCTGGTCGCCCACCACCGCCCCGGCTTCTACCTGCGCGTGCTCACCGAGGGGCACGTCCAGGCCGGCGACGGGATCACCCTCGTCCGCAAGGGGCCGGAGGAACTCAGCGTGGCCGACACCGACGCGCTGCTCTACCTCCCCGACCGCGACCCCGCGAAACTGCGCAAGGCGCTCGGCATCCCTGCGCTCAGCCCCGGCTGGCGGCAGTCCTTCCGCGAACTCGCCGCCGCTCAGCAGCCCCAGCAGGAACCCGGATGGCCGGACGAGCGCGCGAGCACACGGCAGTCCAGGCAGGAGCCGGGGTGGCCGGGCTTCAAGAGCATGCGCGTGGCCCGCATCGTCCCGGAGACCGCCGACATCTCGTCGGTCTACCTCGACAGCGCCGACGGCGCGCCGCTGCCCGAGGCCCGCCCCGGCCAGTACCTCTCCATCCGGCTCTCCGTCGGCGACGGCGTCCCCACGGTGCGCAGCTACTCCCTGTCCTCCACGCCCACCGACCGCACCTACCGCATCAGCGTCAAGCACGAGTCCTGCGGAAAGGTCAGCGGCTACATCCATGCCACGCTCCACCCCGGGGACCTGGTGGACATCGCAAGTCCCCGGGGAACGTTCGTACTTGAAGCAGGCACCCGCCCGATCGTCCTCGTCTCCGCGGGCATCGGTGCCACTCCCGTGCTCGCGATGCTCCACCGGCTCGCCGCCGTACGAGACCCACGCGGCGTCTGGTGGATCCACACCGCGCACGACCGCGCCCACCACGCGTTCGCGAACGAGGCCCACACACTCCTGGCCCGACTCCCCGACGCCCACGAACACATCTTCTACACCTCCGAGGCCCCGCCCCCGGGCGAGCGGCACATCACCCGGGGCCACCCGACCGCCCCGGCGCTCACGGCCCTGGGCATCCCCGCCGACGCCGACGCCTACCTCTGCGGACCGACCGCCTTCATGGACGACCTCGGCGGCTACCTGCGCGACCGCGGTCTACGGGCCGAACGGATCCACACGGAACAGTTCAGCGCCCTGCCCGCCATCAACCCCGGCGTCACGCCCACCGCCGCCGTCCGGCCGCACCAGCCGCCCGGTCCCCCGGGCTCCGGCCCGCTCATCACCTTCGCCCGCAGCGGCATCAGCACCCCCTGGTCACCGGCCCACGCCTCGCTGCTCGACCTCGCGGAGGCCTGCGACATTCCCACCCGCTGGTCCTGCCGCACCGGCGTCTGCCACACCTGCGTCACCCACCTCATGGCGGGCGACATCACCTACACCACCCCGCCCCTCGAACTCCCCGAACCCGGCACCGTCCTGGTCTGCTGCAGCGAACCAGCCACCGAAGTCGTCCTCGACCTCTAGGGAGAGGCCCTAGGAACACCGGCCCGCCGACCGGGGTGCGGGGGCATCCTCGTGGGCGCCCCCGCACCGGTCAGTTCCAGGTCATGTTGATCTCGCGTTCGAAGTTGACGTAGCCGGCCCGGTGGAAGGCGCGCGCCATGGGGGTGTTGCCGAGGTCCGTGGACGCCCGGATGCGGGGGACGTCCTGTGCGGCGAGTACGCGGGTGCCCTCGGCGAGGATGTCGTCGATGTAGCCGTTGCCCCGGTGGGCGGGCAGGACCGCGATGTAGGCGACGATCGGGTTGTAGCCGTTGTGGGCCGGGACGACGAATCCCACGGGCTCTCCGCCGGGCAGGGTCGCGACGCGCCACCAGTCCCGCGGGCTGCTGTAGCGGGCGAGTTCCTCCTCGTAGTGCTTGACGGCCGCTTCGTGGGCGGACATCCGGGTCAGCTGCTCCCGGCCGTGCGCGTCCAGTGTCCCGTCCAGGACCGAGGTCATCAGGGCGACCAGTTCCCCGGCGTCGTGGACGGGCCGGAAGGCGAGACGCCCGCGGGGCTCGGGAACGGGTGATCCGGGGCGCCATTCCAGCCGCAGTCGTTCGACGAGGAGCCGGGCACCGGTCCGTTCCACCACGGTCATGCGCTCCTCGACGACGTTCCTGGTCGCCGCGTTCTCACGCCAGTCGGGCGGGAGGAAGCGGCTGTACTCGGGGAGCCGCGACCCGTTCGGGAGGGTGGCCGCCATCGCGGTGCGCAGAAGCCGTACCCCGGTGTCCACGCGACCGGGGGCCGGGATGCTGTCGTCGATGTCGAGGACGTCCAGGACGAGTGGGGCGTCGCCGCCCGGCCGGCTCCACCAGGCGGCCCTGGCCAGCAGACGGTCGCCACGCACGGCGACCCACATCCATTCGGGTCGTCGGCGGCCGGCGGCGAGGTCGTCCGCCAGTTCCTCGTTGAGGGTGTAGGGCAGTCGGCGGAAGAGGTCGAGTTCTTCGCGTCCGGTGATCGGACGCATGGTCAGGTCGTTCTGATGCAACGTCAAGGCACACTCCGGTGAAGGCGCCCGTCCGCTCCGGGTCGGTCAGAGACCGTCCGTACCCCGGGAGGACTCAAGCGCGGTGATGATGCGGATCATGGGCTTGTCCCTCCTTTCGCTCTCGTCGTCCCTCACCCGTGTGGTGGGGCTGGTCGACTGTAGCGCAACGCGCCGGACGGTCAACCCCCTCAGCTCGGGGTTATTCACCGCCCTGTCGTGGTCTCCGCCCCGGACGTCACTGCGGGGCATCAATGTAGCCGCGGGCCCGGACGAGGTCCTGGGTGAGACGGGTGAAGGCGCGGGCGGCGGCGCTCTGGTAACTGCTGCCGCGCCGAAGGAGGGTGACGGTGCGTTCGGGCAGGGGCGGTTCGAGGGGGACCGGACGCAGATGCGGGTGGTCGTGGGTGATGGCGTCGGGAAGCACGGTGGCGATCGGGGTGCGCCGCACGATCTCGACGAGGGCCTGGACGGAGTTGGCCTCCACCGTGATGCGGGGCTGCACCCGGTGGGCCGCGAAGTGGGCGTCGATATGGCTGCGGGTGGCGAAGTCGCCGTTCAGCAGGGCTAGTTGATGATCACCCAACTCGCCCACGGATACCGGCTGAGACCGAGCCGCGTCGAGGTCGGGGGCGCCCGTGACGAGGCTCAGGGTCTCCGTGAACAGGGTCTGCGCCACGACGCCGGGCAGATGGGCACCGGAGAAGGCGATGCCCAGGTCGAGGTCGTCGGCGAGCAGGGCCGACTCGATGCGGTCCTGCGTCATCTCCTTGAGGTTCAGGGTGATGCCGGGGTGCCGGGCGTGCAGTTCGGCGACCAGGGGGCCCACCAGATAGGCGGTGAACGTCGGCGTCGCGGCCAGGCGCAGATGGCCGCGGGTCAGGTCGTGGACGTCCTGGACGGCACGCTCGGCGGCCGCCAGGTCCCGCAGGGCACGGCGGGCATGACGGGCGTACGTCTCCCCCGCGTCGGTCAGCCGCACGCCGCGACCGGTGCGGTCCAGCAGCGGCACCCCCACGGACCGCTCCAGTTGCCGCACCTGCTGGGAGAGCGTGGGCTGGGAGATGCGCAGGTCCTCGGCGGCGCGGGTGAAGCTGCCGTGCTCGGCCACGGCGAGCAGATAGCGCAGATGACGCAGTTCCAGGGCCATGGAACCGATTATAGATGCGGGCAATGGGAGACATGGGTACTGCGTCTTGGACGCTATAGACCCAGGTCATGCATGGTGGATTCACCGAGTCCGGCAGACCGGAACCCACCGAAGGGAGTGACCAGTGCGCGATCTCGCCCAGGGCGTCACGCGTTTCCAGCGGGATGTCCACCCGGCCAAGGCGGACCTGTTCGCCCACCTCGCCGAGAACCACGCGCCGCACACGCTGTTCATCGGCTGCTCCGACGCCCGCGTCGTCCCGGAGCTGATCACGGCCAGTGAACCGGGTGAGCTGTTCGTCATCCGCACCGCGGGCAACCTCGTCCCGTCCCACGCGCCGGGCCCCGACGCCGTGGCCGCGGCCATCGAGTACGCCGTGGCCGTCCTCGGTGTGTCCGACATCGTGGTGTGCGGGCACTCCGGCTGCGGCGCCATGACGGCCCTCGCCGAGGGCCACGACCTGCGCGGGGTGCCGGCGGTCGCCGAGTGGCTGCGGCACGCGGACGCCTCCCGCGCCCGCACCGCCGCCCGCGGGTCGCCGCTCTGGTCCGCCAGAACGTGCTCGCCCAGCTGGCGAACCTGGTCACCCACCCCTCGGTCGCCGGCGGCCTGACCGAAGGCACTCTCACCCTGCACGGCTGGGTCTACGACATCGCCACCGGTGGCGTAGAGAACGTCGCCGCCGAGCCGCGGGCGACCACGTCCGCGGCCTGACCCACCGGTCCGGCCCGCAGCCGGCGGCCCGCAGCCCGAATCCGGAATCCGAATCTCGAATCCGGCATCCAGAATCCTGAAAGGAACCCCCATGCCGCACGCCCAGTTCGACCCCGCTGCCCGGCAGGCCCTCGCCGTCGTCGCCGTCGAGGCCAAGACGCGCAAGGACCTCACCTGGCAGCAGATCGCGGACGCGGCCGGCCTGTCGGTGGCCTTCACCACCGCCGCCCTGCTCGGCCAGCACGCCCTCCCCGAGCCCGCCGCGCGGGCCGTCGGCGAGCTGCTCGGCCTGGACGCCGACGCGGTGGTGCTGCTCCAGACGATCCCGACCCGCGGCTCGATCCCCGGCGGCATCCCGACCGACCCGACCATCTACCGCTTCTACGAGATGCTCCAGGTGTACGGCACCACGCTCAAGGCCCTGGTGCACGAGCAGTTCGGTGACGGCATCATCTCCGCGATCAACTTCAAGCTGGATGTGAAGAAGGTCGCCGACCCCGAGGGCGGCGAGCGCGCGGTGATCACCCTGGACGGCAAGTACCTGCCCACCAAGCCCTTCTGATCCACGCCGATCGGACCGGCGCCGGGGCGGTACGGCCGGCCCGGCCGCCCCGGCTCCCCCTGTCACGGAAGGACACCACTGATGGAGTTCGCACAGCGCACCGTCGACATCGCCCGCCGCAACGTCGCCGAGGGCGGCCGCCCGTTCGCGACCGTCATCGTCAAGGACGGCGAGATCCTGGCGGAGAGCCCCAACCGGGTCGCCCAGACCAACGACCCCACGGCACACGCCGAGAGCCTACGAGCCGCACTACGTGGACGACCGCGAGTACTTCGAACTGGACAACTTCTACGAGGAGTTCGCGAAGAACTGGGACCAGCGCCGGCTGCCGATGCGCTACGAGCCGCACGACACCGCGGTCGACGTCTACCGGCTCTGGCAGGAGCACAACGGCGGCGAGCGCCGTGTCCCCGGGGCGCCCACCGCGGCCTGAGGGAGCGGACGTGACCCTCAACGAACCGAACGCCGCCGAGCTGCGGCATCTGGAGCGCGCGGTCGAGCTGGCGGTCCAGGCGCTGCGGGCCGGGGACGAGCCGTTCGGCTCGGTCCTGGTGAGCGCCGACGGACAGGTCCTCGCGGAGGACCGCAACCGGGTGAACAGCCTGGACGACCGCACCCGGCATCCGGAGTTCGAGCTGGTCCGCTGGGCCGCCGCCCATCTCACCGGGCGGCAGCGGGCGGAGGCCACCGTCTTCACCTCCGGGGAACACTGCCCCATGTGCGCGGCCGCCCACGGCTGGGCGGGCGTCGGCCGGATCGTCTACGCGCACTCGGCCGCCCAGTTGACGGACTGGCTGGCCGAACTGGGCGTGCCCGCCGCCCCGGTGCGCTGCCTGCCGATCCAGGACCTGGTCCCCGGGCTGACGGTGCAGGGCCCGGTGCCGGTCCTGGCCGACCGGCTCCGCGAGCTGCACCGCGACTACCGTGCCGGCCGCCGGGGCCCGGCCGCTTCCTGACGGACGGCCGTGTCACCGATCGGCCGGTGCTTCGCTCTCGCGCAGCAGGGCCGCGATTGCGTGGAAGCCGCGGCGCTCGGCGTGGGCGCGGGCGTCCGGCAGCAGTGGGTCGGCGCCCGCTCCGAGCAGCACCTATGTCGATGGCGGTCTCGGCGAGCACGGTCCGGCACCCCGCGCCCGCCGCTCACCCGCTGTGTTCGGCGTACTCCCGGAAGTGCTCCAGGTCGCTGCGTACGAGTCGTTCGATCGCGTTGGCCTGGGCGAATCCCCTGGGCCCGCCGAACGCCTCCCGGACGGTGTCGGGGTCGTACTCCAGCCGTGCCTGGATGCGGGTGTTCCCCTGGTCGATGGGGTGCAGGGTGAGGGAGCAGCTCATTTGCGGGGATTCCGTCGTGTGCCATTCCAGCACGCGGTCCCCGGCACGGTCGGAGGCCTTCATCTCCATCTGCCGGGCCCGTCCGCCCGCCTCGATGTCCAACTGGGCGCGGCCACCGGACTCGGCCCGGGCGTCGCGCACGCCGTCCATGAAGCGGGGGTAGTTCTCCACCCGGTGAAGGCTGTCCCAGGCGCTGTCGATGGGGACTCCGACGTCGATGTGTTCTTCGAGGGTGCTCATGGCGACCTCCACGGTTCGGCTCACGACGCACGTCCTTGTTGCCTCCAGTGTGCGCCCCCTATGGCTGGTCCATCCCGCCGGGATGTCCTCCGGCCCGGGCGGGCCCGGCATCCTTCGCCGCCGCACACGGCGCCCCCTGTCCGCCCTCGCGCGCCCACCGCACTGGTGACCGCGGCGGCGCTGGCGCTGACCCTGTCCGGCTGCGGTGGCGCCGCAGACGCGCCGCGGGCCGGAGTGATGCGGCAGGTGTCGTCGGTGAGCGGCGCGGTGGCCGCGGCCGGGATCACCCGGGGCCCCGGCGGATCCGTCGACTGCCGCAGGACGAGATGCGTGGCGCTCACCTTCGACGACTCACCGGGCGTCCGCACTCCACGAATCCTGGACATCCTGCGCCGGAACCGCGTGCACGCCACCTTCTTCACGCTGGGCAGGCACCACGTCGCCACCTACCCCGCAACGGTTGTGCGGATGGCCGCGGAAGGCCACGAGGTGGAGACGCTCACCTGGTCCCACCGGGTCCTCACCGCGATCAGCCCGGCCGAAGCGCGCGAGGAGATCACCCGGGGCCGCGAGGCCGTGGCGAGGGTCATCGGCCGCCGCCCGGTCCTGCTGCGCCCGCCGGAGGGCCGTACGAGCGCGGCCGTCACCGCGCTCTGCCGGCGGCTCGGCATGGCGCAGGTCCTGTGGAGCGCGACCGCGTCCGACTACGAGACCACCGACTCCGCGCTCATCACCCGCCGGATCCTGGCCCGGACAGGCCCCGGCGGGATCATCCTGCTGCACGACCGGGTGGACCCCACCCACCGCGGCTACAACGGCACGGTCGCCGCGCTGCCCGGCATCATCTCCGGCCTGAAGGCCCGCGGTTACGCCTTCGTCACCGTCACCCGGCTCCTGGCCCCGCCCGGGCCCCGGCCCGGCGAGGTGTACCGCGACGGGCCTCTCGCCCGGTGACGGTCCACCTAGCGGCGGGCGTTGAGCCGGGCCGCCTGGCGCGTCAGATGGTCACGCTCGGCGAGGGTGGGTGCCTTGTGGGCCGCCTCGGCGTACAGCCGTGCGGCCCTCGCCGGATCGCCGTCACGCTCGTGCAGGTACGCCGCCACCGCGGTATGGCGGGGCAGGGCGGAGTCCAGCGCCGCGAGCGCCGCCAGGCCGGCGCGCGGCCCGTCGGCCTCACCGACGGCGACCGCGCGGTTGAGCCGTACGACCGGGCTGTCGGTCAGCCGCGTGAGCTCGTCGTACCACTCGACGATCTGCACCCAGTCGGTCTCCTCGGCGGTGGGCGCGTCGGCGTGGAGTGCCGCGATGGCGGCCTGGGCCTGGAACTCGCCGAGCCGGTCCCGGGCGAGGGCCGCCTGAAGGATCTCGACGCCCTCGGCGATCGACCCGGTGTCCCACCGGCCGCGGTCCTGCTCGGCGAGCGGTACCAGGCTTCCGTCGGGCGCGGTCCGGGTGGCGCGCCGGGCGTGGTGGAGCAGCATCAGGGCGAGCAGCCCCGCCGCCTCGGGGTGGTCGATCGCGGCCGCGAGCTGCCGGGTGAGCCGGATCGCCTCGGCGGCGAGGTCGACGTCGCCGGAGTAGCCCTCGTTGAAGACGAGGTAGAGGACACGCAGCACGGTGGCGACATCGCCGGGCTGGTCGAGCCTCACGCCGGAGACGGTGCGCTTGGCCCGGCTGATGCGTTGCGCCATGGTCGCCTCGGGCACCAGGTAGGCCTGGGCGATCTGGCGGGTGGTGAGCCCGCCGACGGCGCGCAGTGTGAGCGCGACCGCGGACGCCGGCGTCAGGGACGGGTGGGCGCACAGGAAGTAGAGCTGGAGCGTGTCGTCCACCGCGGGCGCGGGCCCGGGCGGCGGCTCCTCGTCGACGCGGTCCTCCCGCCGCCGGCGGGCGGCGTCCGCGCGGGTCGCGTCGAGGAACCGGCGCCAGGCGACGGTGACCAGCCAGCCCTTCGGGTCCCGTGGAGGGTCGGCCGGCCAGACGCGGACCGCCTCGACCAGGGCGTCCTGCACGGCGTCCTCGGCCGCCGCGAAGTCGGCTCCGCGGCGGACGAGGATCCCGAGCACACCCGGTGTGAGGCTTCGGATCAGGGCCTCGTTCACCGTCCGGGTCACTCCGTGATGGTGGGCGGCGCGGCCAGGAACGGGCGCACCTCCAGCCACTCGTGGATCGGCTTCCCGCCCGCGCCGGGGGCGGCCGACAGTTCTCCGGCCAGCTCGACGGCCCGTTCGTAGCTGTCGACGTCGATCACCATCCAGCCGGCGATGAGGTCCTTGGTCTCGGCGAACGGTCCGTCGGTGACCGGCGGGCGCCCCTCGCCGTCGTAGCGGACCCAGGCCCCCTCGGGGGCGAGGGCCTGCCCGCCGACGAACTCGCCGGTCTTCTCCAGTCGGGCCGCGAAGTCGTTCATGTACTGCACATGGTCCGAGATCTCCTCGGGCGTCCACCGGTCCATGGGCACGTCGTTGACCGCGGCCGGAGCGCCTCGGTAGTGCTTGAGCAGCAGGTACTTCGCCATCGTGGTACTCCTCGGTGCTGGTGCGACCCATTGTGGCCGCATTCGCCCCGGGGACGGAGCCGGGCGGCGGTTCTCGACATCAGGCGTGCAGCCGGGTGCCCTCGATCGCCACGCGGCGGCCTTCCCGGGTGAGGGGGAAGTAGTCCCACACGGCGTGGTGCTGGACGCTGCGGTTGTCCCAGAACACGAGGGTGCGTTCCTGCCAGTGGACCCGGCAGTGCAGCAGCGGCGTCCGGGCGACGTGCTGGTGGAGCATGCCCAGCAGGACGTCGCTCTCGGTCCGGGGGAGCTGGGTGATGTGGGAGGTGTAGGGGGCGTTGACGAACAGCGGTTTGCGGCCGTTCTCCGGGTGCCGGACGACCACGGGGTGTTCGGTGCGCGGCACGTCGTACTCGGGCGGCGGTGTCTGGCCGGCCGCGGTCCACGGCAGGGCGCCGTCGTGGAGGGCCGTCAGTCCGTCGAGGAAGCCGCGCATGGCGGGTGAGAGGAGTTCGTAGGCGAGGTGCATGTTGGCGAAGAGGGTGTCGCCCCCGCTGCCGCCCTCGGGCATGGTCGTGATGTACAGCATCGATCCGAGGGAGGGTTCGGCGTCGGCGGTGCCGTCCGCGTGCCAGCCGTTGCCGGCCACGTTCCGGGAGTTCTTGTCGGCCTTGAGGTCCAGGATGTGCGGGTCGGAGCCCTCCACCGGCAGGGCGACGGGGTGCAGGTCGCCGAAGACGCCCGCGAAGCGCTTGTGCTCCTCGGGTGCGATGTCCTGGTCGCGGAAGACGAGGACGTGGTGGGCCGCGAAGGCGTGCTTGAGTTCCTTCTCCTGCCGCGGTGTGAGCTCCTGGGCGAGGTCGATGCCCGAGACCTCCGCGCCGAGCAGCGGGGTCAGCGGGGCGACGGCGATGGTCTCGTTGGGTTCCACGGGGCGGGTGGTGAGCTGTTCGACCGCTCGCAGTGCGTAGTCCTCCATGAGGGACCTCCGTGATACGTCGGGGATGGGGCGCGGGCCAGGGACTCCCCGCCGAGGTGGATCTCACCGACGACGCCGGGCGGGACGGGCTGCATACGGGAGTCGAGTACGTAGAGGCGGGTGCCGGGCAGCGGCCGGCCGATCGGGCAGGGGCGCTCCAGCGGGCGTGGCTCGTAGTAGGCGGTGCTGTAGAGCGTCGCCTCGGTGGGGCCGTAGCCGAAGCAGATCCGCAGGCCGGGCAGGTGCACGGGGTCGCGTAGTCCATCGCGCCCTCCGTGTCGACGACGGCGACACGGGTGGGGTGCTCACAGGCCTGGGCCTCGAAGAGGCCGGCGACTCCGGAGGCCGTGCGCAGAGCGGCAGCCATGGGATCGGCCGCCGCGGCCTCGTCGTGGTTCCGTGTCGCGTCGCCCCGGCGGATCAGATGCCGGTGCTCGCCCGGGTTCATCAGTTCCAGGGTGTGGATGTCGCGGTCCGGGTGCCGGGTGAGGTCGGTGAGCAGGTGGCGCAGGTACCCGGCCCATCGCTGCACGGTGCTCGCGTCGAAGAGCGCGGTCGCGTAGTCGAGGTGCCCGGTGAGGCGGCCTTCGGACTCGGCCGCCGACAGGACGAGGTCGAACTTGGCCGGGGCGTCCTGGATCGGCAGGGGTTCGGTCGTCACCCCGGGCAGGCACAGCACGTCGTGCCGGTCCGGCACCCAGGCCAGCATGGTCTGGAGGGGGGTGTGGGAGGCGCTGCGCGGCGGGTTCACCAGCTCGACGATGCGTTCGAAGGGCAGGTCCTGCTGGGCGAGGGCCGCGCGGACGGCGGCGCGGGTGCGGGCCAGGGCCTCGGTCGCGGTGGGGGAACCGGAGAGGTCGACGCGCAGTGGGAGCGTGTTGACGACGAAGCCGATGAGTCCGGCGGCGCCGGGT
Source organism: Streptomyces sp. NPDC087787 (assembly GCF_044743035.1). Taxonomy (NCBI): domain Bacteria; kingdom Bacillati; phylum Actinomycetota; class Actinomycetes; order Kitasatosporales; family Streptomycetaceae; genus Streptomyces; species Streptomyces sp. NPDC087787. The sequence goes on from NZ_JBIUVQ010000018.1 coordinate 76,947, forward strand.
GCGCGGCGGCCCGCCACCGGGCTGCCGACAACGATGTCGTCCTGTCCGGACAGGCGGGACAGCAGGATCGCCCAGCCGGTGAGGACGGCGTTGAAGAGGCTCGCCTGCTGGGAGTGGGCGAGAGCGCGGAGCGCGGCGGTCACGTCGGCGTCGAGAGCGAACTCGACACGTCCGCCGTCATAACGCTGTTCGGCCGGGCGCGGCCGTTGGGTGGGAAGTTCCAGGACGGACGGAGCGCCGTCCAGCGTGCGTCGCCAGAAGTCCTCCTGGGAGGCGAGGGCACCGCCGAGTACCGCCTCGCGCTGCCGTTGCGCGTAGTCCGCGTACTGCACCGTGAGTTCCGGAAGGTCTGCCTCGCCACCCGTGAGCGCCGCCGTGTAGTGAGCGGCGACCTCCTCCATCATCACCTTCATCGACGTTCCGTCGAAGATGATGTGATGGAACGTCAGCAGCAGCACGTGCCGTCGCGGGCCCAGGGCGATCAGCCGGCCGCGCCCGAGCGGGCCGGCCTCCAGGTCGAACGGCCGCTCCGCCTCGTCCCGTTGGTACCGGGCCACGCGCTCGTCGGGATCCGCGTCGGCACTGAGGTCCTCGAAGGCGAGCGTGAACCCCTTACCAGGCGGGTCGATGTGCTGGTTCACGGTGCCGTCTTCCGCCACCAGCCGTGTCCGAAGGCTCTCATGACGGTCAGTCAGAAAACTGAAGGCACTCAGCAGGGCCTCGCGATCGAGCGGTCCGTCGATCCGGAAGGAGGCGAGGGTCTCGTTGTAGGCGGCATTCGCGCCCGGCAGTTGGGCCAGGAACCACAGCCGCTGCTGAGAGAAGGACGCCGGACGGACGCGGAGGGGGCGTTGGGGGGAACGGAGCTGGGCGTGTTGTGCACCGGCAAGGCCTGGCTTTCCTGTCGGGGAGGAGGACCAGGGCGGAACGACGGCACATCGGAGGACGGCACCACACGGAATTCCGTGAGCGCACAAACGTCAATCCGGGAAAGGTGGGGGATGCGCCGGAATTCGATCGATTGCTTTACCTGGTTGAATTGATGCACTTGTCATACGGAGTCACCCAAGGGACTGGGGTGGTCTTGACATGAACGCGATCATGAATCCTCCCCCACAGCATGTCAACCCTTGACTTCACTGAGCGACGTGCCGTAGATACCGCGCACCGAAGACCTGCTTCCGGGCTCCATTCGCCACGGTTCGAAACTCCAGGCATTTCAATCGACTTTGCCCTTTCGGGGGTCCGAGTAATGACTTTCGGCGTCTGCAGGGGTATGAGCCGGCCGGGCGCACGAGATGCCGCGCCTGTCCCACGTGGCCATCATGTCGTCCAGGGGCCCGATCCGGCCGTCAGGAGCGTCGGACGCCAGGGAAGGTTGATGACCATGGAACTGTTCCCGCCCATCCCGCTCGCCGAGTGGCGCGACACCAAGGAGACGCTGCATCGCTTCGCGCAGATAGCGGGGAAGGTCCGTCTCGCCGCGAGCAGCCGGCGCAACCACTGGTGGAACGTCCCGTTCCACCTCACCGGGCGGGGGATCACGACACGTCCGATGGGACAGGTCGACGGCAATCCGATCTTCACGCTGGACTTCGATTTCGTCGCGCATCGGCTGGTCGTCTCGACGCTGGACGGCCGGGAGATCTCCGTCCCGCTCCTCGGACAGTCCGTGGCGTCCTTCTACGGGGCGGTCATGGACTCGCTGGCCGCGCTGGGCATCCGGATGCGGCTCGACATTCCCAGGCCCTTCGACCTGCCCGACTCCGGCCGGCCGTTCGCCGAGGACACCGAGCACGCGGCGTACGACCCCGCGCAGGCCAACCGCTACTGGCGGGTTCTCAGCCAAGTGGCCTCCGTGCTGGAGGAGTTCGCCGCGGGGTACTCGGGGAAGGTGAGCCCGGTGCACCACTTCTGGCACACCTTCGACGTCGCGCACACGCGGTTCTCCGACCGCCACGTCGAGCAGCCCGCGCACTTGGACCCGGTCACCCGGGAGGCGTACTCCCGGGAGGTGATCAGCTTCGGCTTCTGGTTCGGCGACGACGCCTTCCCCGCGCCCACGTTCTACTCCTACACCGCGCCCGAGCCGGCGCACCTGGCCGAGGAACCGCTCCGCCCCGCCGCGGCACACTGGGTCGCCCGCATCGACAGCCATCTGGCCGTACTGCCGTACGACGACGTCCGCGCCGAGCCCGACCCGCGTGCCGCCGTGCTCGCCTTCTACGAGAGCGCGTACCAGGCGGGCGCCCGATGCGCCGGATGGCCGATCGCCACGCTCGCCTGCCCGGGCGGGGTGACGGACCCGCAACTGCTGGCTCATGGGATCCGGCCGGCGTTCGGCTGAGGCCTGTGGGGCAGCCGACCCGTTCGACTCCACACACGCCGCGATCGGGCGCACCGATGATTCCGGCACGGGATGCCGGTCGTTACGAGGGGAGAGGTACGAGGAGAGCAGAAGGAGATCCACATGCCCACACAGGGATCCGCACATCAACCCGCTACCGAGCTCGACGCCCGCTACAGCTCCGCGCTCAATCCCCGCCCCGGTGCCGCGGAGGTCACCGCCACCGAATGGGCCGAGGCCGAGCGGCTGCTGAGGTCCGCCGAGATCTTCTGGGTGTCCACCGTGCGGCCCGACGGGCGGCTGCACGTCACGCCCGTGATCGCCGCCTGGCACGACGGAGTGGTGTACTTCGCCACCGGCCCGGGGGAACAGAAGGCGAGGAACCTCTCCCATGACGGGCACTGCGCACTGACCACCGGCGGAAACTCGCTCACCGAAGGGCTCGACGTCGTGGTCGAGGGCACGGCGCGGCAGGTTGCCGATCCGGCGCTGCTGGAAGAGGTGATCGCTGCGTACGAGACGAAGTACGGGCCGCACATCACCTCACCCGAGGGCACCTTCCACGGGATCGGGGACGCGTTCCGCAAGGGGGACGCGGTGGTGTTCGCGGTGGCCCCGGCCACGGCATACGGCTTCGGCCGGGACGACGGGGTGTACAGCCATACGCGGTGGATGTTCTGAGCGACTGGGCGTACGGGGGCGTGGTGGTGAACAGGGTGAGCGCACGCGCTGATGGCGAAGGAGGGCGATGGTGATCACCACCGCCCAGTACGCGGAGCTGTCCGCCCTGGACATCGCCCGTCACGTGCGGCAGGGCAAGGTGACGGCCGTAGAGGTCGTCGGGGCCGCCCTGGCCCGCGCCGACGAACTCGACGACGGCGTAAGGGCGTTCACCGAGGTCTGGGCCGAGCAGGCGCTCGCTCACGCCGCCCGCGTCGACGCGCGGGTCGCCCGAGGCGCCGGACTGCCCCTCGCGGGGGTGCCGATCGGCGTCAAGGCGAGTGAAGGCCCCGGCTCCTACCAGAACACCCGGCTGGTGGCCGCCGGATGCGTGCCGGTCGGCGCGACCTCGGTGCCTCGTGGAGGCCGCGGCTGGCAGACGTACGGGGACACCGACCGGGGGCCCACCCTCAACCCGCTCGACCCGGCGTGGTCACCCGGCGGCTCCTCGGCGGGTTCGGCGGCCGCGGTCGCCGCCGGACTCGTCCCCCTCGCCAGTGGATCCGACGGTGCCGGCTCGGTGCGCATCCCCGCCGCATGGTGCGGCATCGTCGGCTTCAAGCCCACCAACGGCCGGCTCCCGGCCCGTGACCGAGCGGGCTTGAACTCGCCCGGCGTCCTGGTGGGCGACCCGCGGGACGCCCTCGCCTACTTCGACGCGGTGACCGGGTCGGAGGTGTCTGCCGTCCGGCCCGCTTACCCGCTGAGGGCGATCTGGTCGGCGACTCCGGGGTACGCGGACACCGACCCCGAAGTCGCCGCCGTCGCCCACCGCTCGGCCCGATGTCTCGCCGAGGCCGGTCTGATCACCCTGGCCAAGGGCCCCGACCTGGCGCTGGCCGACCCCGCCCCCGCCTGGACGGCCCTCCGCGCGGCGGGATCGTCCCCGGCCACACCCTCCTCGGCCGACGTCAGCAGGGTCCTGACGACCAACGAGGAGCGGCTGCGCGACTGCTTCCAGCGAGCCGACCTCCTCCTCACGCCCACCACGCCCCACCCACCGCACGGCCACGACGGGCCGGGGACACGGATGAGCGTCGCCCTGACCTGGGCGTTCAACCTCAGCGGGCATCCGGCACTCAGCCTCCCGGCAGGCACCACGGCCGAGGGAGCACCCGTCGGCCTCCATCTCGTGGCGCGCCGCCACGAGGAGCGAACACTGCTGGCCGTGGCCGACCGCGCCGGCCGTGAGCTGAATCCGGGCCGTCACGCACCGTGGACCGCCACGGCCTCCGGAACTCATCGCGCTTCGCGCGGGTGATGCCCTCCGTGCCGGAGGTTCCCGGGCTCAGCGGCGCAGGGTGGTCTCACGGTGCATGTGGGAGAGTTTCCCGGGGTTGCGTACGGCGTAGAGCCCGGTGATGAGGCCGTTGTCGACGCGCAGCGTCAGGACGGTGTCGATCTCGCCGTTGATCCGGAGAATCAGCGCCGGACAGGCGTTGACCTGCGCCGGCCGCAGCGACGCCTCGGTGATCCTGCCCAGTCCGGAGGCCAGCAGGCGGCCCACCTTGTCCGCCCCCACGATGGGCCGCGGCACGGCCTGCTTGACTCCCCCGCCGTCGCCGAGGAGGACGACGTCCGGCGCGAGGATGTCCAGCAGGCGCTGGAGATCGCCCGTTTCGACCGCCCGTTGGAACGCGTCGAGCGCGTCCCGCGTCTCGGCCGCGGAGACGACCCCGCGCGGACGGCGCGCCGCGACGTGCGACCGTGCCCGGTGGGCGATCTGGCGGACCGCGGCGGAGGTCTTGTCGACGGCGTCGGCGATCTCGTCGTACCCGAGGTCGAACACCTCGCGCAGCACGAACACCGCACGCTCGGTCGGCGTGAGCGTCTCCAGCACCAGCAGCATCGCCATCGAGACGCTGTCGGCCAGTTCGACGTCCTCGGCCACGTCGGGGGCGGTCAGCAACGGCTCGGGCAGCCAGGAACCGACGTAGGACTCCCGCCTGCGGCCGAGTGCGCGCAGCCGGCTCAGCGCCTGGCGCGTGGTGATCCTGACGAGGTACGCGCGCCGGTCGCGCACCGTGCCGAGATCGACACCGGACCACCGCAGCCAGGTCTCCTGAAGGACGTCCTCCGCGTCGGCGGCGGAGCCGAGCATCTCGTAGGCGACGGTGAACAGCAGGTTGCGGTGGGCGACGAACGCCTCGGTGGCGGGGTCCGTGCGTCCGCCGTCGGTGAGCCGGCCGGCCGTGTCCCCTGTGCACTCACTGCGCTCGCTCTTCACCGGTTTCTCCCGCCTGTCCGTTCTCGACGATGCCACGCACACAGGACGCCGGCCGCCGCGGCCTTGTGACACCGATGAGTGGTGGCGCACGTCACACCGCCGCTGCGTCACGGGGAGCGGGTGGCCGGCATCTCGTGTTCGTCCAGCGCAACGCGACGAGTGACGAGCAACGAGTGAGGACGACATCATGAGCACCCGGTTCAACCTGTTCGACAACGAGATCGCCGCCAAGTTCGCCAAGCGGTTCGCGGGCGCCGGCCTGGTGGTCCAGCAGTCACCCCTGCCGCGGTCCACGCAGGAGCTGGTGTCGCTGCGCGCCAGCCAGATCAACGGCTGCGGCTGGTGCATCGACATGCACACCAAGGAGGCAGCGGCCGCCGGTGAGACCGCCGTACGGCTCAGCCTGGTGGCCGCCTGGCGCGAGTCCACCGTGTTCACCGAGGCCGAGCAGGCCGCCCTGGCGCTCGCCGAAGAGGGCACCCGGCTCGCCGACGCCCACCAGGGCGTGTCCGACGAGACCTGGGCCCAGGTGCGCAAGCACTACGACGACGACCAGATCGCCGCACTGGTCGCCCTGGTCGCGCTGATCAACGCGGCCAACCGGCTCGCCGTGATCGTGCACCAGCAGGGCGGTTCCTACGAGCCCGGCATGTTCGCCGCCGCGTTCGACTGAGCCGCGTCCGCTGCCGGGTCCGGCCGGGATCAGTCGATCGCGGCCGGGCCCGCTCCGCGGCGGGAAGCGATGCACGGTCGGCGCCGCCGGCAGGTCATCGCCCGACAGGTGCCGGTTCGGTGGCTGGACGGCCTCGGCGGGCAGGGCGTCCCGTTCGTCGGCGGCCTGGACGGTGTGCCGCGGAGTTCTCGTCGGCCTCGCCGGGCTGCCGCCCGCGGCAGGACGGCGCCGCCCTCGGTGAACTCCGGCGCGGAGGCGGACACTGGTCGGAAAGGGGGAGATTTCGGGCCCGTTGCTCGCTTGCTCGGGCCCTGCCCAGGAAGGAGCAGACCGTGCAGATCACCCGTCGCGACGTCCTCAAGCTCGGCGGCCTGGCTCTGCTGGCCGGGGGCGCGGCAAAGCCGGCTCCTGCCGCCGCCTCCGCGGCCTCGGCGGCACCGTCCGCCACGCCCGTCGCCCCGGGCAGGGCGGATTACACGGTGCGGATCGCCACCGGGCTCGTCGAGCTCGCGCCGGACACGATCGTGTCCACGACGACGTACAACGGGCAGTTCCCCGGTCCGCTGCTGCGGTTCACCGAAGGCCGCCCGGTCGTGGTCGACGTCCACAACGACACCGGCGCACCCGAACTGCTTCACTGGCACGGCCAGCGGATTCCCGCCGAAGTGGACGGGGCCGCGGAGGAGGGCACCCCGTACATCCCGGCGCACGGAACGCGCCGTCTGTCGTTCACGCCCGGACCGGCCGGCTTCCGCTTCTACCACACCCATGTGGCAGCGCATGACGACCTGAACCTGGGTACCTACACCGGTCAGGCGGGCCCGGTCCTCATCGAGCCCGCGGCCGGCCCCGGCGCCTACGACCAGGAGGTCGTCCTGGTGCTGAAGGAGTTCGGGCCCTCCTTCAGCCAGGGCGGGGACATGGCCCAGAACTTTCTGGCCGGCTCCGAGGTGCCGGCCCTGAAGCGCCGCGGTGAGAAGGCGATGGCCGCCTCACTGGCCCGCGGCATGCCGCACGGCTATGAGGTCGGCTACACCGCGTTCAGTGTCAACGGCCGCAAGCTGGGCCACGGCTCACCGGTCAGGGTCAAGTCCGGGCAGCGCGTGCTGTTCCACGTGCTCAACGCGAGTGCCACCGAGATCCGCAGCCTGGCCCTGCCCGGCCACACCTTCAAAGTGGTCGCCCTCGACGGCAATCCGGTGCCTCACCCCGCCGATGTGCCGGTGCTGTGGATCGGCACCGCCGAACGTGTCTCGGCGCTGGTGGAGATGAACCATCCGGGCGTGTGGGTACTGGGGGATCTGGCCGACGACGACCGGAAGAACGGCCTGGGCACCGTGGTGGAGTACGCCGGCCGCGGCGGTTCCCCTCAGTGGACCGCACCGCCCAAGTCCAAGTGGGACTACCGTTCCTTCGCCGTCGCGGGCGGCACCGCCCAACGGCCCGACCGTACCTTCGACATGCTGGTGGAGAAACGCAACGCCGCCGACAAGGGCTTCAACATCTGGACCCTCAACGGCGTGCCCTTCTCCATGGACACCGACAAGCCGGTGCAGGACATCGACCGCGGCGGCCGCTACCGGATGCGGTTCCGCAACGCCACCGACGACATCCACCCCCTCCATCTGCACCGCCATACCTTCGAAGTCACCCACATCGCCGGCACCCCGACCCACGGTCTGCACAAGGACGTCGTCATGCTCGGCGGCTACCAGACCGTCGACTTCGACTTCACCGCCGACCAGCCGGGCCTGTCCCTGTTCCACTGCCACCAGCAACTCCACATGGACTACGGCTTCATGACCCTGCTCCACTGCACCTGACCGCAGCCGGGACGACGGGCCAGGTCGAGCAGGGCCGTCAACGCCTACACACGCGGATGCAACAACGGCTTTACGACCACTGGGCAGGAGTTCCACAGTTCCACCCCGGCCGTGAGCAGCTCCAACACCGCGCGTAGCTCGTCGGGAGTCCATGCGGTGCACTCGCCTCCGAACAGCTTCTCGTAGGCGTTGTTGTGGACCGCGCCCTGCTGGGGCAGCCGCTGGGCCTCACCGAGTCCTCGAGCGAGATCCTCGAAGAAGTTCCACGCGTCCAGCACCGCACCCGCGGGGATACGCCGGCGTTTCGGCGCCTTCAGCCAATGCTGGACACGGACGAGTCCCAGCGTCTCGCTCCCGGAAGCGGCCAGCCGTCGCCCCCTCCGGCTCACATACAGCCGCGCCTGCCGATCAGTCACGAACACCGGCACCCGACGGTGATCAGTCGCCGGCAACGTCAGGACCCGGTCAGGGTCGTCCCCCCTGCCACCGATCCACAGAACCACCCCACTACGGCCGAGCCCCCGCACCCGATACGTATAGAGACGCCCACCCTCACCACGTCGTCCTGCCGCGAACACATCTGCCATCTCGATCTCAGCCACGCCCTCACACTGGCACGACCCGCGAGAACCGTCGCGGTATTTCCCCACGGCGCCCGGCGTCACCGGTACTGCTCGGCTTGGCCCTCAGGCCAAGCAGGCAACGGCAGTTGGCCGTCGCCAAGCCGGCGGCTGAAGGGTTCATCGGTCGCCGGGAGTAGGTCTTTCGCCTCATGTGCGCTTCGAGCCTGCTGGCTAAGGTCGGCGCTCATGCGGACCACGGGGATTGTTCGCCGCCAGGCGGCGGAGCGTAGGCGCGACACTCTGGAACGGCTCGTTACCGAGCGGGATGTATGGGTGTCGACAGCGCATCCTGATCACGGGCCGCACCAGGTGCCGCTGTGGTTCTTGTGGGATGGGCGAGCGGTGTGGATGTGCACCAGTGCCGCTTCCGCAACGGCGCGGAACGTCCGCGAGGAGCCGCGTGTGCGGCTGGCGCTGCCGGACACTTTCGATGTGGTGCTTCTCCAGGGTGCGGCGGAGTGCTTCCTGGATCAGGATGCGCCCGGAGACGCGGCGGAGGCGTTCGCCGCCAAGTTCGGATGGGACCCGCGCGCTGAGGAGGGTTCCTTCTTGTATGTGCGCGTGGTGCCGGAGAGTGTGCGCGCCTGGCGCGGCGTGCCGGAACTACGCGGCAGGGTCATCATGCGCGACGGGACGTGGCTGGAACAGCGGCCGTGAGTGAATATGCTGCGTCCATGCCACATGTGCCCGTTACGTACACCGATTCACTGGGCGACAGTGGAGTCCTCGAATCCGTCCTCGCGCTTCTTCGCACACGCGTCGGGCAGGACAGGCGGCTGACCGGGCTGTCGCGGCTGGGTTCGATCCGGGGACTCCGAAACGGGCCCGGATCGGCGTCGATGTCGGTTTTTCGCCGGAGGATGCGCGGCGGGCGTGTTTGACTCCGGACATGACCTCCACGCAGCCGGCCAAGGCACGGCTCTTCCGTTCCCTGCACACGTCCACCGCGCCCCTCGCGCTCGCCAATGCCTGGGACGTGGCGAGCGCCCGGGTCGTCGAGTCCGCGGGGGCCTCCGCGATCGCCACCACGAGTGCGGGCGTCGCCTGGTCGTTGGGGTCGCCGGACGGTGACGCGCTCGGCCGCGATCAGGCGCTGGGGTTGATCTCCCGCGTCGCCGCCGCAGTCGCGGTTCCGGTCACCGCCGACATCGAGGGCGGGTACGGGCAGGACGCGGCCGAGGTCGCCGAGACCGTCACGGGGGTGCTCGCGGCGGGCGCCGTCGGCGTCAACATCGAGGACGGCACCCGGGCCCCGGCGGAGCTGGCGACGCGGCTGGCCGCCGCCCGGCGGGCCGCTGAGCGCGCGGGCGTGGAGTTGTTCCTCAACGCCCGTGTCGACACGTATCTGTTGGGACTCGGGGACCCGGACACCCGGCTCGAGGAGACCCTGGCCCGGGCACACCGGTACGTGGATGCCGGCGCGGACGGCATCTTCGTTCCCGGGGTCACCGACAAGACCACGATCGCGGCGCTGGCCGAGGGCGTCTCCGTACCGCTGAACGTCATGGCGGGCCCCGGCGCCCTGAGCGTCGCCGAGCTGGGCACCCTCGGCGTGGCCCGCGTCAGTCTCGGCCCGCGTGTGGCGGAGGCCGCCTACGCCGCCGCCCGCCGTGCCGCGCGGGAGCTCTTCGACACCGGCGGCTACGAATCCCTGTCCGGCGACCTCACCTACCCGGAACTCAACACGCTTCTCTCCGAGACCGGTTGACTCGGACTTCGGGACACTGGCCGGTCGAGGTCAGCGGAAGTGCTCCCCCGGGCAGTGTGCCAGGGGGAGCACTTCGCTGTGCGCCTGCCGGTGAAGGGTGAGAAGACGATCACGAGCAGGACATTCGCGGGACCACGTCGTCACGGCGCGAGCAGCAGGCTGTCGCCGCGCTCCTTGGCGGCGGCGTAACGCCTCGCCACGTTCTGCCAGTTGACGACCTGCCACATCGCCTCGATGAAATCCACCTTCTGGTTCTTGTACTGGAGGTAGAAGGCGTGCTCCCAGGCGTCGAAGACGAGGATCGGGGTGGAGCCCTGGCCGACGTTGCCCTGGTGGTCGTAGACCTGCTCCACGACCAGGCGGCCGCTCAGCGGCTCGTACGCCAGCACGCCCCAGCCCGAACCCTGGGTCGTGGCCGCGGCCTTGGACAGCTGCGCCTTGAAGCCCGCGAAGGAGCCGAACGACTCGGCGACGGCGTCGGCCAGCTCCCCCACGCCGTCCTTCTCCAGCGGCTCGCCGCCCCCGTCGCCGGTCATGTTCTGCCAGTAGATGCTGTGCAGGATGTGCCCGGAGAGGTGGAAGGCCAGGTTCTTCTCCAGGCCGTTGATCGAGCCCCACGACTCCTTGTCCCGCGCCTCGGCCAGCTGCTCCAGCGTGTCGTTGGCGCCCTTGACGTAGGCCGCGTGGTGCTTGTCGTGGTGCAGCTCGATGATCTCGGGGCTGATGACCGGGGCGAGCGCCGCGTAGTCGTACGGGAGCTCCGGGAGCCTGTAGACCGCCATGTCCAACATCATCCTTCGCCTTATCGCGCATGAGTTGCAAGTACACAGTATCAGCAACAACGTTGGATCACCGAGCTGTCGGACGCCGTGCCCGGCAGCCCGTCCCGTCGGCGCCGTGCCGGTCACGCCCGCTTCGGCTGCCCCCGCGGACCCCCTCCCGGCGAGGCCGAGCGCACACTCGCAGCTCACACGGCATTCCCCTCGGATGATTACAAATCGACTTATATTGACTTCGTGACGCACGGCCCGCGACAGCACCGCCCGCGAGCCGCCGGACGACATCCCCTCCCCCCAGGAGCAGCGCATGAGCACCGCCGCCGCACACCGCACCCACGACGACCACACCCACAGCCACGGCGAGGGCTGCGGCCACGTCGCCGTCCCGCACGGCGACCACGTCGACTACGCGCACGACGGGCACCTCCACAAGCTCCACGACGGCCATGTCGACGAGTGCGTGACCACCGGCCACACCACTCACGCCCATCACGACCACCAGCACGGCGAGGGCTGCGGACATGTGGCCGTGCCCCACGAGGACCACGTCGACTACGTGCACGACGGACATCGTCACGCACCCCACGAGGGGCACTGGGACGACCACTGACCCAGACGGAAGCCCCCGAGCGACCCGAGGCCGGCACCCCCGAAGATGCCGGCCTCGACCCTGCCCTGCAGGCCGGCGACGTACTGGGCACCCGGCTGTTCGACCTGGAACGGCGCTCCAAGGGTTCTTCACACTGGCCGGCCGCCGGCAGGTGACGGGGCTGTGGTCACAGGCCGGGTCCGTCGCGGCGCGCGTCTGAGGGGCGCCGGTCCGCTGTCCTCAGTGCAAGTGGTGCAGGTGCTCGAACTCGCTCCAGGCCCGGGACAGGGTGTCGATCACATCCGGGGCGGCGCCACGACTCTCCAGGTACTCCCGGTAGGTCTCGATCGTGGCCGTCACGGGCCATTGGGGGTCGTTCGCGACGGAACGGGCGAGGGATCCCAGGCGGTTCAGCTCGTCGGTGTGGCTCGTGAGCCACCGCGTGAAGTCGTCTGTGTCGTTCATGGCATGTCTTCTCACAGAAGGAACGCCTGGTCCTGACCTGGCCGCCCTCCCCTCGGGCTGCCCTTTCTCCAGGCTCCCACGGGCGCGCGGCAAGTCAAACCGGTCGCCGGGTGGTCCGGACCTGGGCGGCCAAGACGCGGTGGCGGGTGCCGAGTCCGGGCCATACGGTGAACAGGTGCCCGCCCGTGACCGTCAGGAAGGGGCGTGCTCCGTGTACGCAGACTCCCGGGCCCCGCAATCCCAGCCGGTGCTGTCCCCGCTGACGAGCGCGGCGATCTTCCTGGTCCTGACCATCGACCGGGGTGGCGAGCCGGTCGTACGGGACACGTTGTCCGAGCTGAACGGGCTGCAAAAGGCCGTCGGGTTCCGGGCGACGCCGGAGGGGAAGCTGAGCGTGGTCGTGGGCATCGGCTCGGAGGCCTGGGACCGGCTGTTCGCGGGCCCGCGTCCCGCGGAGCTGCATCGGTTCCGCGAGCTGGCCGGGGCGCGGCACCGGGCGGTCTCCACCCCCGGCGACCTGCTGTTCCACATCCGCGCGGCCCGCCCGGACCTCTGTTTCGCGCTGGCCTCCGAGATCATGGAACGGATTCGCGGCGTCGTCACCGTGCAAGACGAGGTGCATGGATTCAAGTACTTGGACGTGCGGGACCTGCTCGGTTTCGTGGACGGCACGGAGAACCCGACGGGCCGGGCGGCGCACACGGCGGTCCTGATCGGCGACGAGGACCCTGAGTTCGCCGGGGGCAGCTACGTGGCCGTGCAGAAGTACGTGCACGATCTGGAGGCGTGGAACGCCCTGCCGGTGGAGGCGCAGGAGATGGTGATCGGGCGCAGGAAGCTGTCCGACGTCGAACTGGACGACGCGGTCAAGCCCGCCGACTCGCACGTGGCGATGACCACGATCGAGGACCCGGACGGGACGAAGCACGAGATCCTGCGCGACAACATGCCCTTCGGGACCGTGGGTCAGGGCGAGTTCGGCACGTACTTCATCGGCTACGCCCGTACTCCGGCCGTGGTCGAGCGGATGCTGGAGCGCATGTTCCTGGGCGCACCGCCCGCCACCCACGACCGGATCCTGGACTTCTCCACCGCGGTGACCGGATCGTTGTTCGCCGTGCCCACCAGTGACTTCCTCGACGACCTCCCCGACGCGCCGGCCGAGCGTGCGAGCGAGGAGGGCGGCGAACGCGCCGAGGAGGCCGAGCCCGTGCCGGCGGCGGTCCGGACGCCGCCCGCGGACGGCTCGCTGGGGATCGGCGATCTGAGGATGTGACAGGAGGCGAGCATCCGCGATGGACAATCTGCACCGCGAACTGGCACCCATCTCCGCCGCCGCGTGGGCCGATCTGGAGGAGGAGGCCCGGCGTACGTTCAAGCGGCACGTCGCGGCCCGCCGCGTCGTCGACGTGCCCGAGCCGGGCGGCCCGGAGTCGGCCGGTGTGGGGACCGGGCACCTGCGGACCGTGGCGGCTCCGGCCGAAGGGGTCGAGGCGCGTGTACGCCGGTTCCAGCCGCTGGTCGAGCTGCGGGTGCCGTTCACCGTGGACCGGCAGCAGGTCGACGACGTCGCACGCGGAGCCAAGGACGCGGACTGGCAGCCGGTCAAGGACGCCGCGCGGCAGATCGCCTTCGCCGAGGACCGCGCCGTGTTCGAGGGCTACCCGTCCGCGGACATCGCCGGTCTGCGGGAGAGTTCGTCCAACTCCGCCGTGACCCTGCCGGCCGAGACACGCCGGTTCCCGGACGTCGTCAGCAAGGCCCTGACCGAGCTGCGGCTCGCCGGGGTCGGCGGCCCGTACGCACTGGCGCTGAGCGCCGCGGCGTACACCGCGGTCAGCGAGACGTCCGACTACGGCTACCCGATCATCGAACACATCGGCCGGGTGCTGGACGGCGACATCGTCTGGGCGCCCGCCATCGACGGGGCGTTCCTGCTGTCGACACGAGGCGGGGACTTCGAACTGTGCCTCGGCCAGGACCTGTCCATCGGTTACCTGTCGCACGACGACACCAGCATCCGTCTGTACTTCCAGGAGACGCTGACCTTCCTCGTACACACCGGCGAAGCCGTCGTGCCCGCACAGGAGTCGACGTCCTCGTCCGGCTGACCCACGGCGGCCGCGGCTGCCCGACGACCGTGAGCGGTTCGCCGCCCCTTTCATCGGCTGTGGGCGGTGACGGCGATGGCCGGCAGGACGGCGAGGGCGAGGACACCCGCGGTCAGGGCGAGGACGGGATAGCCGGCGAGGTCCACGACGATGCCGGAGGCCAGTCCCCCGGTGGCGCCCGCGACGGCGATGGAGACGTCCACCATGCCCTGGGTCTTGGCGCGGGTGGCCAGGGGCACCGTGTCGGTGATGATCGCGGTGCCGGAGACGAGTCCGAGGTTCCAGCCCAGGCCGAGCAGCGCCAGGGCGAGTGCCAGCAGGGCGACGGAGTCGCCGGGGGCGAGGGCCGCGACCAGGCCCGCGACGAGGAGGGTGACCCCGGAAGCGGCGGCGATCGCGAGCCGGCCGTAGCGGTCGACGAGGCGGCCGGTCAGCGGCGAGGGCAGGTACATCGCGCCGACGTGGATGGCGATGACCAGGCCGGAGGCGGCGGTGCCGTGGCCGTGGTCGTGCAGGTGGACCGGCGTCATGGTCATCACGGCGACCATGACGAGCTGGGTGACGACCATGACCAGGGCTCCGAGCACCACGCCGCCGCGCGGCCTCTCCGGCACCCCTTCGACGGCCGGGCCGGCCTGCGCGGGCTGCGCTGCGGGGCTCTGCTCGGCTTCGGCGAGGCTGCGGGCCAGCAGGAGGGGGTCGGGGCGCAGCCGGAGCGCGAGGACGCAGGCGGCCGCCGCGTACGCGGCCCCGGACAGAAGGAAGGGGCCGGCCAGGCGGGGGATGCCGAGGAAGACGGCGAGGTCGCCGGTGGGGGCGGCCAGGTTGGGGCCGACGACGCCGCCGAGGGTGGTGGCGACCAGGACGGTGGACACGGCGCGGGCGCGGTGCGTGGGGGCGGCGAGGTCGGCGCCGGCGTAGCGGGCCTGGAGGTTGGTGGCGGTGCCGGCACCGTAGACGAACAACGCGGTGAACAGCAGGACGGGGCTGCCGAGGGCCGCGGCGGCGAGGACGCCGGCGCTGCCGACCGCGCCGGTGAGGTATCCGGCGGCCAGGCCCGGACGGCGGCCCCGGGCCTGGGACAGCCGGCCGACGGCTATCGCGGCGAACGCGCTGCCCGCGGTGAACAGGGCGCTGGGCAGTCCGGCCAGACCCGTGGTGCCGAGCATGTCCTGGGCCAGCAGGGCCCCGACGGTGATGCCCGCCGCGAGCCCTGCCCCGCTGAGGATCTGGGAGGCGACCAGGACTCTCAGGACGCGGCGCTGCACGGGACCGGCGGCGAGGGCGGACGATGCCGCGGTGCTCGGCACGGGGTGGGGCTCCTTCCGGCGTCTTACGAGAACCGCGACCACACTATTCCATACATTCATGGATTAACGCAGGTGCGCCCCGTCGCCGTCCGCCGCGCCATGATCTGCCGCGGCACCGTCCTCAGCGCGCCAGTTCGTCGGCCAGGAGGTCCATCAGGAGACCGTCGTGCCAGGTGCCGTCGGCGCCGCGCTCGTACCGCCGCATGACGCCGACCGGCCGGAAGCCGACCTTGGTGTAGCAGCGGATCGCGGCGGCGTTGTCGGCTGCCGGGTCGATGACCAGGCGGTGGTGGCCGTGGGCGTCGACGAGATGGCGGGCCAGGGTCCGTACCGCGTCGGCGCCCAGGCCTCTGCCGTGCACCGCGGGATCGAGGAAGATGTCGATGCCGGCGTGCCGGTAGTCCGGCTCCTCCTCGGCGTGCCACTGGATCATGCCGACTGGCCGCTGCCGGTGGTAGATGGTCAGGCACCGGACGCCGGGGTCCTCCAGATCGGCGGCGATGTCCGCCGCGAGGTCGTCCCCGCCCCTCCAGCGTGCGCGTACTTCCGGTGTGGCCCGGATCCCGGCCAGGGCGGGGATGTCCTCACGGACCGTGGGACGGAGGAGGACGAACGCGCCGCGCAACTCGGTCATGACCGGGAACTTTACGGGAGTCGGCGATGCACGGCGTGTTCTTGTTTCCACAGCGGCCCAAGGCCGGGATTCAGGCGGAAAGCCGTGTTCGCGGGCGCGAGTTCGCCCGTGATCGAGATGCGGGCTGCGGGGGGCGGTGCCAAGAATCGAACTGAGAGGCAGTGACGCCGACTACAGAAAGGCTGTCGATCATGCGAAGCAGGATGATGCGCGCTCTGACCGCCAGCGTCGCCGCGGGCATGCTCGCCAGTGGAGCAGCCGTGGCATCTGCAGGAACCGCCCTCGCGGCACCGGCCAGCACCAAGGTGACCAGCGGTCACCACGCGGCCGTGCCGGACCCCACCAAGATGCCGCACAAGAAGTGCCCGAAGGGTGAGCACCTCAAGAAGGTCAACGGCAAGTGGGGCTGCCACAAGAAGTAACCGCCCCAGGAAACGCACCTCCGCCCTGCCGGCCGACTGCCGGCAGGGCGGAGGATGTTGTGGCCCCCCGAGGGGAGTGACCGTCAGGCGGAAACCGGGGCCGCCTGCTTCGGGTCGTCGTAGAGGCTCTCCACGCGGTCGGCCGGGGAGCCCGAGGCGCTGTCGTACTTCGCGTGGTCCAGGATCTTCTCACGGGCGGAGACGAGCACCGGGACGAGTGCCTGACCGGCGACGTTGGTCGCCGTGCGCATCATGTCCAGGATCGGGTCGATGGCGAGCAGCAGACCCACACCCTCCATCGGCAGGCCGAGGGTGGACAGCGTGAGCGTCAGCATGACGGTCGCGCCCGTCAGACCGGCGGTGGCCGCCGAACCGAAGACCGAGACGAAGGCGATGAGCAGGTACTCCTTGACGCCGAGCTGCACATCGAAGATCTGCGCCACGAAAATCGCGGAGATGGCCGGGTAGATGGCCGCGCAGCCGTCCATCTTGGTCGTCGCGCCGAACGGCACGGCGAAAGAGGCGTAGTCCTTCGGGACGCCGAGGCGGATCGCCGACTGCTGGGTGACCGGCATGGTGCCGACCGAGGAGCGGGAGACGAACGCCAGCTGGATGGCGGGCCAGGCGCCCTTGAAGAACTGGATCGGGTTCAGCTTCCCGACGACGGCGAGCAGCAGCGGGTAGACGCCGAACAGGACCAGGGCGCAGCCGATGTAGATGTCGGCGGTGAAGGTCGCGTAGTTGCCGAGCAGGTCCCAGCCGTACTGCACGATGGCGCGGCCGATGAGGCCCGCGGAACCGATCGGGGCGAGCAGGATCACCCACCACAGGGCCTTCTGGAGCAGTTCCAGGATGGACTCGGAGAGCGTGAGGACCGGCTGGGCCTTCTCGCCGATCTTGAGGATCGCGATACCGGCGACGACCGCCATGAAGACGATCTGAAGCACGTTCAGTTCGGTGAACGGCGTGATGACGTCGGTCGGGATGATGCCGGTGAGGAAGTCGAGCCAGCTGCCGGCGTGGTCCGGCCTGCCGCCGTCGGCCGGGGTGAGGGCGGAACCGGAGCCCGGGTTGGAGACCAGCCCGATGACGAGACCGATGACGACCGCGATCAACGAGGTGATCATGAACCAGAGGAGGGTCCGGCCGGCCAGGCGGGCCGCGTTGTTGACCTTCCGCAGGTTGGTGATCGACACCAGGATCGCGAAGAAGACCAGCGGCGCCACGGCCAGCTTCAGGAGCTGCACGAAGATGCCGCCCACCTTGTCGAGGGTGGTGGCGAGCCAGGACACGTCGAAGGTACGGGCGACGAAGCCGAGGATCAGGCCGACGGCGAGGCCGATGAGGACTTGGGCCCAGAAGGGGACGGGTATCCGGAAGCCGGAGTTCGCGGGCTTCGGATCGGTGGTGTTCGCGGACACGGACACACTCCAGTAGGGACGCGCGGAAAGGTGATTACGAGCGGGGGGTTACAGGAGCGGCGCCCAGAAGATGGGTCAACAGCGCCGCCGCATAGGTGAGTTCGCGGTCAGGCGCGACAAGCCGCGGACATGCAGCGGCAGAGATCGACATGCAGGCGAGCCACGAGCGGTACGCCCATGACGGCGCGGCAGACGCCGTAAGGGGCGTCTGCGCGGTCCGCGGCTGCTGTCTTCACGGCGAAACGTTAACACTTCCGCTTTGAGAACCCCAAAGCACCCCTTTGAGTCGAGGGGGGCCTTTTCCCGCCTCGCGGGGACCCCCTCCACTCACGAGGCCCCCCTTGTCCGCTTTGGGGCTTTTTTCGGCCCCGAGAGGGCCTGATGATGTGATGCCACCCATAGGAGCCAGATCACGTCCTAACGCCGGTCGTAGCGGGTGGATGGCCATAAGCAGCGAGGAATGCCCCACGGTGGAATATTTCGGGCATTTACTACGCAGTCGGGTAGTACGTCACATGATTGCGCACCGACCGCTCGGCGGCTAACCATTGCTGTCGTTGCTCCGAGCCACGAGACGGACGACCCGGCGAACTCCGCCGGCTCCGCCCGCTCAGGTCTGTGCAGCACGGGGCACCGCCCCAGCGCCACCGCAAACGATTGCGGCCGGCACCTGACGACACACCCCACTGGAGAGTTACTTCCGCATGGCCACGACCACTCGCACCGCCCGCTTCGCCCGTCTGCGCACCCTCACCGTCACCGGCATCGCCACGACCGGCGCCGCTGCCGCCGCCCTGACCCTGATGCCGTCGCCCGCACAGGCTGCCGAAGCGACCCAGGCGCGCCCCGCCTCCGTGGTCGCGGCCCACTCCGCCGAATCCGGCAAGTCCGGCTACAGCAACAACCTCGACGGCTGGATCCGGCAGTCCCTGGCCATCATGAAGGCCAAGGGCATCCCCGGCAGCTACGAGGGCCTGCACCGCAACATCATGCGCGAGTCCGGGGGCAACCCCAACGCCCAGAACAACTGGGACGTCAACGCCCGCAAGGGCACCCCGTCCAAGGGTCTCCTCCAGGTCATCTCCCCGACCTTCAACGCCTACCACGTCGCCGGCACGGCCCACAGCCTCACCGACCCGGTGGCCAACATCACCGCCGCGGCCAACTACGCGGCCCACCGCTACGGTTCCATCGACAAGGTCAACTCCGCGTACTGATACCGCCCACGCGGTACCGATCCAGCGCACACACGCACGCGCACGACGGGCCGGTGCCGGCAGCGACAACCGCTGCCGGCACCGGCCCGTTCCGCCGTTGGGGGCGCCCGCACCCTGCGTAATCATCGAAGGGGCGGACAAATGCCCAATAAAGTACCGTGTGATGGTCGTGACGGGCACGGCTCGCCACGAGGAAACAGCCGCGAGACAGGCGGCTGTGGGGAGGCCCCCGCACCCGTACAGGCCAGGAGACGAACCCATGACATCACGTGTCCGGCAGATCAGGAGCCGCCGTTCCACAGCCCTGCGCTGCGCGGCACCGTTGGTCACCCTGGCGCTGGCCGCCACCGGCTGCGGTGCGTCGGTCACGCCCGGGCGAATAGGCGACTCGCCCCGGTCCCCCGCCACCACCGCGGCCGACCCGCCCCCCGCCACCGCGAGCACCCCCTCGCCGACCGGGGCCGCCACCTGCACCGACCGCTACTTCTCCGGTATGACCACCGCTCAGCGGGTCGGACAGCTGTTCATGGGCGGGATCTCCGCGGCCCATCCCGACCAGGCGCAGTTGCGCACCCTGCGCGACCACCACGTGGGCGCCATCATGCTGACCGGCCGCAGCAACGCCGGAGTGACCGCGACCAGGAAGACGGTCGACGGCTTCCGGGGCCAGGCGGACCAGGTCGGCGGCCGCCGGGTCGGTCTGCTGGTCGCCACCGACCAGGAGGGCGGCCAGGTGCAGGTGCTCAACGGCCCCGGTTTCTCGGCCATGCCCAACGGCCTGACCCAGGGCAGTTGGCCGGCCTCGACACTGCGCAGCCAGGCCGCCGGCTGGGCCAGGCAGCTGAGGGCGGCGGGGGTCAACCTGAACCTGGCGCCGATCGCCGACGTGGTGCCGGCCGGTCTGGGCACCCGCAACATGCCCATCGGGTCCTTCCGGCGGGAGTACGGCCACACTCCGCAGACCGTGACGTCCCACTCCGGCGCCTTCGCCGCCGGCTTCGCGCAGTCGGGCGTGCTGACCACGCTCAAGCACTTCCCCGGGCTGGGCCAGGTGATCGGCAACACCGACGTCACCGCCAACGTCGTGGACTCGGTGACGACCGCGAACAGCGCCGGCCTCGAACCCTTCCGGGCCGGGATACGGGCCGGCTCCCCCTTCGTGATGGTGTCGTCGGCCACGTACACCAAGATCGACCCCAGGCATCTGGCGGCCTTCTCACCAACGGTGATCAGTGACTTGCTGCGCGGCCGGCTCGGCTTCAAGGGCGTGGTCATCTCGGACGACATCGGCAACGCGGTCGCGGTGCGGTCCTTCACCCCCGCCCAGCGGGCCGTGAACTTCATCGCGGCGGGCGGAAACATGATCCTCACGGTGCGGCCGAGCACCGTACCCGCGATGACGCAGGCCGTCGAGGCCCGGATGCGGCAGGACGCCTCTTTCCGGGCCAAGGTCGACGACAGCGTGCGCCGGATCCTGGCCGCCAAGCAGTCCGCGGGACTGCTCGACTGCCACTGAGGCCCTGCCCGCGCTCGGACGCGCAGGTCAGACGCTCCGAGTGCGCCTGAGGCTCGTCAAGCGGCGGCCGCCATCGGGTGGCCGCCGCGGGCGAAGGCGTTCCAGAGCTGGACGAGCAGGCGGATGACGAGCGCCTCGATCACGGCGGTCGCCACTTGCGTGAGGAGCGAGGTCAATATGTGGGGCACGGGGGTGCCGCCCTTCTTGCGTGTGTTCGGGTCACTTGCCTTTGTCCGCTGCCGCGACGTCACGCGGACCGACCTCAGGTGACCGTGGGGTTAACTTTCGGTTTCGCCGGGATCCGGTGACAGGCCGGGTCAGTCGGCCGAGGCCGCCACCACGACAGCGAGACCGATCAGTACGACGCCCGTGGTCCGTCCGAGCACGCGGCGCAACCCCGGCCTTCCGAGGACGTCTCCGGCGCTGTGAAGCAGCAGGGCGTAACCGCCCAGCCAGATGACCGTCAGGGTGGCGTGGAGGAGGACCAGCAGCGTCATGGCCCAGGCGGCGGGGATTTGGGGCGGGGCGAGGCCGGGGAGCAGTCCGGAGTAGAAGACGGCGATCTTCGGGTTGAGGGCGTTGCTGACCAGGCCGGTCCGCCAGGCGCTTCCGGCGGCGGGCGAGCCGCTGTCCGTGCGGGCGGGATCCGCGGCGCCGCGGCGGTTCTGCCACAGCGCCTGCCCGCCCAGCAGGACCAGGTAGCCGGCGCCGAGGAGCTTGACGACCAGGTACGCCGTGGGCGAGGCGGCGAGCAGGGCCGCGAGTCCGGCCACGCTCAGCGCGCCCCACAGCAGCAGCCCGGTCACGATCCCGCCCACGGTGCGCAGCGCGTCCCCGGTGCCGGCCACGAGGGCGCGCCGGGTGACCACCGCCATGTCCGGGCCGGGCACGACGGTCAGCAGGCCGAGGACGAGGGACGCGGCCGCGAGGTGGGTCAGCACGCGGCCGCCCTCCTCCTCGGCCTTTCGGGGGTGGTCAACGCGGGGGTCCTTCCGGTGTGGCGCGTTCAGTGGTCGATGACGGAGTGCGGGTTCGCGTCGCGGCCCTCGGTGCTCAGCAGCACGACCACCGAGGTCCCGTCGAGCCCCAGGGCCGTACGGCGCTCCTCGCCGCCCACGCCGGCCAGCACCGCGCGGAGACCGGCGAGCGCGGCGGCCCCGCAGGGGCCCGAGGAGACCCCGAGGGCGGCGAGGCGGGCGGCCGCGTGGGCGCTGTCGGCGTCGGGGACGGCGACAGCGGCGTCCAGGCCGCCGTGCAGGTAGGGCCAGGCGATGCTGGAGGGGGTTCCGCAGTTCAGCCCCGCCATGGTGGTGTCGCCGCCGGCGACGGTGACGGGTTCGCCGCGGGTGAGGCTTTCCAGGACGCAGGCGGCGGACCGCGGCTCCACCGACAGCAGCGCGGGAGCGTGCCCCGAGGGGCGGCTGCGGTAGTGGGTGACCACGGCCTGGGCCAGGGAGCCGACGCCCACCGGTATGGAGACGAGGTCGGGGCCCTCGGCGGCCCCCGCGGCCGCCAGTTGCTCGTCGATCTCCGCGCAGAGGGTCGAGTAGCCCTCGACGATCCACCCCGGGATCCGTTCGTAGCCCGGCCAGGCGGTGTCCTGGACCAGCACCGAGTCCGGCGCGGCGGCCGCCTCGGCGGCCCGGCGCACGGCCTCGTCGTAGGGGCCCGGAACCTCGGTCACCTCCGCCGCCTCGGCGGCGATGGCCGCCACGGCCCGCGGATGCACTCCGCGCGGTACGAAGACGTGGGCGTGCTGCCCGAGCAGGCGTGCCGTGCGGGCCACCGCCCGGCCGTGGTTGCCGTCGGTGGCGGTCACCAGCACGACCGGTCCCGGCCCGGCGCCGCTCGCGGCCCGCTCGGCGAGGGTCCGGTGGACCGCCCAGGACGCGCCCAGGGCCTTGAAGGCGGGCAGCCCCAGCCGGCACGACTCGTCCTTGACGAAGACCCGGCCGGCGCCCAACTCGTCGGCGAGCGATGGTAGTTCGGTCAGTGGGGTGGGTGCGTAGCCGGGCAGCGCGGCATGGAAGCCCCGCACTCCGGCGGGTGCGGGGCCGCACCGCCAGGCGCGGGCACGGGGGCGCATGGACCACGACGGGGTACGGCGGCGGAAGGCGTTGTCGGACACACGACCAGGGTCCGACGGCCTCCTACGATCGGTCCAGCGAATGTTTTCGACCTATACTCGTCGGAGAAACCGATGATTCAGGGCGTCGCTCCGTGACGGCGAGGGGAGGCCCGACGATGTTCGATCTGCACCGGCTGCGGTTGCTGCGCGAACTGAAGCACCGCGGCACTCTGGCCGCCGTCGCCGCCGCCCTGTCCTACGCGCCCTCCTCCGTGTCCCAGCAGCTCTCGCAACTGGAGGCCGAGGTCGGCGTCCCGCTGCTGGAGCCGGCCGGGCGGCGGGTTCGGCTGACCGAGCAGGCCGAGATCCTCGTCGCCCACACCGAGGCGGTCCTCGAACGTCTGGAGCGCGCCGAGGCGGACATCGCCACCTCGTTGTCCGATCTGACCGGCACCCTGCGCGTCGCCTCGTTCCAGACGGCCGCCCTGGCCCTGGTCCCCACCGCGCTCGGCCTGTTGCGCGACCGGCACCCGCAACTGCGCGTCCACATCACGCACATGGAACCCGAGAAGGCTCTGCCCGCCCTGCTGGCCCGTGACTTCGACCTGGTCCTCGCCGAGGAGTACCCCGGCAACCCCAACCCGCGGCCCTCCGAACTCGAACAGGAGGACCTGCTCGACGACCCCCTGCGCCTCGCCCTGCCCCACCTGGCCGACGGCCAGGACACCGACGGTCCGATGGCGGCGCTGCGCTCACTGGACGGGCACGCCTGGGTGATGGAACCCGAGGGCACGGCCGCACGGCACTGGGCCATGACCCTGTGCCGCAACGCCGGATTCGAACCCGACGTACGCTTCGAGACCACCGACCTGCTGCTCCACCTCCGTCTCGTCGAGCAGCAGCACGCCGCGGCCTTCCTCCCCGACCTGGTCTGGGACGGGCACTCCCCCACGGTCACCCTGCGGCAGCTCCCCCGCGGTCAGCGCGCACGCCGCATCTCCACCGTGGTCCGCCGCGGCGGCAGCCGCCATCCCGCCGTCCTCGCCTGCCGCGACGCCCTCCTCCACGCGGTCACCCTCCGCTCCGGCCGGGCGGAGGGCGGCACACCGCGCACTCATTTCGAGAGGGGCTCGGCGAAGCCGTAGACGTCTTCTGAGGGGCCACGCCCCACCGAACGCCCGCCCGGCGGGGCACGCAACCCAGGCGTGCCCCGCGTTGACCCGGCCGGGTGGGTTCTTCCCCGCCGTCTTCGTCAGTCCTCCGCGTCCGCCGCATCGACGGCCGTCAGTGTCACGGTGCCGTCGTCGGCGACCGACCAGCCGGGGTTGTGGCACACCTCCCAGCGGTGGCCGTCCGGATCGGCGAAGTAGGCGTGGTAGCCCCCGAACGCCGCGCGTTGCGGCTCCTTGAGGACCGTCGCCCCCGCCGCACGAGCCCTCTCCACGGCCACGTCCACCTCGGCGGGCGAGTCGAGGTTCCGCGCAAGGGTGAAGGGGGTGCCGGCCAACGCCGCCTGCCCGGTGTCGGCGCCGAGGTCGGCCAGGGGGAAGAGCCCCAGGGCCAGCCCCCGGCCGACCTGGTAGAAGACGATCTCGTCCAGGTCGAGCAGCGGTGTCCAGCCGAGGCCCTCGGTGTAGAACCGGCGGCTGACCGTCAAGTCCCCCACACCCAAGGTCACCAGGTTCAACTGCTGGTCCATCGATCGCCCCCTGCGCCGTCTGGAAATGGCCGTCCGGGCGCAACGCTACCGCCCGCGACGGGACGGCCGTCGGCCCCCTCCTTGCCTCTTTAGCCGGAACCGGTGCGCGAACTCCCGGCGGTGCTGATCGTGACGTGCCAGGTTGGGGGTAGATGTCGGCTTGATGGAGAACGTACGGGTCAGGAGGTGCGTGTGACAGGGCTCGCGGCGGCGTTGTGGGACGTGAGCAACGGGCAGGGTGCGCGGCAGCTGTCCGAGCTGGGGCTGGCGCTGCTGTTGTCGAGCCTGATCGGCTGGGAGCGGGAGGCCAAGCAGAAAAGCGCGGGCCTGCGGACGCACACGCTGGTCGGGATCTCCAGCGCCTTGATGATGGAGGTCTCGCAGCACGGGTTCACCAACGTCCTGGGGCTGGAGAACGTCTCCTTCGACCCGTCCCGGGTAGCGGCGCAGATCGTCTCGGGGATCGGGTTCATCGGCGGCGGGCTGATCTTCGTGCGCCGGGACGCGGTGCGCGGCCTGACCACGGCGGCGACCGTCTGGCTGACCTGCGCGGTCGGCATGGCCTGCGGCGGCGGACTGCCCATCCTCGCGATGGCGACCACCATCGTGCACTTCCTCGTCGTCCGCGGATACCCCTTCGTGCTGTCCACCCGGCTGCTGCCGGGCACGTCCACCCACGTCTTCGAGGCGCGCCTGACCTACCGGACCGGCACCGCGCTGCTGCCGCGCCTGATGCAGGTCTGCACCCGCATGGGCTTCCGCATCCTCCAGGTCAGGGTGGAGCGGCTGCCCGGCCGCACCGACGACGCGGCGAAGGTGCTGCTGGAACTGGAGGGCGCCCAGGATCCCGCGCAACTGGCGTCCGAGCTCTTCCAGGACGACGGCGTGATCGACGTGGAGATGAGGGCGGGCGACGAGGAATAGGGGCGCGTACGGGTCGGCGTCATGCCCGGCACCGCAGGCAGGCGCGGACCTCTCGGCCGCCGCGGGTCTGGTGGACCTCGGTCGACTCCGCGAGGTAGCGGACGATGCCGGTGCCGCGGCCGTGTTCGTCCGGGGCCGCCTCGCGCCGGCAGTGCTCCACGGCGGTTCCGGAGTCGCTGACGACGATGTGCAGGGTGTCGTGGTCGAGGAAGAGCAGCAGCGTCATGTGCTCACGCCCGTACTGGGCGGCGTTCGCGGCGAGTTCGTCGACGATGAGGACGGCGGAGTCCCGCTCGCTCTGGGGGACGCGCCAGCAGTCCAGCAGGTCTGCCGCGAAGTGACGGGCGGCCGGGACGTGCGCCGCCTGCGCGGGGAGGGTGAGCAGCGCCTGGTGGCTGCAGTGCGAGAGCAGTGGGGGGCTCGGACAGGCGGGATCGGTCACAAACATGGTCGTGTGGCTCTTCTGTAGGGTGCGGAGGCCGGAATCCGAGGGGCCGCCCGTGAACCGGGTGGAATCGCTTCGGTTTTACCCGAGTTGGACCCCTCATCCAGTTGCACGGAGAGCGAGTACCACATGGTTCGGGGCTGATTGCACCTTTCGCGGTTTTTCTGCGGGTGCGGGTTCCCGGGCAGCGCCTACGCCCGGATCGTGACCAGCTTCTGACCATTGTCCGTGATGATCTCGAAGTGCTGGATGGCCCCCGGTGAGAGGGGCACGGCTCCGGGAATCGTGGTGCCGGGAGGGTACTGGCCCGCCCGCCAGGTGGCGGCGTCCGCCCTGCTGCCGCCGGGCCCGATCGCCTGCAGGCGGCAGACGATGCCCGCGGGCGCCCCTCCGGCGGAGACCTGGAGGACGCTGCCCCACGCGGAGGGCGAGACCTTCACCGACGCGGTGACGCCGGTGGCGGCATCGTGTCCGGAGAAGGTGCGCGACGGGACCTGCGCGGTCGGTCCGGGCGGTGTCGCCTCACCGATCACGGATCCGCTGGTGGCGAGCCAGGTGCCGCCGATCGCCGACCCGATGAGCGCCAGGGAGGCGGCCGCTCCGGCCCACTGCAGCCGCCAGGTCCTGCGGCGCCTGGTCGCGGCCTGCTGGAGCATCCGGTCGAGGAGGCCCGCCTCGGGTGCCTGAGGGGCCGCCGGGGGCGCGCCGGAGCGTTCCGGAGGCGTGTCCGACGTGCTGTCGGCGGCCCGCCGCACCAGCCGGTCGGCCAGGTCCCCGCCGGCCGCGGGCATCGGCGCCCCCGAGGCCTCGAGGCCGACGTCGGCTTCGGTGACCGTCGCGAGCAGGGCCGGCAGTCCCGCCAGTTCGGCGTGTTCCTGCCGGCACGCGTCGCACGTCGCGAGGTGGGCACGCACCTGCTCGCTCTCCGCCGGGGAGAGCGCGCCCAGGACGTATCCGCCCAGCGCCAGCCGGAGGGCGTCGTGGTCCGCGTTCATGGTCGGCACCTCCTCCACGCCGCCGTCATGACTCGATCCCCCGTTCCTGGAGGGCCAGCCTGAGGGCGTGCAGGGCGTAGTAGGTCCGCGACTTCACGGTGCCGAGCGGGATGCCCAGCGCATCGGCGGCCTCCACCATGGTCCGGCCCCGGTAGTACGTCTCCATGAGGACGGCGCGGTGGTCCGGGGAGAGCGTCCGCAGGGCGTCGGCCACCGCCCAGCTCTGCAGCGCCTGCTCGATCTGGTCCTCGCCGCGCGTCTGCTCGGCGGCCTGCTCCAGGGCCTCGCCGTCCACCTCGGCCGGCCTGGCCCTGCGGGCCCGGTGGCCGTCGATGACCACGTGCCGGGCGACCGTGCAGAGCCAGGCCCGTGCCGGACCGCGATCCGGTTCGAACGCGTCGGGGTGCTGCCACGCGCGCAGCAGCGTCTCCTGCACGACGTCCTCGGCCCACTGCCGGTCTCCTGAGGTCAGTCGCAGCACGTAGTGGAAAAGGGGGCCCGCGTGCTCGGCGTACAGAGTGCGGAGCAGTTCCTCGTCCGTGGTCGCAGCGGTCCCCATACCAGGGACACGGCGCGCGGAGCGATCCGGATCGGCCGTTGGACCACGTTTTCGGTGAGCCCATGGCATATGCCGATCATCGCGCATATGCCCCCTTTTGTCGTGTCGCGCCCAGCGGGCCGCCGCCGGCCGCGGAGAGAGCAGTGCGACAAAAAGGCGCTCGATCACCGAACCGTACGGCCGTCGCCGTCCGTGAAACCACGCAAGAGCGCGGATACGCGCCATATCCCCCACGGGTCCGGTCCCGCGCGTCCGCGCGCGGCCCGACTCGGCCTCTCCGTCCCGATCAGTTGGGAACGATCACCATGCACCTGAACATCGGTCCACCCTGTCCACCGCGTCGCCCGCGTCGCCCACATCCGCCGCGCCGGCGCTCACGCCTCGCGGCCGGAGGGCTGGCCGTCGCGGCCGTCGGCACGCTGGGGCTGCTCAGCGCGTGCGGCCAGTCGTCGCATTCCCCGTCGGCCGCGGCCGGCGGCATCACGCCTGGTCAGGGGCAGAGCCAGCCGGCCGGGACGCCCGGCGCCACCGGGTCGGGAGGCCCGGCGGGCCCCTCGACGGGCGCCGCGCCGATGCCCAGCATGACCATGCCCATGACGTCCCCGAGCGCGCGAGCACCGGCCGCGCCGGTGTCGGGGAGCACCGTGGCGATCAAGAACTTCGCGTTCTCCCCCGCCACCCTGAAGGTCAAGACGGGCACGACGGTGACCTGGACCAACCAGGACACCGACGCGCACACCGTCACCAGCACCGGTTCGGGCGGCCCGTTGCGTTCGGCCGCCCTGGCCACCCACGCCACGTATCGCTACCGGTTCACCGCGCCCGGCACCTACCACTACCTCTGCACGATCCACCCCTTCATGACCGCCACCGTGGAGGTGACCCGATGACCGCGTACCCCGACAGGCCCGACGACAGGCCCGACGACAGGCTCGATCCGGCACCGCTGGACGACACCGGGCAGCCCGACGGCCCGAACGGCATGACCCGGCGCCAACTCCTCCGGCACGCCGGGTGGTTCGGCGGTGCCGTGGTGCTGACCGTGGCGAGTGGGGAGGTGATCAGCCACATCGCCGACAGGAGCGGCGCCCCCGAAGCCGCGGCCCCCGGGACCACGGCCGCTGGAGCCATGGCGGCGGGAGCCGGTGCGACGGCGAGCGGCGCCCTGCGGTTCGTGCAGGTCTCCGACAGCCACATCGGCTTCCAGGGCCCGGCGAACATGGACGTGGCCGGCTCCTTCTCCGAGGCGATCCGCCAGGTCAACTCGCTCGGCTTCCGGCCCGACTTCGTGATGCACAGCGGGGATCTGACCCATCTCTCCACGCCCTCGCAGTTCGACCAGGTCAGGCAGATGATGACGGGGATGCGGACCGACCGTGTCTTCACGGTGCCCGGCGAGCACGACTCCATCGGCGACGCAGGACGCGCCTACCGGCAGACCTTCGGCAAGGGCACGCTCGGCGAGGGCTGGTACAGCTTCGACACCCACGGCGTGCACTTCATCGCCCTGGTCAACACCCTGAGCCTGGAGAAGCTCGGCCATCTCGGCGAGGAGCAGATCGAGTTCGTCCGCAGGGACCTCAGGGGACTGTCCTCGGACACGCCCATCGTGGTCTTCAGTCACATCCCGCTGTTCGCCATGTACCCGCGGTGGGGCTGGAGTACGGACGACGCGCTGCGCGTCATCGCGCTCCTGCGCCGCTTCTCCTCCGTCACCTGTCTCAACGGGCATGTCCATCAGCTCTTCACCAAGACGGACGGCAACATCACCTTCCACTCCGCCACCACCACGGCCTATCCGCTGCCGAAGCCAGGACGGGCCCCCGCGCCCACTCCGCAGGTCGTGCCCGCCCGGCAGCTCAAGGACGCGCTCGGTATCCGCACGGTGGGCTACCGGCAGGGCGACCGGGAGCTGGCGATCAAGGACGAGAGGCTGGCATGACCGCCGGAGGACTCCTCGCCCCGGCCGCGCGTACCGCGATCGCCGCCACGCTCGCCGGGAGCGGATACATCCACGCCCGGCTCTACGTCGACGCGTACCGCTTCCTCCCCGTCGTGGGGCCCCTGTTCCTGCTCCAGGCGAGCGTCTCCTTCGCCGTCGCCGCGCTGCTGCTGATCGGGATGCCGCCACTGCTGAGGCTGGCCGCCGCGGGGGTGGCTCTGGGCGCCCTCGGCGGCTTCGCCGCCTCCCGCACGGTGGGCGTGTTCGGATTCACCGAGCACGGTCTGCGGCCCGCACCGCAGGCCCTGCTCAGCATCCTGGCCGAGGCCGGCACGCTGCTGCTCCTGGCCGTCTGGCAGGCCGTCGCTTTCCGGCGGCGCAGCGCGGCGTCTCCGGTGGGAGCGCCGGTGCCGGGGGCCGCTACCTGGTCCTGCGGCCGCCGGCGGCGACGGCCGCGGACAGGTCGTTGACGACCGCGTCACGGGTGGCGACGGGCTTCAGGCCGTAGCTCCGCTCGATGGTGGCGAGGATGGAGGTGGTGTCGTAGACGGTGTGGTCGACGCCCGAGCGCGGCAGCGAGCGGGAGACGACCAGGGCCGGGACGCGAGTGCCGGGGCCCCAGGCGTCGTGGGCGCCGCGCGTGGGCGAGCCCGGTCCGGGGGGTGGCAGGTGGTCCCACTGGCCGCCGAACTCGTCGTAGGTGACGACCACGAGCGTGTCACGGGCCTGCGGGCCCTCCGTCACGGCCCTCAGCAGGTCGACGAGGTGGTCGCTGCCGTACGCCTCGGCGGCGTAGCCGGGGTGCTCGTTCTCGGCACCGTAGGGCTTGACGAAGCTGACGGCCGGCAGGGTGCCGGCCCCGGCCGCGCGCAGGAACTCCGTCTCGTCGCGCAGGTGGCGGCGGCCCGGCGTGCCGGGGGCGTAGCCGGCGAAGTAGTTGAACGGCTGGTGGTGGTACTGGAACAGCGGCCCGGGGTGCCCGGCCTCCGCGTCGTCCCAGCCGCCGGAGTACCAGTTCCAGGAGATGCCTGCGGCGGTGAGCCGGTCGCCGATGTTGGGGTACTTCGTGTCGTCGATCAGCGGGATCCTGGGGCCGCTGCCGTGCGGTGCGCTGGACGGCTGCACCGTGTTGACGGCCAGGCTGCCGCACGCGTGCGCGTAGTCGGCCGGAGCGCCGTCCGGGCAGGCGGCGGTCAGCGCGCCGTCCACCACCGGGCCGGTCGCCCTGTACAGCGGGTACGACGTGGGCATGCCGTTGGCGTCGAGGACCGTGTTCTTCGCGCCGGACGCGCCGCCGCTGGTGTCCCGCGGGGCCCGCGCGGCGATCAGGTACTGGTGGTTGAGGAAGGAACCGCCGAACGCGCCCTGGAAGAAGTGGTCGGCCAGGACGTAGCGCGGGGCGCCCGGGGCGTGCAGGTAGCGGTGGATCGGCAGTGACGTGGTGGCGTAGTGGCCCATGGTGAGGCCGGCCGCGTCGGAGGCGGTGACGTAGCGGTCCTGCCGGCCGCCGTCGATGGCGTACCGGTTCTGGTAGAAGCGGTGCACCAGGTCCCGGGTGCAGCCACCGGGCAGGGCGCCCGGAGAGTCCTTGGCCACGCCGTCGTCCGCCCGGACTCCGGGCGCCGGGCAGGTGCGGTCCCGCGGCCGGATGTGGTCGTCGATGGTGAACGGCTCGTTGGCGAACGCGCTCGCCTCCAACCCGTGGGCGGCGTCGCGGCAGGTCGACGGGAGGGGCGGACTGGTCAGGTTCACGTCGTTCTGGAGCAGGCAGCGATAGGGCGTGCCGTCCTGGGCGCGCTGGGTGCGCTGCCGGGCGGTGGCCCGGGCCAGGCCCTCGACCTTCTGGCCGCCGACCGGTCCCCAGGTGCCGTAGAGGTTGTCGAAGGAGTGGTTCTCCTCGTAGATCACGACCAGGTGCCGGTAGCCGCCGGGCAGCGTGTGCGACGCGCGCTGCGGCGGCTGTGCGGTGTCCGAGGCCGCCGAGGAGGTCAGGACCACGACCAGGGCGGCCACCGTACCGGCCGCGACAGCGGGCAGTCGGCGTCCGGCAGGCGGCCAAAGTCGTGTGCTGCGTCCCATGTGGCTGTCTCCAGCGGTGGTTGACGGCAGGTCAGGAGCCGGCTCCGGCGCGCGCGTCGATCGGGCCAAGGTGTGCCGGCGCGGAGAAAGGTAGCGGGTCGTCGCCTCCTCGGGCAGGGGACGCGCCCGGCCGTGGGCAAGCGGATCGGCCGGCGGTGCGGACCGGGGCCGCGCCCTGCGAAACCCATGGGCCCCAGGCGTCTCGGGCATCGGCGTTTCGGCCAACCCGCCCTCGCCGGCGGCGGCTCCACTGCGGCGGCCACCCGAGCGACCCCTTGCAGCTCAAGGGGTCCACCGCGTCCGGAATCGAGCGTGTTCGATTCTCCCGGCACCTCGTTGTACCGGGCACTGCCGAGCCATCCAGGCGCGGTGCGAGCCCCAAGGAGGGATTCGGGTGACTGTGACCGACGCCTCGACCGTGAACGGGGAAATGCCTCCCCCTCCACCTCCCGCCACCATCAGCTTCGAGGGCAAGTACGGCAGGAACCCGCTGGCGGAGGCCGGTTTCGGCGCCATGTGCCGCCGGCTTCCCTCCGTGCTCGGACACACCGCGCGCATGGCCTGGTCCGTCGACAGGACCGGCGTGGTGCTCCTGCTGGCCTGCCAGTTGCTCACGGGCGCCACGGCCGCGCTCGTCCTCGCCTTCACCGCACGGGCCATGACCCACATCCTCGGCACCGGTACCGTCGCCGAACGCCTGAACGGCGCGCTCGGCTCGCTGACCGTGGTGATGGCCGCCGCGGCAGTCGGCCGGATCAGCGGCGCCCTGTCCTCCTACGCCGACGGGCGGATCACACCGCTGCTGACGACGGAGGCGGACATCGCGCTCGTCACCGCCGTCTGCCGGGTCGAGGCGTCGGCGTACGGGGAGGACGGCTTCGCCGACCGGCAGGAGGCCGCCGAGGTCGGCGTCACCCGGACCCGGTTCATGGTCCAGGACAGTCAGCGGTTCACGGCCGCGCTCATCCGCATGATCGCCGCGAGCGGCGTCATCACCGCCCTGCACCCGCTGATGCTGCCGCTGCTCCTGCTGGCCGTCGTCCCGGCCGGCGTGGGCGCCGTACTGTCCGCGCGCGTCGACTACGAGACCCACTACCTCAACGTCGGCGACCGCAACGTCCGCTCCATGATGCGCTGGTGGGCCACCTACTCGCGCTACGGGGACGAGGTCCGCGCCAACGGCATGACCGGCTACCTCGTCTACTGGTACCGCGCCCTGTCCGACCGCATCGACCGGCGCACCCTCACCGCCGCGCCCCGTATGCTGCGCATCGTGCTGGCGACCAGCGCCCTGGGCGGCGTGTTCCTGCTCGGCACCTGGGCCACCCTCGCCTGGCTGGCCACCACCGGGCGTGTCGCCCTTCCGGTCGCCGCCACCGCCGTGGTCGCCGTGCAGACCACGCTGGGCGCGCTGTCGCAGTTCGTCACCAACGGCGCCGCCATGTTCCACACCTCGCTCTACCTCGCCGACATGCGGTCCTTCCTCGACATGGCCCGCGACCGCGCCCCCCGGCGCGGTGAACGGACCATCCCCGCACGCGTGGACGAGATCCGGCTCGACGAGGTCGTCTACCGGTACCCCGGCAAGGACGAACCGGCGGTCGACGGGGTGTCGCTCACCCTGCGGCGCGGTCAGATCCTCGCCATCGTCGGTGAGAACGGCTCGGGCAAATCCACCCTGGCCAAGCTCATCACCGGCATCCTCCTTGCCGACAAGGGCCGCGTCCTGTGGGACGGCACCGACCTCGCCGACGCGGATCCCGACGCCGTGTGGAGGCGCACCGCCCTCGTCCCGCAGAACTTCGCCTGCTGGCCCCTGCGCACCCGCGAGAACATCACCCTCGGCCAGCCCCGCACCTACGACGACGGACCGGTCTGGGAGGCGGTCGACGCCGTGGGCATGCGGGAGGCGGTCGAGAAGCTGCCGCGGCAGCTCGACACCCTGCTCGCCAAGGAGCTGTGGGGCGGTGCCGAACTGTCCGGCGGCCAGTGGCAGCGCCTGGTCTGCGGACGCGCGCTCTACCGGCAGACCCCGCTGCTGATCCTGGACGAGCCGACGTCGCAGATGGACCCGCGGGGCGAGCACGGAATCTTCGGGAGGATCAAGGCCATCGCCGGCGAGCGCATCACCATCGTCGTCACGCACCGCCTGGAGAACACCAGGATCGCCGACCACGTCGTGGTCATGGAGCAGGGCCGCATCACCGAGCAGGGCCCGTACGACGAACTCGTCCAGGCGAACGGGGTCTTCGCGGACCTGCTCCGCCTGTCCCAGGACCGCTGACGGACGCCGGGCACGACGGAGGCGCGGCGGTGAGGCGTACGCCCGGTCCGGCCGGGCGGACCGTCCCGCCGGCCGCGCCGTGCCGCGCCGCGCGCGGGCCCCGTCGAGACACTGTCCGATATGCGAGGGTGGTCCCATGAACGCCGAGAACGCCGACGCCGCCAGGTCCGCAAGGTTCGCCAGATCCGGATTCCCCGCTCCCGTACGTGCCGTCGTGGCGGCTCCCGAACCGGACCGCGTGGTGCGCGCGGTGCAGAACCTGGTGGCGGCGGCGGACCGGCCCGTCGAAGTGGAGGTCGTCGCCTACGGCGCCGGACTGGACCTCGTCCTGGGTGAGGAGTCCGGTGAACAGGTCACCCGGCTGCTCGAGACCGGGGCGCGCGTCCTCGCCTGCGCCGACAGCCTTTCGGGGCGCGGCCTGACCGCCGACATCCTCGTGGCCGGCGTGGGGGTCGTACCGGCCGCCGTGTGGCACCTGGCCCTCCGTCAGCACGAGGGATGGTCCCTGGTCCCGCTGGGATGACGCGACCGGTTCCGGTTGCCACCCGGCCCGACGGGACTGCCTCGTGTGCCTGCGATCCCCATCAGGTTCCGCCCCTTCCCCCGTCCGGCGGTGCGCCGCCACAGCCCCGGGTGGTTCGTTCCCCGTCGGCTACGATCATCAAAGCCTGCCGTGTCCGGCCCGTCACGGCTACGGCCTTTTTCTTGAGGGAGACCGATGATCTTCATCACCGCCAAGTTCCGCGTCCGCCCCGAGTACGCCGACCAGTGGCCGCGGATCGCCGCCGAGTTCACGGCGGCCACCCGCGCCGAGCCGGGCTGCCTGTGGTTCGACTGGTCCCGCAGCGTCGAGGACCCGACGCAGTACGTCCTGGTCGAGGCCTTCCGCGACGACGAGGCGGGGGCGGCCCACGTGCGGTCGGAGCACTTCGAGGCCGCGCAGCGGACCCTGCCGCCCCACCTGGCCGAGACACCCCGGATCGTCAACACGACTCTGGCGCAGGACGACTGGTCGCTGCTGGGCGAGATGGCCGTCCCCGGACAGGAATGACCCACCGCCTCGCGGGAGTTCGCCCGCGAGGCGGTTCGACGACGGGTCGGGTCAGCCCAGTTCGACGCGCTCGCCGGTGTGCGCGACCACGGTGACGGTGTCGTCCGAGGTCGAGGTCCACTCGGTCATCGGTGTGAAGTGCCCCGCGTTCAGGTCCTCCTGTGAGACGACGTGGTACGGGAAGGCGCACGTGTAGGAGGCGTGCGCCGCGAGGCCGCGCCACCGGCAGTTGCGTGAGTCGGCCGCCGGGTCGAGATCCCTGAGGTTCCCGCTCGGCACCACCGTGGTGGCCGCGTCGGACAGGTTGGTGACGGTGTAGGTGAAGACCAGCCTGTCACCGGCCTGGTAGCCGTCGTGCCGCGGGTTGGTGAGCGTGCCGCCGGTCACCTGGACGCGACCCGGTGTGTTCTCGTCGGCGGTCTTCGGCACCTCGACGGTGAAGGACCCCCGGGATGTGCCCCCCTTGGCGTCCGTGAGCGTGGCGGTCACGGGGTAGGCTCCCCCGGCCGCGTCCCCGGGGACGGTGAGGGTGACGGTGACGCGCTTGGAGGAGTCCGGGAGGATCAGGTCCGGCGGCGTCAGTTCGTACGTCCAGCCCGTCGGCACGCCGAGGCCGAGGTCCTTCACGTGGAGGGCCGACCCGCCCTGGTTCGCCACCGTGAGCTCGAAGGCCGACGTGGCGCCGCGCTCGACCGTGAGGTTCCCGGCCGTCAGCGGCGCGGCGACGCCCTGGAGCCAGGCGAGGTTGAAGCGGGCGAAGCGGATGCCGCCGTTGCCGCCGTCGGGCTCGTAGAGCAGGCCGACCTTGCCGTCGGGCAGGGTCGCCAGCGTCGAGTAGGCCATGCCGGCCGGCTGGAAGACCCGTGCGACCGGCCAGGTCTCGCCGTCGTCGAAGCTCATCCGGATCGTGCCGTTGGCGCGTTGGCCGGTGGAGCCCGCGTTGGAGAAGAGCAGCACCTTGGCGCGGTCCGATCCCTTCGGCGCGTTGGGGAAGGCACGGACGATGGAGGCGTTGTTCGCCGGGTCGGGCAGTTCCCGGTCGATGGTCACGGTGCCGTAGGTGACGCCGCCGTCGTCGGAGATCGCGACCTTGCGGTAGCCGGAGCGCCCCGAGTCGCGGGAGTTGAGCATGACGCGGCCGTCGGAGAGCTCCACGGTCTTGTTCTCGTCCATGCCCGAGCCGACCGGTTCGCCGGCCTTCCAGGTCTTTCCGTGGTCGTCCGAGTACACGGACACGGCCTGGAAGACACCGGCGCCGTTGATGATCGTGTACTGCTGGAGCAGCCGCCCGGCGTACTTGCCGTACTTCAGCTGGATGCCCTGGCCCGACGCGGCGAACCGGGACCGCCAGCCGAGGTCGGCGGTGACGTCCGAGGTGATGACCTCGTGCTGCCAGGTGCGGCCGTCGTCGTGGGAGACGCTGACCTCGGCGTGCAGCACGTTGCGGTCCTGGGGGTCGACGCCCGGCCGGGACCCGCCGAAGCCCTGGTCGAAGGACTTCACGTGGAAGTTGAAGATGTCGCCGGTTGAGCGGTCGACGAGGTAACTGGGATCGGAATAGCCCTCGACGGGCGCCTCCTGCTTCCCCCCGTGGACGACCGTCTGCGTCCCCCAGGTGGCGCCGTCGTCGGTGGAGCGGCGCTGGAGGATGGAGTTGGGTCCGGGCGCGTCGATCGCGTTGGGCCGGCCGTCGTAGGCGGCGAGGATGTCGCCGCGGTTGGTGACGGCCAGTGCCGGGATGCGGTAGTTCGGGAACCCATCCTGGCCGTTGGTCGCGAGTTGCTGCTCCGCGTAGAAGGGCTTGCCTGCCTGCGGGGGCGTGGCATCGAAGTCCGGTGCCTGCTTGGTGGCCGCGGTCGCGGGCACGCCGCCCGCCAGTGCCACGACGGTGGAGAGCCCCACCAGTCCTGCTCCCCATCGGAGCCTTCGCCGGAAGTGAGACATCGCTGTCCTATCGCTCGGAACGGCAGGGCGTCTGCCGCCGTCGTGGATCATATGACGTCAGACGTCCGACGTGAACCCTTCCGTCTGTGGCTTCGTCGCGCTGATGTGCCCTCAGGGCCTCCACGGACGCGGTCTCGACGCGGGCGGGGTCGGCAACCACACTCGTCCCAGGGGCAGTTGCGGCTGTCCGAGGAGACGGTGAAGGAGTCGACGGCATGAAGCCCACGTTCCGACGTCCTGTCCGGCGCGGTCTCGCCGCCGTGCTGGCCGCCACCGCCGCGCTCGCCGTGGCGGCACCGGCGACGGCCGCGGACGCCGGCACCGCCGGGTCCCGCGCCCCGGCGGTCCCGCTGCGGGTGGCGACCTTCAACATCCATGCCGGGGCGGGCGAGGACGAGGTCTTCGACCTCGACCGGACCGCGCGGGCGATACGTGAGCTGCACGCCGATGTGGTCGGGCTCCAGGAGGTCGACGTCCACTGGGGCGCCCGCAGCGACTTCGCCGACGAGGCCCGGGAGCTGGCCAGGACGCTGGGCATGCGGGTGTTCTTCGCACCCATCTACGACCTGGACCCGGCCACCGAGGGCGCCGAGCGCCGCCGGTTCGGCGTCGCCGTGCTGAGCCGTCATCCGGTGCTGGAGGCCGAGAACCACGAGATCACCCGGCTCTCCACGCAGACGCCCGATCCGGTGCCCGCCCCGGCGCCCGGCTTCGCCGAGGTGACGCTCGAGGTCAGGGGTGCGCACGTACACGTCTACGACACGCACCTGGACTACCGGGGCGACCCGTCGGTCCGCAGGGCCCAGGTGGCGGACATGCTCGACGTGCTCGCCGCCGACCGCGGCCCGAAGATCCTGGTCGGGGACTTCAACGCCGAGGCGGACGCACCGGAGTTGGCGCCGCTGTGGCAGCGGCTCGGGGACGCCGACCCGGACGGCGGCGGGACGTACCCGGCGGGCCGGCCCGAAAAGCGCATCGACTTCGTGGCCGTCTCCCCCGACATCACCGTGACCGGTGCCCAGGAGATCGCCGCGGAGGCGTCCGACCACCGCCCCGTCGTCGCGGACCTGGA
Source organism: Streptomyces sp. NPDC087787 (assembly GCF_044743035.1). Classification (NCBI taxonomy): domain Bacteria; kingdom Bacillati; phylum Actinomycetota; class Actinomycetes; order Kitasatosporales; family Streptomycetaceae; genus Streptomyces; species Streptomyces sp. NPDC087787. The sequence continues at coordinate 114,594 of NZ_JBIUVQ010000018.1, forward strand.
GCTCCACGGGCGCGGGCACTGAAGCCCCCGGCCCGCCGCCCCTGCGACGGTGGCGGCCAGGGCGCCGAGCCCGTCACCCGTCGCTCCAGCCGCTCGGGGAGCCACCCGGGTCCGGGCGACGAGGGCGGCGTACGGGCCGGGCTCGCGCCGTGCCGTCGCGGCGACGACGTCGACCGGCCGCTGAACGCGCTGGACGGCCTCGCCCGCTGACCGACGGGCTCCGCGTCACGGGCGCCGGCCTCGCCGAGGTCGGCTCCGGTGGGCACCGGTCAGGCCGACGGCAGTGTCCGCCGACGCGTCGACCAGTCGGCTCACCACCGGCTTCCGAGCCGGAGCCGGGGCGGTGACAGTACCCACGACGGGCCGTGCCCGCCGCCCCGCGCCGCGCCCACACCGGTCTCCGGATGAGCCGAACCGCCTTGTACGGCGAGTGAGTCGACGGTGTCGTCCCGGTCGAAGCCGAGCCGGTTCACCACCTCCACCACGCCGTCGACGCTGTCACACAGCCGCACGGTGACGGGGATCAGGCTCCTGCGCTCCACCGTCCCGCTGAGTGTGACCCGGCCCTCGGTGACTTCGACGGCGAGCGCGGACGGCCGCAGGCCCAGCGTCCGGACGATGACGTCCTCCAGGATCTCCTCCTGAATCGCGCGGTCCCGGCGGAGGAACAGCCGCACCAGATCGCGGCGGCTGATCACGCCGATCAGCCGGCCGTCGCCGTCCACCACCGGCAAGCGCTTGACCCGGTGCCGCTCCATGGCCCGCGCGGCACGCACGGCGTGCCAGCCGGGCTCCGCGACCACGGCGGGGCTCGTCATCAGCTCCCCCGCGTTCCTGCCCACGCCGCCGCACGTCTGCCTGCGCAGCAGGTCCGCCTCGGACACCACCCCGATCGGCCGGTCCTCGTCGTCGACCACCGGGACGGCGGTGACGTCGTACTCGTCGAGGACGCGTGCGATCTCCTTGAACGCCGTGCCCGGTCGCACGCTCACGGCGGTGGGGCACATCAACTCGCCCACGCTGCGTCGTCTCATCACTCAGCGCCCTTCCTGTCACCCCCCAGTCCACCGCACGCGCTCCCGTCCCGCTGCGGCCGAACAGCCCACGGCGGGACCCCGAACGTCCCTTCGCCGGCGGCCCGCGCTTGCCTTGGAGCGGACTCCAATCCGTAGGGTCGGCCCACCCAAGTGGACGTCATCCAAGGAGAGTCGTATGCGCCACCGCGTTCTGGGCGGGACCGGCATCGAGGTCAGCCCCTACTGCCTCGGCACCATGATGTTCGGATTCGTCGGCAACGCCGACCACGACGAGTGCGTCCGGATCGTCCACGCCGCGCTGGACGAGGGAATCAACTTCGTCGACACCGCCGACATGTACTCCGCCGGAGAGTCGGAGACGATCGTCGGCAAGGCGCTGAAGGGCCGGCGCGACGACGTGGTGCTCGCGACCAAGGTCCACTTCCCCATGGGGGACGGCCCCAACCGCGGCGGCAACTCGCGGCGTTGGCTCGTCCGAGAGGTGGAGGACAGTCTGCGGCGGCTGGGAACGGACTGGATCGACCTGTACCAGGTGCACCGGCCGGACCACACGACCGACATCGAGGAGACACTCTGGGCCCTCACCGATCTTGTGCGACAGGGCAAGATCAGAGCGTTCGGCTGCTCCACCTTCCCCGCCGACGAGATCGTCGAGGCGTACCACGTGGCCGGACGGCGGGGCCTCCAGCGGTTCCGCACCGAACAGCCGCCGTACTCGCTGCTGGCCCGCGGCGTCGAGAGGCACGTGCTGCCGGTGGCGCAGCGGCTGGGCATGGGGGTGCTGACCTGGAGTCCGCTGGCCTCCGGGTTCCTGACCGGCCGCTACCGCAAGGACCGGGCTCTCGATCTGAGCAGCGGGCGCCCCACCCTGCACCCCGACCGCTTCGATCCGGCGGCGCCGCGCACGGCGGCGAAGCTGGAGATCGTCGAGCAGCTCGTCGAGCTGGCCGAGGAAGTGGGCTGCTCCCTGCCGGAGTTGGCCGTCGCCTTCCCGCTCGCCCATCCGGCCGTCACGTCGGTGATCATCGGTCCGCGCACGATGGAGCAGTTGCACAGCACGCTCAGGGGCAGGTCCGTGGCGCTGGACGACGCCGTACTCGACCGGATCGACGAGATCGTGCCGCCCGGGACCGACGTGTACCCCCCGGACGGCGTCTGGACTCCGCCGTCCCTCGCCGAACCGGCGCTGAGGCGGCGCCCGGCCGGGTCCCGGTCCGCCGTGTGACGCCCGGCCGCACCAGTTCCTGCACCGGCCCGATGGTGAAGCCGCTCGCCGGCACGGACATCTCCCGGATCGTCGCCCTGACCGTACCGGCCTTCCTCCACTGGTTCACGGCGCGCCGGGACACCGCCCGCATACCGGACCGGACCGCATGATCCTCACCACCGAACCGGGGACGAGGACAGGCTCCCCCTCCCCCACCCCCTGACACGAAGTCGGTCAGAGCGCGGGGGTGTCGAGGGCGTCCAGCAGCCGGTCCGCGGGCAGGGCCGCAAGTGTGCGGCCGCCGAAGCCCGTGGTCGTGGTCGCGGCCAGCAGGGAGTTGAGCACCGCCTCCTCGACGGCGTCGAGGACGGCCTCGAAGAGGGGCCCCAGTTCGTCGTCCGCCACCGGGACCGCCTCCGGTCGCGTGCCGAAGGCGATGGCGTAGTCGCCGCTGCCGTGGCTGTAGGCCGCGCCCGTGCGGGCCAGGGCGAACACGGCCCGCCGGGCGACGCGGGTGAGCTGCCGCGCGTCGACGGGGGCGTCCGTGGCCACCACGATCACGCAGGAGCCGGTCTCCGCCGCGGGCGCCGGGTCGCCGGTCAGGCCCAGCGACCGCGGGGTGACGCAGCGGCCGAGCACCCGCAGCGTGCCGCCGAAGTTCGCCTGCACCAGAGCCCCGGCCGTGTACGGCCGGCCCGCCAGTGCGGGTGTGCGCGAGGCGGTTCCGATCCCCGCCTTGAAGCCCAGGGCGCCCGTTCCGGTGCCCGCGCCGACGCAGCCCTCGGCCACCGGACCGCCGGACGCCCCGTCGAGCGCGGCCCGGACGTGCTCCTCGTGCACCGGCCGCGCGCGGATGTCGGACAGGAAGCCGTCGTTGCACTCGCCCACGACCGGGTTGAGGCTCCGCACCTCACCGCATCCGGGCCGTTCGAGCATCCACCCTACGAGGGCGTCGGCGACCCGGAACGCCGACAGGGTGGAGGTGAGCAGCACCGGCGTCTCCAGCGCGCCGAGTTCGGCGATTTGGGTGGTGCCGATGAGCTTGCCGTACCCGTTGCCGGTGAACACCCCCGCGGGCAGCGGCGCGTGGGGAGCGACGTCACCGGGCACGACGGCGGTCACCCCGCTGTGCACGTCGGGAGGACGCCGGACGGTGGCGTGCCCGACCCGGACGCCCGGAACATCGGTGATCGCGTTGAGGGGACCGGTGCCGCCCCGCCCGAAGACGATGCCGAGATCACGGGCCCGAGGCCGGGCGCCCCGTGCCGGCCGCACGTGAGCCATGGGTTCCATGGGACCGGACGCTACGTCATGCACGGCGGGGCCACCCGGCGGCGGGCGGTCAGACCCTGGTCTCCTGCCCGACCCGGGTGTCCGGAGCCGTCGTCGTCTTCCGGGTCCGGCGGCCGGGCATCCACCAGTTGGTGTCCCCGCACAGTTCCATGACCGCGGGAACGAGGATCAGCCGGATGACGGTGGCGTCGACGAGGACGGCGACGGCCATGCCCAGGCCTCCCTGCTTGACGGCGACGTCGGGGCCGAGCAGGGAGGTCGTGAAGACGGCGACCATGATGGCGGCGGCGGCCGTGATGACCTTGGCGGTCCGTGCCATCCCGCGCGCGACGGCCGTACGGGTGTCGCCGGTGCGCTCGTACTCCTCGCGGACCCGCGAGATCAGGAAGACCTCGTAGTCCATCGACAGTCCGAACAGCACCGGGAAGATCATCATCGGTACCCAGGTCGTGACCGGCATCGCGGTGGGGAAGCCGAGGGCCGGGCCCAGCCATCCCCACTGGACGACCGCGACGAGCACCCCGTAGGCGGCGCCGATCGCCAGCAGGTTCATCACGGCGGCCTGGAGCGCGATGGTGACCGACCGGACCAGCGCGATCAGCAGCACCAGGGACAGCGCGATGACGACCGCGATCATCAGGGGCAGGCGCGAGCCGATGTCCTCGGCCGTGTCGATCGTGACGGCGTTCGGGCCGCCGACATGGACCGCCGCACCACCGGGTGCCTTCGGCAGCACGTCGTCGCGGAGCCGGTGGACCAGGTCCGCGGTCGCCTTGTCCTGGTATCCGGTCCTGGGGAAGGCCATGAGGAGCGCGGCCCGCCCGTCCCTGCTGACCTGGGGCGGCGTGGCGTAGGCGATGCCCTCGGTCCCGGCGACCGCTTCGGCGACGGCACGCAGGTCGCCATGTTGGGGACCGGCCTCGGTGGCGAGGATCAGGGGAGCGGCGTAGCCGGGTCCGAAGCCCTCGGAGAGGATCTTGTACGAGGTGTAGCTGCTCCTGTCACGGGGCTGGACACTGGCGTCGGGGTTGCTCAGCCGCATCGACAGCGTGGGCGCGGCCAGCACCAGCAGGACCGCGCCGGCCAGTACCGCGGCGGCCAGCGGCCTGCGCTGCACCACGCCGGCCCAGCGCTCGGCGAGCGTACGGCGCTCCCGCGCCGGGCCACCGTCGGCACCGCTGCGGCGGAACACACGACGGGGCAGGCGCAGCGCGTTGATCCTGTGCCCGGTGAAGCCCAGAAACGCGGGCAGCAGGGTCACCGCGGCGATCATGGTCACCAGCACGATCAACGACGTGGCGACGGCCACTCCGGTCATCAGCCGCTGTCCCATGACGATCAGGCCCAGCAGCGCGATCACGACGGTCGTGCCGGCGAACAGGACCGCGTGGCCGGCCGTGGTGATGGCCTTGACCGTGGCGGTCTCGGGCGTGTCGCCGGCCTCGAGGCCGTCCTTGTAGCGGGTCACGATGAACAGCGCGTAGTCGATGCCGACGCCGAGCCCGATCATCGCGGCCAGGATCGCGGTGAAATCGGGTGCGGGGACCAGATAGGCGACCAGCTTCGTCAGGGCGAGGCCCGCGACGATGGCCGGCAGTGCGGTCACGATCGGCAGGCCCATCGCCACCAGTGACCCGAAGGCGATGAACAGGATCACCGCGGCGGCCACGATGCCCACGCTCTCGGACGAGCCCTGCGGAGGTGTCTCGGCCTTCTCCGCCATCTGTCCACCGAGCCCCAGCGTCACGCCGTCCCCGGAGGCTTCCTTGACCAGGCTCACCAGGGGCCTGATCTCCGACTTCTGCACGTCCTTGACGGTCAGCGGGATGGTCGTACGGGCGATGCGGCGATCCTTCGTCACCAGGCTCTCGTCCTGGTAGGGCGAGGTCACCGGTCCGGTGACGCGTGAGGCGTCCAGATCGGCGACGACCGTCTCGATCCTCTGCCGTGCGGCGGGATCGTCGATTCCCCTGTCCGCCTTGATCGCGAGGGTCAGCGTGTCCCCCTGCCGCTCGGGGAAGTGCTTCTCGATCAGCGCCTGCGCCTTGGCGGAGTCGGAGCTTCCGCCGGAGAAGTCGTTGTCGGGGGCGGCGCCGTAACCGAAGCCGGCGAACGCCACGACGATCACGCCGGCGATCCAGGCCAGGAGCACCAGGCGGCGCCGCCGGTAGCAGAACCGGGCCAGTGCCGCCAGGGCTCCTTCCGTACGGGGGTTGTCGGTTGCCGTCATCTTCTCCTCCTGCGACTGGACGTCGCTCGAGCATGTCCGCCGGACCCACCACCGAACGTCCCCCGGGCGCAGGCACTTCGGGCTGCCGCCGACGGCGCATGCGGCCATGGCGGATACCGCGGACGCCGGCCATGTACCACGGGCGCGGCAGTCGGACGCTCGTGCGTGAGCGGGACCCGCCCGCGGCGCCGTCCGGCTAGGGTGCGCCCATGGACAGAGGACGGTTCGGTGTCCCGGCCGGTGCCGGGGACTGGGCGATCGCCGTCGGTGTGGCGGGGGCGCTGCTGGCCACCGGGCTGTCCGGGCGGCAACCGGCCGGCGACCCCCGCCTGTTCGGCTGCGCGCTGCTGGTGGCCGGCGGCCTGGCGCTGGCCGCCCGCCGCCGGGCCCCGCTGCCGGTGCTGACCGTCACCGGACTGTGCGCGGTGGGTTATCAGGCGGCCGGTTTCGACGTGCCCGCCGTCGCCTACCTGTTCGCCGTGTACGCCGCCGTGCGGGCGGGTCACCGCACCGCCACGGTGGTGGCGAGCGTCGCGATGCTGGCCGCTCTGCCCCTGGCGGCCCTGGTCTCGCTGCACGACACCGGTGAGGCGTTCGCGCGGGCCCGCGGCGCCCTGGAGGTGGCCTGGCTGATCGCGGCCGGCGCGGCGGGCGAGGCCCTGCGGCAGGCCGAGCGCCGGGCCGACGAGGCCGAGCGCACCCGGGAGGAGACCGCGCGGCGCCGCGCCGACGAGGAACGGCTGCACATCGCACGGGAGTTGCACGATTCGCTCACCCACCAGATCTCGATCATCAAGGTGCAGGCCGAGGTCGCCGTCCATGTGGCCCGCAGGCGCGGCGAGCAGGTGCCGGCGTCCCTGCTGGCGATCCAGGAGGCCGGACGTGAGGCGAGCCGGGAACTGCGCGCGACCCTGGAGGCGCTGCGCGACGACGACACGGCCCCGCCGCGCGGACTCGACCACGTACCGGAGTTGGTGGAACGGGCCCGTGCGATCGGCCTGGACGCGACGCTGACGATCAGGGGGCGACGGCACGACGTGCCCGCCGCGGTGGACCGGACCGTCTACCGGATCGTGCAGGAGTCGCTCACCAACATCGCCCGGCATGCCGCCGCGGACTCGGCGTCGGTCCGGATCGACTGCCGTCCGGACGCGCTGACGATACGTGTCGACGACGACGGCAGGGCCACACGGGAGACCACCCCGACGCCCGGCGTCGGACTGCTCGGGATGCGGGAGCGCGTCACCGCACTCGGGGGCCGGCTGCGGGCCGAGCCGCGTGTCGAGGGGGGCTTCACCGTCCAGGCCGAACTCCCCGTGGAGCAGGCGTCGTGATCCGTGTCCTGCTCGTCGACGACCAGCCGCTCCTGCGCAGCGGATTCCGCGCGCTGCTCGACCTGGAGGGCGACATCGAGGTGGTGGCCGAGGCCGGTGACGGGCAGGAGGGCCTGGCCCTGGTCCGGGAGCACCTGCCCGACATCGCGCTCGTCGACATCCGGATGCCGGTCCTCGACGGCATCGAGGTGACCCGGCGCATCGCCGCGGACCCGGCGCTGTCGGGGGTGCATGTCGTCATCCTGACCAACTACGGCCTGGACGAGTACGTTCTGGACGCGCTGCGCGCGGGCGCGGCCGGGTTCCTCGTCAAGGACATCGTGCCGGAGGACTTCCTGCACGCGGTGCGTGTCGCCGCGCGGGGCGACGCCCTGCTCGCGCCGTCGATCACGCGCAAGCTGATCAGCCGGTACGTCACCCAGCCGCTCGACACGGAAGTCGGCCCAGGACTCAAGGAGTTGACCAACCGCGAGCGCGAAGCCGTCGCCCTGGTCGCGCGGGGGCTGTCCAACGACCAGATCGCCGACCGCATGGTGATCAGCCCGATGACCGCGAAGACCCATGTCAACCGGGCCATGGTCAAGCTCCACGTCCGCGACCGAGCCCAACTCGTCGTCCTCGCCTACGAGTCCGGACTGGTGACTCCTCGGAGCCGCTGACCGCGTCCGTCGGCACGCGGGGCCGGGCCACCGCGGGAGCGTCGGCGGGCACGCACCGCACCTCGTTGCACACCGTCCACGCCTTTCCGGCCCGCCGGGGCCCGAGTGCGGCGGCTGCGGGTCGGGTCGGAGACCGGGCGGGTCCGGCGGCTCGTCGGCCGGCACCACCCTGCGTCGTGCACCGGGCCGCCGCGGGCCCGGAAGCCGGCAGGCCGCGCGCCTCCGACCGGGCGAGCAGGGTCACTCCGCACAGTGAAACCCGTGCGCCCGCGGAATGGGCCGTCCCGGCGGGAAACCCTGGCCGCACGGCTGGGATGCGGCAGTGCGGCCATGGACAGGGCCGGCACGGAGAGCGAGATGACCATCGCACAATGTGATCTTCTGTATGTGTCGTCGGGCAGCGGGCCCGAGATGTCCGAGGAGATTTCATGCACGGATCCGCCGTCGCCGACCGGCGGTTCGGCCCTGACGGCCCATGGCGTCCCGGGCGGGGCAGGCGACTTTGGCGCCTCGGGGTCGCGGACGGGCAGCACGCCGACGTCGGTCCGGGCGGCCGCGGAGCGGACCACGCTCGCCGGGGCCGGTTTCGTCCGGGCGGCACCGCCGCTCCACGCCCCGCGGACGCCCGGCGCCACGACCACAGGGAGCGTCCATGACCAGTGACCTCAACACCAAAACCGCCGCAAAGCCGCCGCCTCAGGAGGCCGGCGCCCGCCCCGGCCGGCGACCGGGGGCCCGGCTGTCCGCCTGCCTGCGGCCGGCCAGGCTCGGCGTGGTCGACTACTGCCTCAGCGTGGCCGTCGTCCTGTCGCTGCTGCCCACCGTCCAGCAAGGGCTCGACGGGGCGTCGCTGCTGACGTCGGCCGCGTTCCTGCTGGGCGAGGTGTGCCTGGTGGCGGCGGCCGTCGCGTTCGACGCCGTCACCGGCCACCGGGACGGGAGCGACGCCGTCACCCACGGCCCGGACGCGCCCGCGCGGGCACTGGCCGGCAAGCCGCTGCCGGCCGAAACGCTCACCGGGACGGCCGCGATCCGCTTCGCCGGGTGCGCGCTCGTCGCCGGGTCGCTGTCCTGGGCGGCGGCGCTGTTCTGGGCGCCGCACCGCCCGTTGTGGGCCGTGCTCGCGCTCGTGGCCGCCGCCGTCGTCGTCCCGCAGTACTCCTGGGGTCTGCGGCTCAGCTACCGGGGCTTCCAGGAAGTGTTCCTCGCCGTGGTGGGCTGGGCCTTCGTGCTGCCGCTGTTCGGCCTGCTCACCGGAAAGGCCGGCGGGCTCGCGGCCGTGGAGGCGTTCCTGTTCGGTCTGGGTCCGCTCCTGTCCGGCGTGTACTCCAACACCCACGACGCCGAAGCCGACCGCGCGGCGGGCCGGGCGACCGTCGCGTGTCTGCTGTCCCCCCGCGGCAACCGTCTGTTCATCGGGGCGCTCTCGGTGGTCGAGACCACCGTGATCGTCACCGCGCCGCTGCTGGGCCTCGCCCCGTGGTGGTTCCCGCTCGCCTTCGTCCCGCTGAAGGCGGCCCGCGCCCGGCAGTTCACGGTCGGCATGGTGCGCGGAGACACTCTGCGCGGCCGACTGCTCGGCGTCCGGGCCCACCGGCTCCTGGTCGTCACGCTGGTGGCGGTCAACCTCCTGGTCGCCGGCTCCGCCTGAGCCGGACAGGCGGCGCGGGACGCAGCCGGCGTCCCGCGCTCCGCCCGACCCGCCTCACACAGAGCGGATACGGCGCTCGCGGCCGTCCGCCGGGCCCGGGTCGTCTTCTGATCCGCCGTCGGGCGCCCCGGCAGCGGCCCGGACGGAGCCGTGGGACGGCGTCGTGTCGGTGCCGTGCGGGCCGCGCGCCTTCGTGGCCGGGGCGCCGGGGGTGCCGCTACGCGGTGAGGGTCTCGATGTACTCCTCGGGCTCCCCCAGCTCAGGCGCGTCGCGCAGTTCGATGTGCTCGCCCAGGCGTTCCAGTTCCAGCACGGTGACGGTGTTCTCGCCCGGCACCAGGAGCGGCGCCGGGAGGTAGAGCGTCACCTGGGGGCCGATCTCCCAGTACCGGCCGAGCAGGAAGCCGTTGATCCAGACGAACCCCTTGGCGAAGCCGGGGAGGGCCAGGAAGGTGTCCGCCCGTTCGTCCACCGTGAACCGTGCCGTGGCGAACCCGGCCGGGCCCCGCGGGTCGCCGGCGGCCGCGGCGCGGGCGACTTCCGCCGCCGACCACTCGTCCAGCGGCAGCGGGTGCGTCGTCCAGCCGTGGACCATCCGGCGTCCCACCCGGACATGGCCGAGGATGCCCTTGCCCTGTCCGAGGAGCGGTCCGTAGTTGATCCGCCCCTGGTTCTCGACGAGGAGTTCCAGCCGCACCCGCCGGCCCGTGCCGTGGAGGGTGAGCGTGCCGGTCTCCCGGTCGAGGATCCCGGCCGGGACGCCGTCGACGAAGATCTGGGCACGGTCGTGCAGTCCGCTGACGGTCAGGTCGATGGCGCCTTCGGGGAGTTTCGGCTGCGCGCGGTGGAGCACCAGGCCGGAGGCCTGTCCCAGCTCCTCGAAGGTCAGCGGATGGGCTGAGTCCACCGGCCGGGACACGGCTTCAAGACCGCCCAGCAGTCCGGCGCCCCGGACGACCGGGACGACGCGGGGTGCCAGCAGCACGGGGTCGGCGGGCGGTGGCAGCTCCGGGCGGCCGGTCAGGGCGTTGAGCCGGTCGCGCAGGGCGTGGAACTTCGCGGTGAACCCGCCGTGTTCGGCGATCGGCGCGTCCGAGTCGTAGCTGGTCACGGTCGGCTGGACGGACTCGCCGTCGTGGTTGGAGCCCGCCCAGAGCCCGAAGTTGGTGCCGCCGTGCGCCATGTAGAGGCTGACCGAGCCACCGGCGTCGAGGATGTCGCCCAGCGTCCCCGCCGCGCTCCGAGGTGAGCGGACGTGGTGCCGCTCCCCCCAGTGGTCGAACCAGCCGTTCCAGAACTCCGCGCAGAGGAACGGCTCGCCGCGGCGGCGCCCCCGCAGCAGGGCGGCGGCCTCGGCCGCCTGGGAGCCGAACGTCGCGGCCGCGAGCTCCTCGGGCAGGGTGCCGCCGTCGAGCATCAGCTCGGTCGGGCCGTCGGCCGTGAAGAGCAGTTCGGTGATGCCGCGCTCCACCAGGGCGTCGCGGAGCCGACGCAGATACACGTGGTCGTCGCCGTAGCTGCCGTACTCGTTCTCGACCTGCACCGCGACGACGGGCCCTCCCCGCGCGGCCTGAAGGGCGGCGAGGCGTGGGATCAACCGGTCGAACCAGCCCGCCACGGCGTCCAGGAAGGGGCCGTGGGAGGAACGCGGACGCATCCCCGGCGTGCCCGTCAGCCAGGCGGGCAGCCCGCCGTTGTCCCATTCGGCGCAGATGTACGGGCCGGGCCGCACGATCGCGTCCAGGCCGGCCTCCTGCGCGAGGCGCAGGAACCGTTCGACGTCGCGCCACCCGTCGAAGCCCGCCCGGCCCCGGTGCCGCTCGTGGAAGTTCCACGGCACATAGGTGTCGACCGTGTTCAGACCCAGGGCGGCCAGTCGTGCCAGCCGGTCCGCCCACTGTTCGGGGTGGACCCGGAAGTAGTGCAACGACCCGGCGAGCACGCGGTGCGGACGGCCGTACCGCAGGAGTTCTCCGTCCGGGTGGGACAGGGCGGGCGCCGGGTGTTCCTCTCTCATGACGCGGTGGCGCGCGTCGTCGGCTTCTTCACGGCCGCTCCTTCGAGGTGGCGTGCGGAGAACGGAACTCCGGCTCCGAGGATGTTAGCGATGCGTCAGCGACGAGGCGGCGCGATTGCGGCAGTCCGGCGGCGCCCGGCGCTACGGGACGCGCCGCGCCGGGCTGGTGGCCAGGTGGAGCAGGGACTCCAGGGGGCCGCGCCGGAACAGCCGGGTCCATACGGCGGCCAGTAGCACGGCGGCGGCGATGAAGGCGAGGAGCACGGGAAGGCCGGACATGCCGTCGTCGTCGATCGCGGCCACGTGGCAGACGTCCGAGAGGAACCACAGGGCGACGATGTGCAGGACGTACACGGTCAGCGCGATCATGCCGACCGCGGCGACGGGTCCGGCCGCGCGCGCGAGCCGCGGCAGCCGGTCGGCGACGGTCAGGCACACGGCCATCACCACCAGGGCCACGCCCGTGTTGCCGAGGATGGAGAACGTCGTCTCGCTGTGCGGCGCGGCCACCAGCAGCCAGGCGGGCGGGACATGGTCCCCGGTGTCGCCGACCCGGTCGGACCACCACGCCGAGTTCGCCGAGCTGCCGTCCGTGGCGGCCGAGACGGCCGTCAGGGCGCGCGGGACCAGGCGCAGGGCCAGCCAGGAGCCGCCGTAGCCGAGCAGGGCGAGAGCGCCCCCGGCTGCGGCCAGCCGGGACCGGACACCTGGCCCGCCGAGGTCGAGCCGGGCCACCGCCATGCCCGCGACCAGGAACGGGATCCAGGCGAGGACCGGATACCCGCCGGTGAACAGCAGTCCGATGACGCCGTCCGTGCCGGTGATCCGGGCCAGCGGGTCCCGGGCGACGACCGCGTCCGCCCACTGCCCGTCCTCGATCGACTTCCGCACCACGAAGAGGATCTGGGGCAGGACCAGCGCACCCGCCGCGGCGATGAGCGCGAGGACCCCTGCCCGTAGCCGGTACAGCGGCAGGACGGCCAGGAAGAGCAGTCCGTAGAAGCTGAGGATCACGTCGACTCCGGTGCCCAGCGCGGTCAGGGCGTAGCCGAGCACCACGAGCACGACGGCACGGATCACGACCCTGACCATGGCCTGGCGGCCGGCCCGCCCGGTCCGGGGGCGCGGCCGCCCGGTCAGGATGATCAGCGAGAAGCCGGCGAGCACCGCGAAGAGCGCGGAGGAGCGGCCCCGTGCCGTCTCCAGCACGAACCCCACAGGGCCGCCCACGGTCACGTCGGGTCCGACGTGCGCCGAGTACATGCCGAAGACCGCGAGTCCCCGGGCGAGGTCGATGCCGATCAGCCGTCCCGTCGACGGCGGCCCGGCGCGGGTGGCGGCGGGCTCGGCGCCCGGCCCGGACGGCGTCTGTGACGGCACGGCCGACGATGTGTTCTGCGTCATGTCCCCAGACTGTGCCAAATACTCGTCGCAACCCATATGCCACCTTTCCGGACGCACCCCCGCCGGTAGACCGTAGCCGCCCGGCCGACCGGCCGTCACCGTCCCGCCGGCGGACGGGAGCACGCACGGTCCGCAAGCAAGTGGACGCACTCCGTGATACAGATCGACCGACGGGCTGCGACGAGCGGAGCGCACGTGATCCGGGTGGTGGTGGTCGACGACGAGGCCCTGGTCCGCGGGGGCTTCACGCACATCCTCAACGCGGCGGACGGCATCGAGGTCGTGGCGGCCGTGCACGGGGGGGAGGCGCTACGGGCGGTGCGCGAGTCGCACCCCGATGTCGTACTGCTGGACATCCGGATGCCGGACGTGGACGGGCTCATCGTCCTGGCCGACCTGCGGCGTCTGCCGGACCCTCCGGTGGTCGCCATGCTCACCACGTTCGACACGGACGAGTACGTGGCGACCGCGCTGCGCTCGGGAGCCGCCGGTTTCCTGCTCAAGGACACCGACCCCGAGCACCTGCCGTCCCTGGTGCGTGCCCTGGCCCAGGGCGGCACGGTGCTGTCCTCCACGGTCACCCGGACGGTGGTGGACGGCTACCTCAACAACGGTGTGCGCGAGCCGTCCGCCGTCCGGCTCACGGCCCGGCTGACCGAACGGGAGCGCGCCGTCCTCGTCCTCATGGCCGAAGGGCTGGCCAACACCGACATCGGCGCCCGGCTGCACCTGAGCACCGGCACCGTGAAGGGCCATGTCAGCGCCGTACTCGGCAAGCTCGGGGTCGGCAGCCGCGTCGAGGCGGCGCTGATCGCCGAACGTGCGGGTCTGCTCCCGCCGTCGCGCGACGGCCGTACCGGATGATGAGTTCCCGACGGCCGCAGCCCGCTCTGCTGGACGCCGCCCTGGTCCTGGCGTCGCTGGCCGACGCCGCGGTCCACGTCCGCGTCGAGCCGCGGGTGGCCACGTCCTGCGCGCTGCTCGCCGCCCTGGCCCTGGCGCTGCGCCGCCGGCTGCCCCTGACGACGTTCGTGCTGACGCTCCCGGCCACCCTGGTCAGCGAGGCGGTCATCGCCCCGATGGCCGCGCTGTACACGCTCTCCTCGCTCAGCCGCCACCGTCCGCTCCTGGCCGGCTGCGCCCTGGTCCACGCGGCCACGGACTTCCTGCCCTGGCCGTGGTCGTCCCTGAAGGCCGCCGAACTCACCCGCACCGGCAGCCTCTTCCACCTCAGCTACACGCTGGCCACCGCCGCCGCGCCCGTCTTCCTGGGCCAGTTGGTGCAGGCCCGGCGCGATCTGTCGCTGCGGCTCGCCGAGATCTCCGAGGCCCGCGAGTACGAACGGCTGCTGACCGCCCAGAGCGTCCTGGCGAAGGAACGCGCGCAGCTCGCACGGGAGATGCACGACGTCGTGTCCCACCAGGTCAGCCTGATCGCCGTCCAGGCCGGGGCGCTCCAGGTGGCCGGCCCCGACCCGGGGACGCGCAAGGCCGCGGCGACCATCAGGCGGCTCAGTGTGGAGACGCTCGACGAGCTGCGGCACATGGTCAGCGTGCTGCGCGCCTCCGGCAGCCGCCCCACCGAACTCACCCCCCAGCCGTCCCTCGCCGACCTGCGGCGGCTGGTGGACGGCAGCGGCATCGAGGCGGAACTGAAGACGGACCTGCCCGAGGACCTCCCTCCCCCGGTCCAGCGCGCCGTCTACCGCACCGTGCAGGAGGCGCTGACCAACATCCGCAAACACGCGCCCGGCGCCAGGGCGACCGTCCGCGTCCAGCACAGCGGCGGCACCCTGCGCGCCACGGTCACCAACACCGCCCCCACCCGGCCGGCACTTCCGCTGCCCAGCGCCCGGCACGGCCTGGCCGGCCTGCGCCAGCGCGCCGAACTCCTCGGCGGGACGGTCACGTCCGGCCCCACGTCCGACGGGGGCTACGAGCTCCTCCTGGAGCTACCGGCCGGCGACCCGTCATGACCACCCGCGGCCCGCGGGCACGTGCGGTGCTCCGGGCCGCACCGGTCGGCGCCGCACCGGCGCGCGGTACCCCCCGGTGCGGCGGCCGTCAGGATCTCCAGCGCACATAGGACTTGAACACCGGGCCGGGCAGCAGGGCTGCGAGCCGGTCCTGGTTGCGGCGGGACAGGCCGGCGAACGCGCAGCCGACCCCCGGGGCGGCCAGCAGCGCGATGAGGACGGCGACCAGCGCCGCGTCGAGCGCGCTCTCCCTCTGGTAGCCGCCGAGGGTCAGGGCGCGGACCCGGATCCGCCCTCCTGCCCTGCCTTCCGCCCAGTGCAGAGCCGCGGCCGTGTCGATGAGGCTTCCGTCCTCGGCGACGAACAGCCCGGAGCACGTCGTGCCCTTGCCTCCCTTGCCGCTTCCCGCCGGATGGCACTCGCGGGCCGTGAACACACCCGGGGTGCCCGCCCATCCCACCGCTGAGGCGGCCACCGTACCCAGCAGCACGATGCCGGCCAGGAACACGGCGGACCCGCACCACCACAGGAGCCGCCGGAGCAGCGGGGCGGCCGCGGTCGCGCCGGCTCGATCGGCCGGTTTCCGCGGGGCCTGCTGCCGATGGTCACCGGTGTGACCCCAGGAGCCGGGCGCGCCAGAGGCGCTCGCGGCACCGGTCGCGGCACCGCTGCGCCGCGCGCACCGGCGCAGCGCCGCCCTCTTGTACGACCTCGCCACACCCGCCTCCCGCCCGGCCGCGCCGTCCGTGGCGGCGCGCCGGCTTCGTCGTCCACGTCGGCCCGGCATCGTCGCCCGTCTCAGAGGCGACTGAACTTCTCGATGTCCTCCGTGAACTCCTCGATCGCCTGTGCGGTGAGCGTGGGCCGGGTGTCGGCGATGGCGTCGAGGTAGTCCTCGGTGGTGGCCGGACGGCCCTGCCGCTGCGCGACCTCCCGCTCGAAGGCGGCCTGCGCGCCCTTGCGGGCGGCGAACACGATGTCCGCCGGAGTGAACAGCTCGCTGGCGGCGACCAGTTGAGCCACGTCCACCGGGTCGGCGGCCCGGAGGTAGCGGTCCCAGATCGCCGAGCGGGCCGTCGCGTCGGGGGGTCCGATCGGGATGACGTAGTCGAACCGGCCCGGTCGCAGGAACGCCGGGTCGAGGGAGCGCACCGAGTTCGTGGCGCAGACCAGCAGCCGGGAGTCGTGCTCGCGGAAGCCCGGGATGAGCTTCAGCAGTTCGTTGGTGACACCGTGTCCCGGGTCCACCGCCACTCCGGACCGCACTCCGGCGATCTCCTCGACCTCGTCGATGAAGAGCAGCACCGAGTCCAGTTCCGCCAGGTCGGCGAAGACCCCCCGCAACGCCGCCGCCAGACCCTCGCTCGTGTCGGCGGCGAGCCGGGAGGGGAAGATCTCCACGAACGGCCAGGCGAGCCGCGAGGCCACCGCCTTGGCGAAGCTGGTCTTCCCGGTGCCGGGCGGGCCGAAGAGGATGACACCCTTCGGCGGGGCGACGCCGTAGCGGTCGGCGAGCGCCGGCTCCGCCAGCGGGAGCACGACCCGTCGTTCCACGACCTGCTTCTCCCGTTCCATGCCGGCCATGGCGTCCCAGAGCCCCTCGGGGAGCATGCGGCCGCCCAGCTCCGCGAGGGCGCCGGCGTCGGAGGGTCCCTGCGGTTCGAGTTTCTCGTAGAAGACCAGGTCGTCCCGGAACCGGTAGCCGCAGTGCTCCAGGGCCGAGGTCCCGGCGGCGCCGGGGGGCAGCAGGGCGCTGATACGACGTACGCCCAGCGCCCTCAGGCGCCGTTCCAGTTCGGTGAGGAGGGCGCTGCCGATGCCGCGCCGGCGCCACCGGGCGGCGAGCGCCACCAGGAGGACCCACCCGCGCTGCCCGCTCGCCCGGGCCGCGGCCATGCCGACCAGTTCGTCACCCACGACGGCGACCACGGCGTTCTGTCCGGCCCGGGCCTCGGCCATCACCTCCGAGACCGGGAAGACCGGTTCCTCGTCGGCCTGCCGGCTCTCCTCCCAGATCAGGATCGCCTGGTCAAGATCGTCGTCGTGATAGTCGCGCAGGTGCCATGCGGGCATCGCAACCACCTCACCGCTCCCGGCAGTCCATTGTCTCCGCCGGCACGCCGGGCGGCGAGCCGGGCGGGCCGGGGTGGGTGCGCGCCGCGCACTGGTACGCACCCTTCCCGGTTCCTCAGCCGGTGGAGCTCGTGTCGAGGTGGGCGAAGACGACCACGTTCTCCTCGTAGTCCTTGCTGATGCGGTTGAAGTTTCCTCCGCACGTGATCAGTCGCAGCTGGGGAGTCGTCGTGTCCGCGTAGACCTTGTCGTCGGGGAAGTCCGCCTTGCTGAAGGAGTCGAGGGAGTCGACCTTGAAGCGGGCGACGGTCCCGTCCGCGCGCGTGATGTTCACAGCGGCTCCGGGCTCGAGAGAGTCCAGCTCGGCGAAGACCGCGGGACCAGTCATGGTGTCCAGGTGACCCACGACGACCGACGCTCCGCGCTCACCGGGCGACGGTCCGCCCTGGAACCATCCGACCATGTTGGTGTCGTCGGCCGGCGGTGGGTTCAGCTGTCCCGAGGCGTTGAGGGTCAGATTGGTGAAGGGCGCGTCCACCCCGATGTCCGGGATCGAGAGCCGTGTCGGTTGCGAGCGGGGCAGTGATGATTTGTCGTCGGCTTCCGCACCGGCGCTGGAGGGGGAGCTGCTGCCGGCGTCGGCGCTCGGTTCGGCCGACGCGGGTGCCCGGGGAGCGACGGCCGCCGGGCGGTGGGTGTGCTTGGGGTGCGCCACGGGCGCGGCGACCAGGGAGTTGTGGATGAGCGCGATGCCCAGCCCGACCGCTGCCGCGGGCCACAGCAGGCGAAGCCGGTAACGACGCGTGGCGGGCTTGGTCCCGCTCTGCTCCGTCTGGGGCGGCTGCTGAGAAGCCATGGACGGTGCCTTTCGTCATTCAAGGGGTGGTACTGGCCGCGGGCGACGGTTGGGGTCGGCCGCCGCTGCCGCGGCCTGCGCTGCCCTCCTGGGGAGGTGACGCAGACCGCGGCAGCCCAGCGACAGGCAAGAGCAGCCCGATCAGGCCGCGGAAGGGTCCGACGCCTGACGGCGGCGGAGCATGTAAGCACCGGCGCCCAGGCCGCCGAGCAGCAGCGCGGCCCCGAGGCCGAGAGTGGCGTTGGAGGACTCGGCCAGGCCGCCGCCTCCGGCGTGCACGCCACCGTGCGGCCCGTGCTCACGACCCTCACGACCCTCACGACCCTCACGACCCTCACGGCCCTCACCGTGCTCACGGCCTTCACGGTGCTCACGACCCTCACCGTGCTCACGGCCTTCACGGTGCTCACGGCCCTCGCCCCTGCCGCCCTTCTCACGACCGCCACGCTCGCCCTCTTCACGGCCGCCGCGGTCGTTGTCGGCGTTCATCATGGCCAGGGCACCGCCACCGGCGTGCACGCCACCGTGCGGCCCGTGCTCACGACCCTCACGACCCTCGCCGTGCTCACGGCCCTCACGGTGCTCACGGCCCTCACCGCGCTCACGACCCTCACGGTGCTCACGGCCCTCACGGTGCTCGCCCTTCTCACGGCCACCGCGACCCTCGTCACGGTCGCCGCGCTCGCCCTCTTCACGGCCGCCGCGGTCGTTGTCGGCGTTCATCATGGCCAGGGCACCGCCACCGGCGTGCACGCCACCGTGCGGCCGGTGCTCACGGTGCTCACGGTGCTCGCGGTGCTCGCGGTGCTCACGGCCCTCACCGCGGCCTTCACCGCGGCCTTCACCGCGGCCCTCACCGCGGCCCTCGCCGCGGCCCTCACCTCGGCCTTCGCCGCCCTTGCCGCGGCCCTCGCCGCCCTTGTCACGGCCTTCGCCGCCCTTGTCACGGCCACCGCCGTTGTCGCGGCCGCCGCCGTTGTCGCCGCCGCCACCGTTGTCACGGCCACCGCGGCCTTCGCCGTCGTCGCCGTTGTCCCCGCCGGGGGCGCCGCCGTCGGCCTTGACGGCCTGATGCTGCGCGGAGGGGAGCGCGGACTCGGTCAGCGCGCCCGCGGCAGGGGCGGAGAGCGTCACGGCCGCGGCCAGAGCCGCGGAGGTGAACAGAGTACGGGTGATACGCATGGGTGGTTCCTTCCGTCACGACTGCGAGAGCCGGCCCAACGCCCACTCAATCGGGAATCGCAGCGGCGACGTGATCACCTTCAGCGGAATCCTGACGCCCCACCACCTGAGAGTCGCATTCGGACTACTGACACCCCCTCCATACGTCCGCGCGAGGGACCGGACGCGGCCTCGGACACGGCGCTCCCCGTCTCGATCAGGAGGGGCCGAATCCCCTTGTCCTGGCCGGTTTCCGGTGTTCCGAGGGGTCGCCGGGCCGCCCGCGCGCCGGGCGAACTCGTGCGGGGGTCAGCGGCCCACGACCGCCATCCGTATGGCCCGCAGCCGAACGGTGACCGCCCGCCGCCGGCCCCGAACTGCCATCCGCCTTTGGTAAACCCGCGTTCTGAATACGCAAAGAGGACACAAAGTGTGATGGAACCACACAAAGACCCGCGGTCGGTGCACCGCCCCCGCGCGAGTCGCGCATTCGGAGCGCCGGCGGCGACGGCACCGGCACCCGGACGCCGTGCGGCGCGTGCCGAAGCATCCCGGAAGTCGTGGGCATCCCTGCGCAGTTGAGTTTCCGGCGTGGTCAACTTCCCCGATGAGCTTGCGGATTGAGTGGAGACCACGGCCGGTTGCGCGCTTCGAGGGCCGCACTTCCGGAGTCCGGCCGGCCCGGGCCGCACAAAGGCGGTGCACCCACCGCGCGAGGAGTATAATATTCATCAGTCGGTGAATTACTGCTCTCCTGAGAGGCGGGGCCGTGATGGAGCGGACCACGTGTTGTGTGGTGGGAGGCGGACCCGCGGGCATGGTGTTCGCGCTGCTGCTGGCCCGGTCGGGCGTCGCCGTGACCGTGCTGGAGCAGCACGGCGACTTCCTGCGGGACTTCCGCGGCGACACCGTGCACCCCTCGACCTTGGCGCTGTTGGACGAGCTGGGTCTGGCCGAGCGCTTCGCGCGGCTGCCCCAGCGCCGGGTGCGCACCGTCCAACTGCCCGCCGGCCCCGGCCGGTCGATGGTGACGGTCGCGGACCTCACGGTGCTTCCCGGCCCGTACAACTACGTCGCGATGGTGCCCCAGTGGGACCTGCTCGACCTCCTCGTGGACGAGGCCCGGAGCGAGCCGTCGTTCGACCTGCGGATGAACACCGAGGCGACCTCCTTCCTGATCGAACGCGGGCGGGTCACCGGGGTGCGCTACCGCACCTCCGACGGCAGCACCGGTGAACTGCGCGCGGTCCTCACGGTCGCCTGCGACGGCCGCGGATCGCTGGCCCGCTCGCGACCGAAACTGGGGCTGCGCCGTTTCGAGTGCCCGATGGACGCCTGGTGGTTCCGGCTGCCGCGGCACGAGGGCGACCCGAGCGGCCTGGTCGGCGGCGCGGGCGACCGCTTCCTGACCGCGATGATCGATCGCGGATCGTACTGGCAGTGCGCCGCTCTCATCCCCAAGGGCACCGACGCGGACCGCCGCGCCGCCGGGATCGACCGCTTCCTGACCGACTTCGCCGCCGCCGTGCCCTGGGCGGCGGACCGCACGCACACCCTGCGCTCCTGGGACGAGGTCAAGTTCCTGGACGTGCGACTGGACCGGCTGCGCCGCTGGCACCGTCCGGGGCTGCTGTGCATCGGCGACGCCGCGCACGCGATGTCCCCGGTCTTCGGCATCGGCATCAACCTCGCCGTGCAGGACGCCGTCGCCGCCGCCCGGCACCTGGTCGAGCCGCTGCGCCGGGGGTCCGTGGGGCTGCGCGACGTACGCGCCGTGCAGCGCCGCCGCCGTCCGACCACCGTCGTGACGCAGGCGCTGCAACGGGCCGCCCACGCCAGGTTCATCGCACCCGTCCTCCGGGGACGGCAGCCTCTCGGCACCGCCGGCCTGCTCACCGGATCCCGGCTGGTCCGGCGCCTGCCGGCGTATTTCCTCGCCTACGGCGCGCTGCGCGAGCGCCCACCGAAGAGCGCGCTCCGCGGCCCCGGGCGGCCGTGAGGCCGCGGGTCCGGCGACCGTCCCGCCTCGGGGCCGACGGCCATCGGGCCTCGGGGCCCGGCGCTCGCGGGGCCGACGGGTGCGGCGGCCGCAGGACCCGAGGGTTCGGCGCGCGTGCCGGTCGCCACCTCCGCGCGGCGTGGAACGGATCCACGCCGGACCAAAGGGCCCGCCGGGGCAGGGGCCGCCGCCCGGACACGAGAACCGACCGGACACGAGAACCGGCCGGGCGCCGGGGCCGGCCGGACACCGTGGCCGCCCGGAGCGGCCCTGGTGGGCCCGCTCCGGGCGCGCGGGGCGGACCCTCGCGTCCCCGCCTGGTCAGGGTCGCACGGTGGTGCGACCCTGGGGTGGTGAGGTGTCCGAGGAGGGGGTTCCGGGAGGGCCGATGGGACGTGACGTCCCGGCGCTGGTCTTCACCCGCGAGGACCGCCGCCGGTACCGGATCAAGATGCAGAAGTGCCTCGACGCGTTCGCGCAGATGCTGCGCGAGTCCCGGTTCGAGTCCGAGCGGCCCCAGGTGGGGCTGGAGATCGAGCTGAACCTGGGCGACGACGGGGCCGAACCCGCGATGCGCAACAGCGACGTGCTGGAGGCCATCGCCGACCCCGCATGGTCGACCGAGCTGGGCCGGTTCAACCTGGAGATCAACATCCCGCCGCGGCGGCTGACCGAGGGCGGTCCCGACGCCTGGGAGTCCGAGATCCGCGCCGCGCTGAACCACGCGGAGGACCGCGCCGGTTCCGTCGGCGCGCATCTGATCATGGTCGGCATCCTGCCCACTCTGCGGCAGGAGGACGTGGGCGAGGCGGCCCTGTCGGAGAATCCCCGCTACCGGCTGCTCAACGACCAGGTCTTCGCGGCCCGGGGCGAGGATCTGCACATCGAGGTGGACGGCGTGGACCGGCTGCGGACCTACGCGGACACGATCACTCCCGAGGCCGCGTGCACCAGTACCCAGTTCCATCTCCAGGTCTCCCCCGACGAGTTCGCCGGCTACTGGAACGCGGCGCAGGCGATCGCCGGCGTCCAGGTCGCGCTGGCGGCCAACTCGCCGTTCCTGTTCGGCAAGGAACTGTGGCACGAGACCCGTATCCCGCTGTTCGAGCAGGCCACCGACACCCGCCCGGAGGAGATCAAGGTGCAGGGGGTACGGCCGCGCGTCTGGTTCGGCGAGCGGTGGATCAACAGCGTCTTCGACCTCTTCGAGGAGAACCTGCGCTACTTCCCGGCGCTGCTGCCGCTGTGCGACGAGCAGGACCCCGTGGAGACCCTGGACCGGGGCGACGTCCCGGAGTTGGGCGAACTCACCCTGCACAACGGCACGATCTACCGCTGGAACCGCCCCGTCTACGCCATCTCCCACGACAAGCCGCACGTGCGGGTGGAGAACCGGGTGCTGCCCGCCGGTCCGACCGTCGCCGACACGCTCGCCAACGGCGCCTTCTACTACGGGCTCACTCGTGCCCTGGTGGAGGAGGACCGCCCGGTGTGGTCGCGGATGTCCTTCTCGGCCGCCGAGGAGAACCTTCACACCGCGGCGCGGCACGGCATGGAGGCCCGGCTGTACTGGCCCGGCATGGGCGAGGTGCCGGTGCCCGAACTCGTGCTGCGGCGGCTGCTCCCGCTGGCCCACCGGGGATTGGAGCAGTCCGGCATGGACGACGCCTGGCGCGAGCCGCTGCTCGGCATCATCGAGCAGCGGTGCGTCACCGGACGCAACGGCGCGATCTGGCAGAAGGAGATGTTCCACCACATCGACGCCACCACCCACTGCGGCCGGCACGAGGCCCTGCGGCGCATGACGCAGCAGTACGTCGACTACATGCATCTCAACGCCCCTGGACACACATGGCCGGTCGAATGACGGGACCGCCCGGACCCCAGGGCCTGTTCCGAGTTCCCCGCCTGCGCGCGGACGACGGGGAACTCGGAACAGGCCCTAGTCGCGCCGACGGGTTCGGGCGGATGGCGCCCGGTGTCCTGTGCGCGGGCCGGATGGTGTCCGCCGCGACGCACGCGTCCCTGTGGTACCGGGCCGGATCCCACGTCCCGGTCGTCACGCCGGCCGAGGAGCGCCTGTATCCGGGGAGCCTCGTCCGGTAGACGTGGAACGGCTCCGCCCGCTTCCCGTCCGCATCCTACCCGGTGGTGATCATGGGCTTTCCACTCGCCGTGTCCGCGCCCGTCCTCGGCCTCTCGTGGCACAAGTGCCCCTGGCGCGAGGCCCCGACGGCGGGAGCCGCCGGATGACCGGCGACGGACCGGGGCCCGGCTTCCGGCCTCGGGCCGCGCCGGCGATGTCGCCGGACGCCGCCGCGGCGGTCCTCGACGCCGCGGCGCTCGACGCGCTCCGCGCGATCTGCGACCTCGCGCCGCTGCCCGTGCTCGACGACCTCACCACGGCGCGGGCCCGTTCGGTGCTCGCCGACGTGGACCTGCTGGTCACCGGCTGGGGCTGCCCGCCCCTGGACGCGGCCGCGCTGGCCGCGGCGCCCCGGCTGCGGGCCGTCGTGCACACGGCGGGCAGCGTGCGCGGCCACGTCACCGAGGCCTGCTGGGAGCGGGGCATGGAGGTGTCCTCCTCAGCGGCCGCCAACGCCGTCCCGGTGGCCGA
This sequence comes from Streptomyces sp. NPDC087787, assembly GCF_044743035.1. NCBI lineage: Bacteria > Bacillati > Actinomycetota > Actinomycetes > Kitasatosporales > Streptomycetaceae > Streptomyces > Streptomyces sp. NPDC087787. The sequence continues at coordinate 138,108 of NZ_JBIUVQ010000018.1, forward strand.
GTACACGCTCGGCATGATCCTGCTCACCGGCAAGCACGTACGGGAACGCGCCCGCGAGTACCGTGACCGCCGCACCCGCGGGAACCGGCTGCGCACCCCGGTCCGCGTCGGCAACTACGGCCGCACCGTCGGCATCGTGTCGGCCTCGCTCGTCGGCCGCCGGGTCATCGAGCTGCTGCGCCCGCACGACTTCGAGGTGCTGCTGTACGACCCGTACGTCGACGCGGACCAGGCAGCCGGACTCGGCGTGGAGGCGGTGGGGTTGGCGGAGCTGTTCGCCCGCTGCGACACCGTCAGCGTGCACACCCCGCTGCTGCCCGAGACCCGCGGTCTGATCGGCCGGACCCTGCTCGGCTCCATGCCGGACGGCGCCGTACTGATCAACACCGCGCGCGGCGCCGTCGTCGACCAGGCGGCGCTCACCGAGGCCGTCCTCGCCGGCCGCATCCGCGCCGTCCTCGATGTCACCGAGCCCGAAGTCCTGCCCGGCGACCACCCGTTGTGGGCCTGCGAGCACGCGCTCCTGACCCCGCACCTCGCCGGATCCGAGGGCAACGAGGGGCGGCGCCTGGCCGAACTGGCCCTCGCCGAGACCGCCCGCTGGGCCTCGGGCGCCGGCTTCCGCCATCCCGTACGACGCGAAGGGCTGGCCTTCCTCGCATGAGCATTCCTCTCGAACTCCCCGCCGAGGACCGCGCGTCGAGCCCGTACACCGGCTACACCCGGGCCCACTGGGAAGCGGTGGCGGACGGCCTGACGACGACGGCGTGGCGGTGGAGCACCCCCGGCGACGCCCTGCTCGACCTGCCGGGGCGGCCCTCCCGTTCGGGAACGCGGTCCGACGGCCTTGAGGGGTAGGCCCGAACCTTTCTCGCCACCGCCTTCCGCGTGGCCGGTGCCGGCGGGGACGACCCGCACGGCCTGCTGGAGCGCTACGCGCGCGGCCTCGCCTCGGGCACCCTTGCGCCCGGCCGCGACGACACGGAGTCCTGGCCGGTGATCCTCGGCCACCATGTGCGGGGCCAGCCGATGGTCGAGTCGGCGTCGGTCGCGCTCGGCCTGCGGCTGACCACGCCCTGGCTGTGGAAGCACCTCGACGACGGCGTACGGGACCGGGCCGAGGCCTGGCTGCGCGGGGCGCTGCGGCACACGCCCGCGCCGAACAACTGGTACCTGTTCCCGTTCACCGTCGCCGGGTTCCTCGAGTCGGTGGGGCGCGGCGACGCGGAGACCGCCCGGGCCCGGGAGCGCGCGCTGGAGCTGCTGGAGGCCTGGTACGCGGGCGACGGCTGGTACTCCGACGGCGACGGCCGCGCCTTCGACCACTACAACGGCTGGGCGCTGCACCTGTATCCGGTGCTCGACGCCCACCTCGGCGGCGACCACGCGCTCCTCGCCCGCTACGGCGACCGGCTGCGCGCGCATCTGGAGAGCTTCTCCCTGATGTTCGGCGGGGACGGCGCTCCGGTGCACTACGGGCGCTCGCTCACGTACCGGTTCGCCGCTTCGGCGGCGGTCGGGCTCGGCGCCGTGACCGGTCACACGCCGCTGGCTCCGGGCACCTCGCGCCGGCTCGTGAGCGGCAGCCTGCGGTACTTCCTGGACCGGGGCGCGCTGACCGATGACGGTCTGCTGAGCCTGGGCTGGCACGGTCCGCACGCGGCCACGCTGCAGGCCTATTCGGGGCCGGCCTCACCGTACTGGGCGTCGAAGGCGTTCGTGTCGCTCCTCGCACCGGCCTCCCATCCGCTGTGGACGGCGGTGGAGTCACCCGCACCGGTGGAGGAGGCCGACCGTGTGCTCGCCCTGCCGGCCGCCGGGCTGCTGGTGCAGGCGACCCGCGCCGACGGGATCGTACGGCTGCACAACCACGGCAGCGACCACGTCCGTCCGCACGTGGGCGAGGCGGAGGCCGGCGACGACCCGCACTACGCGCGTCAGGCGTACTCGACCCGGACCGGTCCCACGGCGCCCGGGAACGTCGCGGACAACCACCTGTCGGTGGAGGTGGACGGCCGGCCCAGCACCCGTCGCCGGATCCATCCGCTGGGTGCCGGCCACGGTGACGGCTGGGGCTGGGCGGCATCCTGGCACCGGCCCGTCTTCGTCACCGGGCCCCCGATGGTGCCGGGCCTGCGGGTGGAGAGCGTCACGGTGGCGTACGGACGTCATGAGCTCCGGGTGCACCGGGTGATCGGCGCCCCGGACAACGCCCGCGTCACGCACACGGGTTGGGCCACCGGGCCGGAGCAGGACGTGGTCTCGGCGCTGTTCGGGCTGCACGGCTGGGACCCCTCCCCCGGCACGGTCCGCGCTCCCCGGGGCACCGCCTGGACCCGGTGGGCCGAGGTGCCGCGCCTCACGGGACCGGCCAAGGGCACCTGTGTGCACGTCGCGCTCGCCGCGCTGACCGCCGAGCCCGGTCCCGTGCCCCTGACGGAGGCGGTGTCCCGGTGCGTGGCCGACGAGAGGGGCGTCGAAGTGATCTGGGCCGACGGTGCCCGCACCCGGGTCGCCTTCGATCCGCCGGCCGTGTCGCACGAGGGGAACCGTTGAGCATCCGGAAGTCGTCCCCCCGTAATGACCCCGTGGGCGTGCGCGGCGCCGTCTGTGAAAAAAGCGGTGCGGGGTTGTGAGCGTGTGGTGCGCCGCCCGCGCGACGATCCGTCAGATCACAGTGCGGCATGAGGACTTGGCCGCATAAATGGCAAATATCGCGCAATCCGCCTCATGTAGCGAACTCATAACGGTTAACGGGCGGCCCGCGGGAAGCAAGACCCGCGCATATCAGGGCGCGGCCAAGTGGCCAACGGCGCCGGGCACTTGCCCTCCCGGACCTGCAGAGGGTGCCCTAAGTGAGTGATAGCATCCCCGCGTCCGTGACCTTGGTCCACTCGGCTCGGGCACTGCATTGAGGTCGGCCTGTTCTCAACGCAACAGCCGTAGGGTCGTTCCGAGCGGTTGTGCTGCGGACTTCCACGAGGCGCCACCCACCCACGGCTGCAGGCTAAACGCCAGGAAAGGTTTCCATGAATCGAGACGCACTTGTTTGGTGCCTGGTTGCCGCGGTGGTGCTCGCCGTCGCCGCGGTCCTGGTGCTCTATCGTCGAAATAATGCCATCACGACGAAAAAGAGCCAGGCCGAGGCCGCCTACACGCAGAAGCTGAGCGAGGCCGAGGGGCAACTTGCCACGGTGTGGCAGGAATTGCAGCGTCACAAGGCGGAGCACGACCAGACCATCCGCGAGGCCGAAGAAGGAGCCGAGGAGAGCACCAAGGCCGTCCTCAAGGGCTCCGCGCGTTTTCTCCAGAGCCTTGCGGCCGAGCAGTTGACACTTCTTGAGGACATTCAGCGGAAGTACGGCGGTCACGCCGTGCTCGGAGATCTGCTGGAGGTGAACCACGCCAACGCGCAAATGGCGCGGAAGGCTCAGGGCATTGCGGTGATGTGCGGTGCTCCGCTGGGTCGCCGCAGTAAGCCGGCGAGCGTTTATGACGTGGTGCGCAGCGCGCAGGGACAAATTCGCAACTTCCGCCGTGTCGAAATCATGCAGCAGAGCGGTTTCGCGCTGAAGGCGTCCGCGGTCTCGCCGGTCGCTCTCGCCGTCGCGGAACTCCTCGACAACGCGGCCAGCTTCTCCCAGCAGGGTTCGCCGATCGAGGTGACCTTCCAGCGGGTGCAGAAGAACCTGTGCATCGTCATCGACGACGCCGGTGTCGGCATGAACGACGAGGACCGGCAGAAGGCGTCCACCCTGCTGTCCGGCGAGTTCCGCCCCCGGCTGTCCCACCTGGGCAACCAGCCGAAGTTCGGTTTCCCCGTCATCGGCCTGCTCGCCCAGCAGTACGGGTTCCGGGTGGACGTCACCGGCATCTCCCGCTACGGCGGCGTCCGCGCGGTGGTCCTGCTGCCCGAGGAGCTGTGGACCGAGGAGGAGATCGCGCCCGCCGAGGTCTCCCAGGTCAGCCCGATCCGCAGTGCGACGGGCCGGTCCGAGGCCGGGACGCGCACCGCTCACGGTCTGCCCAAGCGCGGGGCGCGCCAGGTGCCCATAGCCAGTGTTCCCGACACCGCTCCCGACCGTGTTCCCGCCGACGACGACTCGGCACGGCCCGTCGCTCCGCCGGACGACGCCGGCCGCTCCGGCCGAAGCCTGGGGGCCTTCCAGCGCGGCACACTCTCGGGCCGGAACCTCTCCGCGGCTCCGATCGAAGGGTCCGATAACGCATGACCAACGACCTGTCGTGGATGCTCGAGGACATCGTGAGCAACGTGCCGAAGGCGCGGCACGCTGTTCTGCTGTCCGCAGACGGTCTTCCCCGCGGCGCTACCGACGGGATGTCGGAGAAGGACGTGCGCACCATATCCGCCGCCATGGCGGGGATGCAGGCACTGAGCCGGGCGACCTCCCACTTCGCCGGTCCGGGCGAGGACAGGCAGTGGAACCAGACGATCATCGAGTTCTCCCACGGCTGGATCTTCCTGATCGGGGCGGGGCAGGGTGCCTACCTCGCCGCGGCCGCGGCGCCCGACGTCGACATGCAGCAGATCTCCTTCCGCATGCACCGGCTCGTCGCCAGGCTCGGCAACAACCTCACCTCGCCTCCCCGGGTCAACGCGGAGGCCGCGGCGGAGCGTTCCGGCCGTGCCGGGAGCCAGATGGGCGACAGGCGGGGAACCGGCGTTCCGATCGCCGACCTGGACGAGGCGGTCGACCAGGTGCGGGGTGCCCGTCACGCGGTGCTGCTGGGCGCCGACGGCCTGCCCCGCGGTGCCACCACGGGCATGAGCCAGGACCTGGCGGACACGATCTCGGCGGCCATGACCGGCATCCATGCCTACAGCCGCGCCACCTCGCAGTTCGCCGGCGTGCACGAGCACGCCCGCTGGCGGCAGACGGTGATCGAGTTCCAGCACGGCTGGATCTTCCTGATCTCGGCCGGTCAGGGCGCCTTCCTGGCCGCGGCGGCCGACCACGACGCCGACATCGAGGAGTTCACGACCCGGCTGCACCAGGTGGTGCCCCGGCTGAGCGAGCATCTGTCACCACAAGGGGCGGTGAGCAGCAAGTGAGCGATGAGCCCGATCTCGAGCTGACCTCGGCCTTAGTGCCTCTGTTCGTGGTCACGAACGGGCGTTCCCTGCCCCCGGACCACGCCTACGAGCGCACCACCCTGGTGTCCGCGGAAGACGGCGTCTCCGCCGCCGGCCGCATGCTTTCCCCGGAGGCGGGCCAGGTTCTGGAGATGGTCACGGACGGTTTTCTGTCCGTCGCGGAAGTGGCCGCTCATACTCACCTGCCGTTGGGGATCGTCCGGATTCTTCTGGCGGAGCTGGAAGACGGCGGCCTCATCATCACGAGGAAGCCCGTCCCCCGCGCCGAACGTGTCGATCGGGAAATCCTCAGCGCGGTACTCGATGGCCTCAAAGCCCGATTCGGAGCGTGATACGTGTACCTGGATTCAGCCGTCTCCACCGCGGTCAAGATCCTTGTGGTGGGCCACTTCGGAGTCGGGAAGACCACGTGCATCGGAAGTATCTCCGAGATCGAGCCTTTGCGGACCGAAGAGGAGATCACCGAAGCGAGTGTGGGATTTGACGACCTGTCGGGAACTCCGGACAAGACGACCACGACGGTCGCCATGGACTTCGGCCGACTGACCATCAGCGACGAGGTGGTGCTCTACCTCTTCGGAACGCCCGGTCAGGAACGCTTCAAGGAGATGTGGGAAGAACTGTCCCGGGGTGCCCTCGGCGCCCTGGTGCTGGTCGACCCCGAGCGGCTCTCCGAGTCCTTCCCGGTCCTCGACCTGGTCGAACGCTTCGGCCTGACCTACGCCATCGGTGTCAACCACTTCGAAGGCACCACCGACTACCCGCTCACGGAGGTGCGCGAGGCCCTGAACCTGTCCGCGGAGACCCCCGTCGTCGCCTGTGACGTACGGGACCAGAACTCGGCGGCGCAGGCCCTCATCACTCTCGTGCACCACCTTCTGTCCCTCATCTCTTAGGAGCACCGCCCATGCAGCAGCGTCCCGGCATACAGGGGCCGCCGCCCGGCTGCCCCGCCCACGCCAACGTCCCGTTCTACGGGCCTCAGTTCGGCTCCGATCCCGACAGCCACTACGAGTACCTGCGCACCCTCGGCCCGAGCGCGCCGGTCGACGTCGCCCCGGACGTCCAGGTCGAGCTGGTCACCAGCTACGACGCCGCGCTGTACATCCTGCAGAACCCCGCCTCGTTCGTCCGGGACTCCCGGCGCTGGAACGCGCTTAACCAGGGGCGTGTCCCCGAGGACAGCCCGGCGCTGCCGATGATGGGGTACCGGCCCAACGCGCTGTTCAGTGACGGCGCGGCGCACGCCCGGCTGCGCCAGGCGGTCACGGACTCCCTGGCCAGCGTCAACGAGCTTCAACTGGTGCGCCAGACCCAGCAGTCGGCCGACTACCTGATCAGCCGGTTCAGCACCGACCGCCTCGGACAGGCCGAGTTGATGGCCGACTACGCCCAGCCGCTGCCGCTGCTGGTCTTCAGCGACCTGTTCGGCTGCCCGCCGGAGATCGGTGACCGTGTCATCGTCGGCATCAGCGGCATCTTCGACGGCACCCCCAACGCCGACCAGGTGCTGGGCGAGGCGCTCTCCGAGCTGATCGCCCTCAAGCGGCGCCGGCCGGGACAGGACCTGACCACGCGTCTGATGGAGCACGGCGCGGGGCTGACCGACGAGGAGGTGCTGCACCAGCTGGTGACCCTGCTGTCCGGTGGCACCGCTCCCCTGGCGGCGGCCATCGGCACGAGCAGCGCGCTGATCCTCGACGAGGAGTGGCAGGCCGGGCTGCCGATCGAGGACGCCGTCACCCGGGTCCTGTGGAACTACGCGCCGATCGCCAACTACGCGGCCCACTACCCGACGCACGACGTGGAGCTGGGCGGCAGGACGCTCAGGGCGAACGACCCGGTCCTCATCTCGTTCGCGGCGGCCAACACCGATCCCCGGCTGGCCGAACACCGTGAGCAGCTCAGCGCGAAGGCGCATCTGGCCTTCGGGGCCGGTCCGCACGCCTGCCCGGCCAAGGACCCGGCGTTCATGATCGCGGTCACGGCCGTCGAGTCCCTCCTCAACCGGCTGCCGGACGTCGAAGTTCGCGTACCGTTCAAGGACTTGAGCTGGGTTCCGGCCCCGTGGAGCCGTTCGCTGGTCGCCCTCCCGGTCCGGTTCACGCCCCGGGTCGTGGCGCCGACGCCCGCACAGGCGCAGACGCCGCAGACGGCCGCTCCCGCGACGCCGATGGCCACCGCCGCAGCGCCGCGGCCTGCGGCGACGTCCGCGGCCAAGCCCAAGGCGGGGATGTTCAGCCGCTTCCTGGCATGGACCCGAGGGGAGTGACGAAGGCAACCCCCGCGCGCATAGTCATTTCGTATGTTCAAGCCACCGCTGGGGTATGCATGGCGGCTGATGCCTAGAAAGGAGCCGTCGTGGAGACAGCGGTAACTCCGCCCCCCGACAGACGTTTTGCGGTCTCTCTCTTCTCTCGTCTTCGGACAGCGAAGGGCCAGGCCAACCCCTTTCCGATCTACGCGGAGCTTCGGTCGAGGGGCGGAGTCGTCGCAGCGCCATGGGGAGGTCATCTCGTCACGCGCTTCGACCTGTGCGATCAGGTCCTGCGCAGCCGGGACTGGTTGGAACCGGACGCCCGCTGGCGAGAACAGCAGGGCGACGGCACCCGTTGGACTGCCCCCTCCTCCCGTGAGATGAGCAGGACGCTGCCCGCCCTCAATCCCCCCGAACACACCTGGGTGCGCCGGTCGGCCGGCATGTTCGACCGCACCTCCATGGAGGAGATACGCGGCACGGTCGGCCGCATCACGGGCCGGCTCATGGACACCCTCGCCGTCCGGCTGCGCGACGGTGAGGCCGATTTCAACGCCCTGGTCAGCGAAGAGCTGCCGGTCGCCACGATCGGGCACTGGCTGGGCCTGCCGAGCGCCGACTTCCCCCGGCTGCGCGAGCTGACCCACGACCAGGTCTTCACGCAGGAGTTGCTGCCCTCGGCCAGTCAGCTGGCGCTGTCCGACGCGGCCACGGCCGAACTGCGTGCCTACTTCCTCGACCTGGTGCGCGAGCGGCGCGCCCACCCGGGCGACGACCCCGTATCGCGCTGGATCAAGCTCTGGGACGCCATGGAGAGCGACCAGGACAGGGCGGACGAGTCCGTCTACTTCCTGGCACTCTTCGTGCTGCTGGCGGCCCTGGAGACGACGTCCACCCTGTTGTCGACCATGACCCTGCTGGTCCTCGAGCACCCCAGGCAGTGGGACCGGCTGACCATCCACCCCGACCTCGTGCCGGCCGCCGTGGAGGAGTCGTTGCGCTACGACCCGCCCACCCATGTGATAAGCCGTGTCTCCTCCAGGGACACCGAGCTGGGCGGTGTCGAGGTGCGCAAGGACGAGATGGTCCACCTCATGGTGGGCGCCGCCAACCGCGACCCCGCCAAGCACGAGGACGCCGAACTGTTCAACATGCACCGCAAACCGGCGCACCTGGCCTTCAGCGGCGGCATTCACTACTGCCTCGGCGCGCCCCTGGCCCGGATGGAGGCCCAGACCCTCCTGCACCACGTGGTCAGGCGCTTCCCGCGGCTCACGCTGGTGCGCCGGCCGACGTGGGCGCCGCGCGTGGCGTTCCGGCGCCCGCTGAACCTGGATGTCGCTCTCATATGATTGAAATGACGAATACCTTCGACAACTTCCCCTACAAGGCGATACGGGTCGAGCAGGACGGGCCGGTCCTCCGGGTCGCGCTCAACCCGTCGGCGCAGGACAGCTCGCTGACGGTCGCCGCTCTCGACGACCTCGTCTCGCTGCTCAACAGCCTTCATGACCGGCCCGACATCCGGGTGCTGCTGCTGTCGGCGGTGGGCGACGACTTCTGTCTCGGCGCCGATCGCGACGAGTTCCAGGCGGCACTGGCGGAGGACCCGACCGGCGGCGCCATGCGGCGCATCGTGGACAAGGCCTACCGGGTGTGCGACGCCCTGGAGAACTCGCACGCGGTGACCATCGCCAGGCTCCACGGCAAGGTCGTGGGCGCCGGACTGGCGCTGGCCTCCTTCTGCGACCTGCGCGCCGGGGCGGACACCTGCCGGTTCCGTATGCCGGAGATCGGCCTCGGGCTGCCGCCCGCCTGGGGAGGTGCCATGGGCCGCCTGGTCGCCGAGGGCGGGTCCGCCAGGATCCGCGAACTCATGCTCACCTGTGAGCCGTTCGACGCCGGCACCGCCCATCGGCTCGGTCTGCTGCACAAGGTCGCGCCGGTGGAGGAGCTGGACGCGGTCGTCGACGCCTGGGTCAGGCCCCTCGTGCGGCGCGCGCCGGAGGCCCTGACCCTCACCAAGCGCATGCTCGCCGGCTACGCGCGGGCGGACCGCACCGCCGACGTCGCGCTGCTCGACGCACATCTCCTCACCGCACAGCTCAGCCAGGGCCGGGCCGTGGCCCGGCGCTGAACCCTTTCCGCCGGTACGCGCCCGACTCCCCCCTGGTGTCGGGCGCGTACGGCGTTCGTGGCGTCCGTGAGCGGCCCGGCCGGTACGGCACGGGGACGCATCCGCCGCTCCCCTGCGGTGGCGGATGCGTCCTCGGCGTCCGAGCGGCACGACGTGCCCCCGGAGCCGGTCAGGCGGCGCCGGCCTCGGCCTCGGGGGCCGGGCGGGTCAGGACGAGGGCGATGACGACGACGCTGAGGATCGTGAACACGGCGACCAGGGCGACCACCGCGGCCGGGACGCCGCTGACGAAGAACGCCGGCAGGGCCGAGACCACCGACACGATCCGGGAGCCCGCAACGACGCGGGAGCCCGTCCGGTTCAGCGTGCGCCAGGTGTAGACGACCGCGAGCACCGTGATCACGCCCAGCACGCCGTCGGCGATGCCGACGGCCATCGGCGGGCCCTGGGTGTCCGCGTCGGGCTCCGGGAGCGTGACGAAGTTGGTCATGTCGAGCAGGCCCAGCAGGCCCGCGAGCACGAGGCCCACCTTGTTCTTGCGGGTGAGGCCGGGAACGGTTCCGGAAGGGCTGTTCGGGCTCATCTGGGCTCCTGTCTCAGGGAGTCGGGGGCCGCCGGTGCGGCGACCCGGTGCGGCGAGCATGCGGCAGCGGAGTTCCGGCGCGCATCGGTGGTTCGTCCCCGGCCGCAGGGAGGTTTTCCCGTACGTCCTGGGAGAAGAGCCTCCCCGACGGGAACCGGTCTCGGCCATCATCGGGACATGACCTCCGCGGCCCGTCCCATCCGGGTGCTCATCGCCGACGACCATCCCGTAGTACGGCGCGGGATGAGCGCCCTGCTGACCTCGCTGGCGGGGGTGGAGGTGGTGGCGGAGGCGGCGACCGGCGAAGAAGCGCTGCGCGAGGCGCAGTTGAGCCGTCCGGACGTGGTGGTGATGGACATCCGGATGCCGGCCATGGACGGGGTGGAGGCCACCCGGCGGCTGACCGCGCTGCTGCCCGACGTCGCGGTGCTCGTCGTCACCATGTACGAGGACGACGAGACGGTGCTGTCGGCGCTGCGCGCCGGGGCCCGCGGCTATCTCCTCAAGGGCGCCCAGCAGGAGGAGATCCTGACCACCATCCGGTCGGTGGCGGCCGGACAGTTCGTCATCGCGCCGGGCGTGGCGGCCCGCCTGCTCGGCCAGGTGGGGCCGCCGCCCCGGCCGGCCGACCCGTTCCCCGAACTGACCGCACGGGAACGGGAGATCCTCGACCGGGTGGCGCGCGGCCACGGCAACGCCCGGGTCGCGGCCGAGCTGGAACTGGCCGTCAAGACCGTCGCGAACCATCTTTCCGCCGTCTTCGCCAAGCTGGGGGTGAGCGGCCGGACCGAGGCCATCCTGCTCGCCCGCGAGCGGGGACTGGGCGACGACACGTCCGGCCCCGCCTCATGACCGCGCGTCCGCCGGCCGCCCTGCGCGGGGCGGCCCTCGCTCCGGTCGCCGGCACGGCGCTCGCGTCCCTGTGGTGGGCGCCGCCGTCCCCGTCCGAGCGATGGGTCCTGTGGGCCCTGGTGGTCGGCCTCGGCCTGACGGCGTCGTACACCCTGGTCACCGCCCGGCGCGGGGCCTCGGCCGCCTCCCGGCTGCTCGGACTGTCCGCGGCGGCGCTGCTGAGCGCGCCGCTCGCGGCCGCGGCCGGTGTCCCGGACCTCGCCGTGGTGCCGGTGGTGCTGGCCTCGACGGTCACCGTGCCGCTGGCCGCCCTCCGCGTCGTCGAGGCGCGGCCGGTGTCGCGGACGCTGCGCTGGGCGGAGGCGTCGATCGCCGTCTGCGGCGCGGGCTGCGCGGCCGCGTCGCGGACGGGCGGCGAACCGGCGCTGATCGCGGCCGGGGTGGCGTCCGGGACGGCGATGTGCGCCGCCACCTGGGTGCTGTTCGAGCTCACCTCCGGCGACGACCGGCGCCGCGTGCTGTGGCTGGTGCTGGGCGCCGCCGGGACGACGCTGGCCGGGATGCTGCTGTTCGCGGTGGACAACTCCCTCACGCTCGGCTTCCCGGCCGGCGTGCTGACGGTCGGCGCGGTGTCCCTGCTGCTGCCGGGCGCCATCACCGTGGCACTGGTCGCGCCCCGCGCGGTGGACGTCCGGGTGGTGATGCGCGGCGCCGCCGTCCTCATCGTCATGCTCGCGCTGAGCGCCGCGGTGTACGAGGGCATCGCCGCCGTCTGGGAGATGGCGGTGGGCGCCCGGCCGGACAAGGGCGTGCCTCCGCTGCTGGCGGCCGCCATCGCCGCCGGGTACCAGCCGGTCCGGCGTCATGTCGAGGCGGTGATGGACGAGATGCTGTTCGGCCGGTCGGCCGACGCGGTGGAGACGCTGACCCGCCTCGGCACGGACCTGACCGCCGGCGCCCCTCCCCCGCTGTGGCTGCACACCCTGCGCACGACGCTCGGCGTGCCCGGCATCGAGCTGCGCCAGGAGGACACCGTGGTCGCCACCGCGGGCGCCGTCGACGCGGATCACGTCCAGGTCACCGCCCTGCGCGCGGACGGTGAGAAGGTGGGCGATCTCGTCGTCGGTCTCCCGCCGGGACATCTCCGGCTGCCCGGAGCGGCCGCCGCGGTGCTCGACCTGGTCGCGGCCCCGCTGGCGCAGGCCCTGCACGCGGCCCGGCTCAGCGAGCAACTGCGCCTGTCCAGGGGCCGCACGGTGACCGCGCTGGAGGAGGAGCGGCGGCGTATGCGCCGCGATCTGCACGACGGTCTCGGCCCCACCCTGACCGGCATCGCCTACACGGCGGACGCGGTCGTCAACCTCATCGCCACCGACCCCGAGCACGCGGTCGAGACCCTCCGCGCGCTGCGCGCCGACGTGGGCGACACGATCACCGAGATCCGGCGGATCGTCTACGGGCTGCGCCCCCGCGCCCTCGACGAACTCGGCCTCGTCGAGGCGATCCGCCAGCGCACCGCACCGCTGCGGGTCGCCGACGGCCGCCCCCTCACGGTGACGATCGACGCCCCGGAGCCGTTGCCGCAGCTTCCCGCGGCCGTGGAGGTCGCCGCCTACCGGGTGGCGGTGGAGGCCGTCACCAACATCGCCCGGCACGCCGCCGTGACCACCGCCACGCTCACCCTGGAGCTGCTCGGCAACGGCCGTCTGCGGGTGACCGTCGCGGACTCCGGCCGCTGCGCCGATCCGTGGAAACCCGGCGTCGGCATCCAGTCCATGCACGAGCGCGTCGAGCAGATCGGCGGCACCCTGACTGTCCGCACCGATCCCGAGGGCGCCACGATCACCGCCGAACTGCCCCTGTCCATCCCGGAGTGAGCTCGCCGTCACCGCTTCACACCTCTGGCCCCGGGGACTTACCGAACGGTATACAAGCCCAGTCGAACGTGCGACGGCGGCCCACCGCGCGCGAAGTCCCGGCACAGGGGAGGAACTGATGTCACGACAGGAAAGCGCGAGAGGGCGCCGGTGGCCGGCCGCGGTGGGGGCGGCGCTCGGGGCGTGCGCCCTCGCCGCCGCTTCCACGGCGCCCGCCTCGGCCCACGGAGCCGGTACCGGCGCGGGGGCCGGCCGTGCCGCGCACTACGTGTCGCTCGGGGACTCCTACACCTCCGGTCCCGGAATCCCGCGGCAGGTCGACGCCGCCTGCGGGCGCTCGGACAGCAACTACCCGTCGCTCGTCGCGGCGGATCGGAAGGCCGGCTCGTTCACGGACGTGAGCTGCGGCGGGGCGACGACCGAGGAGATGTGGAAGCCGCAGGGCTCCAACGGCGCCCAACTCGACGCGCTGCGCAAGGACACCGACCTGGTGACGGTCCAGATCGGCGGCAACGACGTCGGGTTCGGCTCCATCATCGCCACCTGCGCCCAACTAGGGTCCCAGCAGCCGGAGTCGGACCCCTGCCGGCGCCACTACGCCTCGTCCGGCATCGACCGGCTGACGCTCGACATCGCGCGGACGGCACCGAAGGTGGACCGCGTGCTGCGGGCCGTGCACGCCAGGGCGCCGCACGCCCGGGTGCTCGTCGTCGGCTATCCGGACCTGCTGCCCGACGACGGCAGCGGCTGCTTCCCCTCGGTGCCGTTCGCCGCGCGGGACTTCCCCTATCTGCGGGACACCGAGAAACGGCTGAACACGATGCTCCGCCTGGTGGCGGCGTGGAACCGCGCGGAATACGTCGACACCTACGCGCCCACGGTCGGCCACGACATGTGCAAGGCCCCGGCGGACCGCTGGATCGAGCCGTTGCAGCCGGCCTCGCCCGCGGCCCCCGCCCACCCCAACGCCAAGGGCGAGGAGGCCATGGCGCGTGCGGTGCTGAAGGTCCTGGACAAGCGGAACGGGCGGGGCTGAGCCCCGTCCGGCGGGCATGCGGCGGGCACCGGACGGGCGCCCGCCGCACGCGCCGGTACGGTCCCGGCACGGCCTTCGGACCCGCGCGGCTCGTCAGAGGCACGGGGTGTCGCACCCGTCCCTCGTGTCGGGGCCGCGGGCCCGGGGACAGCATGACGACGACCACTCCGACCCGGACGCCGTTGCCCCCTCCGTGCCGCTACCGGCTCAGACCGGTGCGCTCCGGCGGCCGGCGGTCCGGTCCGCACGCTGGGAGGCGCGGTGCCGCCGGCCGCGGCGGGTCAGGCCCCAGGGCTTGAGTACGGAGATCACCGTCATGAAGACGTACGCGGTCAGGGAGACGGCGGGGCCCATCAGGATTCCGTGGGAGCCGGCCGGCGGCTCGCCCGCGGCGACGTCCCGGACCATCGAGGTCAGCCCGGGGCGCAGCGCGAAGACCGTGGCGGCGGTCGTGGCCAGGGTCAGCCAGAACTTCGTGTAGACCCACCGGTGCCGGGCGAGCCCCCACTGGGTACCCAGGGACAGCACGAGGCCGCTGAACAGGGTGGCGAACGCGACGGGGAGCAGGAGCCAGTCGGCGAGGAGTTCCATGGCGCGGACGGAGGTCTCCACGGTCACCGCGGAGCGCGTGGTGACCGCGGCGATCGCGAGGGCGAGCAGTCCGAGGGAGAGGCCGAGCCAACTGGCGGAGGCGACCACATGGACCACGAGGAAGGCACGGCGTGCGGGGCGGCTTGTTCTCACCCGCCCCACGGTGCCGGACGGTGGCGCGGTCGGCGTCCGACGCAGGGAGTAACCCGGTGTACCGGCCTCGGCGTACACGCCGGGGCGGCACGCCTTGATCAAGGAGAGCGACATGCCCATCGAAACCGTCGAGCGATTCCTGACCGCCCTCGATCCGCGGCACCGGGAGCACGTCCAGGGGCTGTCACGCGAGGATCAGGAGAGCCTCGCCGCCGCCTGGGAGACGGAGCTCCAGCAGGACACCGACCTCGACACCCTGAGCGAACTGTCGCCGCCGGCGGCCGAGAGCGAGGCGGCGGCCCGCGTGGCCAGGAAGCTCCTCGAGCACTGAACGGGGGACAGGACCCGGCACCCACGGTCGCCCCGGGGACCGGGTCAGCGGCGGACCAGCTGGGTCTCGGCGGCGTCCATGTCCGCCGCCGGGACCGGCGCGGGTCGGCGGGCGGTGTCGCTGACCTTGAGGAGGAGGGCGACGAGCAGCCAGTTGGCGACCATCGCCGAGCCGCCCTGGGCCAGGAACGGCAGGGCCTTTCCGGTGAGCGGGATGAGCCCGGTGACACCGCCGACGACGACGAACACCTGCAGCATCAGTGTGGTCGCCAGACCGGCGGCCAGCAGCTTGCCGAAGGGGTCGGTCACGGTGATCGCGGTCCGCAGGCCGCGCTCGGCGAGCAGGGCGTACAGCAGGATCACGGCCGTCACTCCGGCCAGGCCGAGTTCCTCGCCGACGGTGGTGAGGATGAAGTCGCTGCGCCCGGCGAAGCCGATGAGCTCGGGGTGGCCCTGGCCGATGCCGGAACCGAGCATCCCGCCGGAGCCGAACCCGAACAGCGCCTGGGCCGCCTGGTCGGAGATCAGTCCGGCCGGCCGCTGGTCCGGGGGAAGGTAGATGTCCATGGGGTGCAGCCAGGCGACCACCCGGCCGTGGACGTGCGGTTCGAGGGAGCCCACGACGACGGCTCCGACGGCGAACATGCCGACGCCGAACACGACCCAGCTGGTCCGCTCGGTCGCGACGTACAGCATGATGACGAAGGCGCCGAAGAAGATGAGCGAGGTGCCGAGGTCCCGTTCGAGGACCAGGACGAGCAGGCTGATGACCCATACGGCCGCGATCGGGCCGAGCTGCCGCCCCCGGGGCAGGTACATGCCCATGAAGCGCCGTCCGGCCAGGGCCAGGGCGTCCTTGCGGAGCGTCAGGTACCCGGCGAAGAAGAGCACGATCACGATCTTCACGAACTCGCCGGGCTGGAAGGACAGCGGCCCGAGGAAGATCCACCGCTTGGCGCCGTAGACGTCGCCGGGATAGAAGGCCGGGGCCATCAGCAGCACCAGGCCCACGGTGACGGCCACGTAGGGATAGCGCTGGAGCCGGCGATGGTCCTTGAGCCCGATCACGATCACGATGAATCCGAGTACCGCGAGGCCGACCCACATGATCTGTCCGCCGACCGCCGTGGGCGAGTTGTACCGGGCCTGGTAGGCGATGTCGAGGCGGTGGATCAGGACGATGCCCAGGCCGGTGAGGAGGGTGGCCAGGGGCAGGATCAGCGGGTCGGCGTGCGGGGCGAACCGCCGTACCCCCAGATGGCACAGCAGCGGGAGCAGGGCCAGAACGGCGATGTGGAACGCCAGATCGGGCGGCAGGCTGCCCGTCATGGCGAGGGAACCGCCCGCGTGGCCGAATCCGCAGATGAGCACGGCACCCAGCAGCAGCGCCAGCTCCTGGTTGCGGCTGACCGGATCGCCGCCCCGTCCCGATGATCCGACTCGACTGCCCATGACTGCTCCCCCGTCGCGTTGGTCCGGACTCCGGTCTACGGCCCGGTGACACCCGGCACGACTATACAGTTGCGCAATGACGCAACTAACCACAGAGGGCGGGGTGGCGGGGGTGCGGCGCCGGGACCCGCGGGTTCCCGGCGCCGGCGCCCGTCAGGTCCGGGCGGCCGCGGACACGGCCTGCCGGGCCGCCCGCTCCACCAGGGCGACGCCGTCGCTCATCGACGCACTGCCGTCGGACAGTACGGCGACGAGGTAGCGGTGTCCGCCCACCGTGATCCGGCCGACGCTGTTGACGTCCCAGAGACCGGAGGTGGTCCGCTGGAGCCAGCCGTTCTTCAAGGCGTACTCGGCGCCGGAGGCCGCCGAGACACCCCAGGCCTGCTCGCTCGCGACCCGGTTCATCAGCGACCGGATGTAGGTCCGGGACTCCTTGTTCAGCGGGGAGCCGGTCCTCGACGCCCCGGCGCTGTCGAACACGGACAGCAGAAGGCGGATCTGGTCGCTCGCCGTCGTCCGCGTCAGCCCCCACCTGCCGTCCGGACCGCCCTTGGTCGAGGTCAGCCCCAGGCGCTTGTTGGCGGCCTCCAGACCCGGCGCCCGGCCGATCTCGCGCCACAGGGCGTTCGCCGCCGCGTTGTCGCTCTTGCGGATCATCGGCTCCGCCAGGCCGCGTTCCTGGGCGGTGAGATGCCGGCCCGCGTCCTGGGCCTGAAGCAGCAGCGCCGCGAGAATGTCGACCTTGATGATGCTGGCGGTGTCGTACGGGGCGTCCTGCCCGTACAGCGACGGCTTCCTGCTCGCGCCGTCGAGGTTGAGCACCGCCGCCGTCACCCGCGCCTTGCTCTGCGGGTGCGGCGCCACCGGGACGGCCGACGCGGCGTGGGCCTGCTGCGCCGGGGCGGGCGCGGCGACCGCGGGTGCCGCGTGCAGCGCGCCGAGGGAGAAGAGGGTCGCCACCGAGGCCAGGAGGGCGCCGGCGCAGGCACCGGCGCGGCCGACCCGGCGCCCGGACGAGGCCGCCGAGGTCTTCGCACGCGGCAGGGAACGCGAATGGGGCATGATCGGACAGGCCTCCGCAATGGGTCGGCAAACGGGGGAAACTGCTTGGCGAAGGTAGACAAAATGTGCGTCTGGTGAAGTGGCCGCCGTCACTGCGAACCCGTTTCGGCCCGAATTGTGAGAAGACCCACCCCCTCCCGGGCCCCGTCACCGACGACCCCGCGGCCGCCTCACCCGCGCCGTCGGGACGCCCGCTGCCGGGCCCTCGCGGAGCCGGGCGCCGCGCGCGCCACGACCGCCGGGACCACCATGGCCGCCTGCCTTGGACGTGGCGGCGCCGTCTGCCCGAGGTCGCGCTCGAGGTCGTCGAGGGCTCTGCGGGCCGCCGCGATCCGGTCGGCGAGATGCTGCTGGACGTCGGGGGAGCCAACGGCGTCCGCCGCTTCGGCGGGCTGGTCCCTCTCCATCTCGCGGGCCTCCTCCAGGGACGTGATGACCACGCCGATGAGGACGTTGACCAGGACGAAGGAGGCCAGCAGGACGTAGGAGGCGTAGTAGATCAGGCTCCAGCGCGACACCTCCAGGCCGCTGTGCACGGCGTCGCCGATGCCGTCCAGGGTCATCAGCAGGAACAGGGTCAGCACGGCGCGGCCTATGGAGCCGTAGTGCTGAGGGTCGTGGCGGCCGAAGAAGACCCAGCCGACCATGGCGTACACGTACAGCAGCAGGGCGCCGACCAGGAGGAAGCTCAGGGTGCCGGGCAGACTGCGGACCACCGCGACCAGCACGATCCGTACCTGCGGCAGGAAGCGGGCCGTGCGCAGCACGCGCGCCAGCCGCAGCAGCCGCAGCACCGTGGCGTTCTCCCGTACGACGGGCACGAAGGCGCACAGAACGACGACCAGGTCGAAGGAGTTCCACGGGTCCTTCCAGAACTCCCGCGGGCGGTCGGCGTAGGCCAGCATCCGGACGAGGATCTCCACCGTGAAGGCGGCCAGGCAGATGTGTTCGGCCTGCCGTAACCAGTGGTGCCACTGCGTCGCCAGACCGGAGTACGTCTCCACGCCCAGCAGCCCTGCGTTGACGAGGATCACCGCGAAGACGCCGAGGGCGAACCAGCGGGCCTCGGTGACGGTCCGGCAGCGGCGGGCCAGTTCTCCGCGCAAGGACCGTAAGGCGATGTCGGGGTGGTGAACGTGCTGCTCCGGCATCTGCTGCCCTTGCTCCTTCGCATGCGGTGGCCCGGCCGACCGGGCTGGAAGGGCGGGCTCGTTGAAGGATGATCATCCTCCAAGTCGGCACTCCGCGGCACCGTGGATCGCGGCACGTTCGCGGACCGCGTACCGCATGTCGTGCGTGCGGTACGCGATCGCCGTGTGCGCTCAGTTCCGGGGCCGCGGTCCGGTGATCACCTCCGGGTGCCGCACGAGGGGCAGAAGGCCGCGCCGTCGGGCAGGTCCCGGTGGCAGGAGGAGCAGTTGTCGGTCTGGGCGAGGCGGTGTCCGCAGGAGGGGCAGAAGGCCGCGCCCCTGGTCTCGGTGCGGCACTGCGGGCAGACCAACTGGCGTGGCGTGGTGGCGTCGTAGTCCTGGCCGCGCTGCTGACCGGCGTCGTAGGCGCGCTGGGCCACCATGTCGTTCAGGCCCCGCTGCTGGGCCGCCTGGGCCTCCGCCGCGGTGTCCGGGGAGCAGGTGAGGCAGAGCCCGAGGCCCGGGTTCCAGCAGCGGGCGCAGACGTAGGCCGTGCAACGGGGGCAACGGTCGAAGTGGCCCTGGGCGTTGGCGATGGCGCGGGTGAACGCCGCGTCCCGCTGGGTTCCGTAGTTCGCGCCGGCCAGCCCGTCGGCCGCGTTGGAGACGCCCTGGGCGGCACCGCCGCCGATGACCGACCAGGCCGCGTTCACCCCGCGCGACAGCCAGCCCGCCATCTGGCCGGCCCGGAAGGGCTCGAAGGGGGAACGCCAGGTGTCGGAGCAGCGTGAGCAGTAGAACTCGAACTGGAAACCGGCGCCGGTTCCGTGCTCCTGGCACAGGTCGCGGTGGTTGTTGCTGAAGTAGATCTCGGTACTCATGGTGCGTTCCCCCCAGGGCCGGCCTTGTGACGGTGTTCCCACCGCTCGACGCCCGTCTCGTCGCGCGGGTGTCCGGGATTCTGCCAGGAGTGCGGGCGCCCCGGCACCTGCCGTCCGCCGACTGATCCTGGGACAAAGGGGTACGCGTGTGGTGAACAGCTACAGCTGAAGACTCGGGCAGCGCCGGCGCTGCCCGCGGGTTCGGCCCCGTGGACGTCCTGTGCCTGCGCTCTTCGGGTTCCGGCTGGTTCTGCCGGCCTCGGGTCGAAGGGATTTTGGTCATGACTGACGACACCAGCGACTCCGTGCGCGAAGAGGCCCGCCCGGCCGACCCGAGGCCGGTCGCCTACGCGGATCCGGCCCCGCTGGGCCTGGCGGGGTTCGCGATGCCCACCATCCTGCTGTCCATCATCAACACCAACCTGCTCAAGGAACCCGGCGCGATCCTCCCGGTGCTCGCGCTCGCCGCGTTCTACGGCGGGCTGGCGCAGTTCGTCGCGGGGCTGTTCGAGTTCCGACGCGGCGACACCTTCGGCGCGACCGTGTTCGCTTCCTTCGGGGCGTTCTGGTTGACGTACTGGTGGCTGGTGCCGCGAGTGGCGGCCGTCGGCAACGCGCACAACGCCCTGGGCCTGTTCCTGCTCCTGTGGGCCGTCTTCACCGCCTACATGGCGGTGGCCGCGCTGCGCACCAGCCTCGCCGTCCTCGCGGTGCTGGTACTGCTGACCATCACCTTCGTCCTCCTGGCGATCGGCGAGTTCCAGGGCGGTCTGGCGCCGCAGGTCGCCACCCAGGTCGGCGGCTGGTTCGGGCTCGCGACGGGGCTGGTCGCCTGGTACGCCTCGGCGGCCGGAGTGATCAACTCCACGCACCGGCGGACGCTGCTGCCCACCTGGCCCCGCTGAGCCGGCCAAAATGGGGCACTACAGCGCAGTTTCGGGGTACCCGGCTCGGTGAGGCACTTCTCCCCACGGAGGCGGTCATGCTCATCCTCGGCGTCATCCTGCTCGTCGTCGGCTTCGTCACCGGCATCTCGATCCTGTGGACCATCGGCATCATCCTGGCCGTGATCGGCCTGGTCCTGTGGATCCTCGGATCGATGGGGCACGCGGTCGCGGGTCGCCGTCACTACTGGTGACCGGCCGGCACTGAAGGAGCGGCGGCCCGCGGGCCGCCGCTCCTTCAGTGCCGGCCGAGGTGGGTCACAACGGCGACGGCCGCGGGGGCGCCGAAGGTCCGGACCCAGTACCGACCCGGCGCTCAGTGGGCGTGGCCCGCGCCGCGGCCGGACATCCGCCAGATCCTGATCTCGCGCAGCAGCCCCGGCATCTCCTTGATCAGCACCGCGACCGCCAGCCCGCCCACCAGGGCGGCCTCCACCGCCAGCAACTGTTTCGCTGTCATCCCCGTTCCTCCCTTCCGGCTGAGCCGCTCCTGACATCGATCCCGAACCACGACGCGCCCCGTCATCCGGGCGAGATGTTCGGCATGGCCTTCATGATCGTGTCGTGCTTCTTCCAGTGGATGCCCGTGGACCGCCGGGCGTCGGAGGTGCCGTCCCGGTGGTGTCCCGTCTGCCGCTCGTACGGGCCCCAGTTGCCCTGGTGCAGTCCGGAGACGTGCCCGGGGGTGTCGGGCTTCACGTCACGCCTGCCGACTCTGATCGTGCCCATGGTCTGCTCCTCGTCTCCCCCGGTGCCTTGGCGCGTTCAGCCTTGGTCGGTTCCGTAGGTGGGGGTGTGGGTGGTGGTGAGGGTTTTGCCGTTGCCGAGGTACATGTGGACGCCGCAGGGGAGGCAGGGGTCGAAGCT